>NZ_CP123781.1:2965833-3272500 GCF_029909415.1 Minwuia sp. IMCC3009
ACACGGCCGCGCGGAATCGCATCCTTCACCGAGACGACGATGATATCGCCAACCCCGGCAACCTTGCGGGCCGCGCCACCCAGTACCTTGATGCACTGCACCCGGCGGGCGCCGGAATTGTCGGCGACATCCAGGTTGGTTTGCATCTGAATCATGGACTACTCCTGTCCTTGGCTAACTGAACCCCAGTGACCGGCTGGTCACTCGGCTTCGTGCAAGACTTCCCAACGCTTGAGCTTCGAAAACGGCCGGCACTCACGTACCCGCACCGTCTCACCCGCCTTGCAACGGTTATCGGCGTCATGCGCATGCAGCTTCTTGCTCATGCGGATGATCTTCTTGTAGAGCGGATGGGTCACGCGACGCTCGACCCGGACGACGACCGTCTTGTCGTTTGCGTCGCTTACCACCACACCCTGCATGATGCGCTTTGGCATGTTCTCAGGCTCCCTTCGCCCGTTCGGTCAGGACCGTCTTCACGCGCGCAATGTCGCGACGGATGGTCCGGATGCGGCTGGTGTCCTCGACCTGCCCGGTGGCCCGGCGAAAGCGCAGGTTGAACTGCTCCTTCTTCAGGTCGACCAGGCTGTCCTTCAGCTGGTCGTCGGACTTGGCGCGAAATTCCTCGACACTCATGATCAGTTACCCTCCGGATAACGGCTGACCATCTTGGTCGCGATGGGCAGCTTGGCAGACGCCAGCTCGAAGGCCTCGACGGCCAGCTCGGGCGGGACACCGTCCAGCTCGAACATGATCCGGCCCGGCTTGACACGGGCAACCCAGAATTCCGGTGTGCCCTTGCCCTTACCCATGCGGACTTCGGTCGGCTTCTTCGACACCGGCACGTCCGGGAAGATACGGATCCAGACACGGCCCGCACGCTTGATGTGACGGGTGATGGCACGACGTGCCGCCTCGATCTGGCGTGCCGTGATACGTCCCGGCTCCTGGGCCTTCATGCCATAGGCGCCGAAGTTCAGCGTCGTTCCACCCTTGGCGTTGCCATGGATGCGGCCCTTGTGGGCCTTGCGGAACTTGGTGCGTTTCGGTTGCAGCATTTTCTAACTCGCTCCCGATTCCTCAACCACGTCCGCCGGAGCTCTGCTGCTCCTGCGCACGCTTGTCCTGGGCCATCGGATCGTGGGCCATGATTTCGCCCTTGAAGATCCAGACCTTGATACCGATCGCGCCATAGGCGGTCTTCGCCGTCGCCACGCCGTAGTCGATGTCGGCACGCAGCGTATGCAGCGGCACGCGGCCTTCGCGATACCACTCCGTACGCGCGATTTCCGCGCCACCCAGACGACCGCCACAATTGATGCGGATGCCCTGGGCGCCGAGACGGATCGAATTCTGCACCGACCGCTTCATCGCCCGGCGGAACGCCACGCGGCGCTCCAGCTGCTGGGCAATGTTCTCGGCCACCAGACGCGCGTCCAGTTCCGGCTTGCGGATCTCGACGATGTTCACCGACACCTCGGAGCTGCTCAGCTCGCTAAGTTCGCGGCGCAGCTTCTCGATGTCCTGGCCCTTCTTGCCGATGACCACACCCGGACGCGCCGAGTGGATGGTCACGCGGGCCTTCTTGGCCGGACGTTCGATGACGATCCGCGACACACCGGCACCCGACAGCTTGTCGAACAGGTGCTCCCGCATCCGCATGTCCTCATGCAGCAGCGTGGCGTATTCGCCGCGATCCGCGAACCAGCGCGAATCCCACGTACGGTTGATGCCGAGCCGGAGCCCGACCGGGGATACCTTTTGCCCCATCAGTTCGCCTCCTCGACTTCGGCCACCACGATCGTGAGATGGCTGAAAGGTTTCACGATACGACCGGCGCGGCCACGGGCGCGCGCCTGGAACCGCTTCATGACCAGTCCCTTGCCCACCCAGGCTTCCTTCACGACAAGCGCGTCGGGGTCCAGCTGGTGGTTGTTCTCCGCATTGGCGATCGCGCTCTGCAGCGCGGTCTTCACCGGTCCGGAGATGCGCTTGTTGGAGAATGTCAGACGCAGCAATGCGTCCTCCACCCGCCGACCGCGGATCATCCCGGCGACCAGGTTCAGCTTCTGCGGGCTGACACGCAGGTTACGGGCGACGGCCTTGGCCTCGTTGTCCGCCTGCTTGCGCTCTTTGGCTTCCTTGCCCACCCGATTACCTCCTCTTCGCCTTCTTGTCGGCGGCGTGGCCGAAGTAATTGCGGGACGGCGCGAACTCGCCGAACTTGTGTCCGACCATCTCTTCCGACACCAGCACCGGCAGGTGCTTCTGGCCGTTGTAGACGCCGAACGTGAGACCGACGAACTGCGGCAGGATCGTGGAGCGGCGCGACCAGATCTTGATCACATCCTTCCGCCCTGACGCGTGCGCCGCCTCGGCCTTCCTCAGGAGGTATCCGTCGACAAACGGACCTTTCCAAACTGAACGTGCCACGGTTCGCTTCTTCCTTCTTTTCGGAATGACGGCTCCTGGCCCTCACCCCATTTCGTCCACCCAGCCACCGGTGCCAGACACGGCACCGGGCATCGTCAAACGATGCCTACTTCTTCGTCTTGTGGCGGCTGCGCATGATGTACTTGTCGGTGCCCTTGTTCGAACGCGTCCGGGCACCCTTCGTCGACTTGCCCCACGGCGTCACCGGATGGCGACCACCGGAGGTCCGGCCTTCACCACCGCCGTGCGGATGATCGACCGGGTTCATGGCGACACCGCGAACTGCGGGGCGCTTGCCGAGCCAGCGCTTGCGACCGGCCTTGCCGAGCTTCGCATTCTGCTGGTCCGGGTTGCTGACCGCGCCGACAGTGGCCATGCACTCGCCACGCACCATCCGCTGTTCACCGGAGGACAGGCGAAGCTGGGCATAACCGGAGTCCTTGCCGATCAGCTGTGCGTACGTACCAGCCGAACGGGCGATCTGGCCACCCTTTTCCGGCTTCAGCTCCACATTGTGGATGACCGTACCCACCGGCATGTTCCGCAGGGGCATCGCATTGCCCGGCTTGATGTCGCAACGCTCACCGGAAACGACCTTGTCGCCCGGGGACAGACGCTGCGGCGCCAGGATGTAGGCCTGCTCACCGTCTTCGTAGTTGATCAGCGCAATGAACGCGGTCCGGTTCGGATCGTATTCCAGACGCTCGACCGTGCCGACCACGTCGAACTTGCGACGCTTGAAATCGACCAGGCGATAGCGACGCTTGTGGCCGCCACCGATACGGCGTGCGGTGATACGGCCGGTATTGTTGCGACCGCCCTTCTTCGTCAACCCCTCGGTCAGGCTCTTGACCGGATCACCCTTGTGCAGGTGTGAACGGTCAACCAGGACCAGGTTACGCCGCGACGGTGTCGTCGGATTGAATTTCCTGAGTGCCATGCTGTCAGAGCCCCGTCGTCACATCGATGGAATGGCCATCAACAAGCGTCACCACGGCCTTCTTGACGTCCGGGCGACGTCCGCGACGGCCCCGGAACACCTTGGTCTTGCCCTTGGTGATGAGCGTGTTGACACCCTTGACCTCAACCTTGAACAGCGTCTCGATCGCTGCCTTGATCTCCGGCTTGGTGGCGTCCTTGGCAACCCGGAACACAACCTGATTGTGCTCGGATACATTCGTCGCCTTCTCGGTGATCACCGGGCTGAGAATGATGTCGTAATAGCGTTCCAGGCTCATGACAGGCGGGCCTCCAGTGCCTCGACCGCGGAACGGGTCAGCACCAGGTGCTCCCGCCGCAGGATGTCGTACACATTGGCGCCCTGCTGAGGCAGCACGTCGATCAGCGGGATGTTGCGCGCGGCGCGAACGAAGTTCTCGTTCACGTCGGTGCCATCGATGATCAGCGCGGAGTTCAGCCCCATCGCCTTCAGCTTGGCCGCCAGGATCTTCGTCTTGCCCTCGTCCATGACCGCCTGGTCAAGAACGATCAGCTTCTCACCCGCTGCCTTCGACGACAGCGCGTGCAGCATGGCCAGACGACGCACCTTCTTCGGCAGGTCGTGGGCATGGCTGCGCACCTGCGGGCCGTGGGCAACGCCACCGCCACGATGCTGCGGAGCCTTCCACGAACCCTGACGCGCGCGGCCCGTACCCTTCTGCTTGAAGGGCTTCGCGCCGGTGCGGGCAATCTCGTGACGCCCCTTCACCTTGTGCGTACCGGCACGCCGCTTTGCCAGCTGATACCGCACCATCCGGTGCAGCAGGTCCTGGCGCGGTTCCAGCCCGAAGATCGAATCATTCAGATCGATCTCACCGGCTTCGGCGTTGTCCAGGTTGATGACCTTGGTCTGCATGGTCACGCGCCCTCCGTTTCCGTCGCGGGTGCATCGGCCGGGGCCGCATCCTCGGCGGTGGTGTCGTCCGCAGCCGTCTCAGCGGCAACGACAGAACCGGGATAGGGGGCCGCGTCAGGCCGTGCCTTCTTCACCGCATCGCGGATCAGCACCCAGGAACCCTTCGCGCCGGGGACACCGCCCTCGACCATCACCAGGCCGCGCGCCACGTCGGTGCGCACAACCTTCAGGTTCTGCAGCGTCACACGGGCATCACCCATGTGGCCGGCCATCTTCTTGCCCTTGAAGACCTTGCCCGGATCCTGGCACTGGCCCGTCGAACCATGGCTGCGATGCGAGATGGACACACCATGACTGGCCCGCAGACCAGAGAAGTTGTGTCGCTTCATCGCACCGGCAAAGCCCTTGCCGATGGAAGTGCCGACCACGTCGACCTTCTGGCCGTCCACGAAATGATCCGCCGACAGTTCCGCGCCGACATCGATGAAAGCATCGTCGGCAACGCGGAATTCCGCCAGTTTCTGTTTCGGCTCAACCTGCGCCTTCGCAAAGTGACCGCGCATCGGCTTGATGGTGTTCTTCACCTTCGCCGTGCCGGCACCAAGCTGCAGCGCCTGATAGCCATCACGCTCCGCCGTGCGGTGAGCCACCACCTGGCAGGAGTCAATCTGGAGCACCGTCACTGGCAGATGGCCACCGTCTTCACCGAAGACGCGGGTCATGCCCAGCTTGCGTGCAATAAGACCGGTACGCATCGTGTCCAATCCCATCCTTACAGCTTGATCTCGACGTCGACACCGGCAGCGAGGTCGAGCTTCATAAGCGCGTCCACCGTCTGCGGAGTCGGCTCGACAATGTCGAGCAGCCGCTTGTGCGTCCGAATCTCGAACTGCTCACGCGACTTCTTGTCAATGTGCGGCGAACGCAGCACCGTGAATTTCTCGATACGTGTCGGCAGCGGGACGGGTCCACGAACCTGCGCGCCTGTGCGCTTGGCCGTGTTGACGATCTCGCTCGTCGACTGGTCGAGTACCCGGTGATCGAAGGCCTTCAGCCTGATCCGGATATTCTGACTGTCCATGTCACCCTTCCCTCAAAACAAGCAGCAACGGTGCCGGGCACAGCGCCCGGCACCGAGGTGTGGTCAATAGTTACTCGACGATCTTCGCGACGACGCCGGCACCGACGGTGCGGCCGCCTTCACGGATGGCGAAGCGCAGTCCCTCGTCCATCGCGATCGGGTTGATCAGCTCCACCACCATCGCGATGTTGTCGCCCGGCATCACCATCTCCGTGCCTTCCGGCAGCTCGATGACGCCCGTCACATCCGTCGTGCGGAAGTAGAACTGCGGGCGGTAGTTGCCGAAGAACGGCGTGTGACGGCCACCCTCTTCCTTCGTCAGGATATAGGCCTCCGCCTGGAACTTCGTGTGCGGCGTGATCGAACCCGGCTTGGCCAGAACCTGGCCACGCTCCACATCCTCACGACCGACACCGCGCAGCAGCGCACCGATGTTGTCACCGGCCTCGCCCTGGTCCAGCAGCTTCCGGAACATCTCGACGCCCGTGCAGGTCGACTTCTTCGTCGCCCGGATGCCGACAATCTCGACTTCCTCACCGACCTTCACGACGCCGCGCTCGACGCGACCCGTAACAACCGTGCCACGACCCGAGATCGAGAACACGTCCTCGATCGGCATCAGGAAGGCCTGATCCTTCGGACGCTCCGGCTGCGGGATGTATTCGTCAACCGCCGCCATCAGTTCCAGGATCGAATTCTTGCCGATCTCCTCGTCACGACCCTCGACCGCCGCCAGGGCAGAACCCTTCACGATCGGAATGTCGTCGCCCGGGAAGTCATACGACGACAGCAGCTCGCGAATCTCGAGCTCGACGAGCTCAAGCAGCTCCTCGTCGTCGACCTGATCGACCTTGTTCATGTAGACGACAAGCGCCGGAACACCCACCTGGCGCGCCAGCAGGATGTGCTCGCGCGTCTGCGGCATCGGGCCGTCAGCAGCCGAAACAACCAGGATGCCGCCGTCCATCTGCGCCGCACCCGTGATCATGTTCTTCACGTAGTCGGCATGACCCGGGCAATCGACGTGGGCGTAGTGGCGGTTCGCCGTCTCGTACTCGACATGCGCCGTCGAGATCGTGATGCCGCGCGCCTTCTCCTCAGGCGCGGCGTCAATGTCCGCATACGCCTTCGCCGTCGCGCCGCCAGTCTCCGCAAGCACCATCGTGATCGCTGCAGTCAGCGTCGTCTTGCCATGGTCAACGTGACCAATCGTGCCCACATTGCAGTGCGGCTTCGTACGCTCAAACTTCTCTTTGGCCATCTCTCTATTCTCCGGCTCTCAAGAGGTGTCAGATAATTGCTCAAGTCTCGTTCCGGCCCCGAGAGACCGGCTATCGGTATCGCCCCGATCAGGCCAGCTTCGCGATCACCTCGTCGGAGACGCTCTGCGGAACCTGCTCGTAGTGGTCGAACTGCATGGTGAACTGTGCCCGACCCTGGGTCATCGACCGCAGCGTGTTCACGTAACCAAACATGTTGGCCAGCGGCACCATGGCACCGATCACCGTTGCGTTGCCGCGCGGCTCGGAACCCGTGACCTGACCACGTCGGCTGTTCAGGTCACCCATGACGTCACCAACAAAATCTTCCGGCGTCACCACTTCGACCTTCATCATCGGCTCAAGCAGCTTCGCACCGGCCTTCGGCGCAACCTCACGGAAAGCGGCACGGGCCGCGATCTCGAACGCGAGAACCGAGGAGTCAACATCATGGCTGGCGCCATCGACCAGGGTTGCCTGCACGTCGATGATCGGGAACCCGGCAAGCACACCGGATTCGACCACGGAGCGCAGCCCCTTCTCGACGCCCGGAATGTATTCCTTGGGCACCGAACCGCCGACGACCTTGCTCTCGAACTGGAAGCCCGAACCCGGCTCACCCGGCTCCAGCACCAACTTGATACGGGCGAACTGGCCCGAACCGCCGGTCTGCTTCTTGTGGGTATAGTCGATCTCCGCCTGGCGGGTCAGCGTCTCGCGATAGGCCACCTGCGGCGCACCGATGTTCGCCTCAACCTTGAACTCACGCTTCATGCGGTCGATCAGGATGTCGAGGTGCAGCTCGCCCATGCCCTTCAGCACGGTCTGGCCGGTCTCGTGGTCGGTCGTGACACGGAAGGACGGATCCTCCTGCGCCAGACGGCCCAGGGCCTGGCCCATCTTCTCGTGGTCGGCCTTCGTCTTGGGCTCGACCGCGATCTCGATGACCGGATCGGGGAATTCCATGGCTTCCAGAACCACGGGGCGCAGCGGATCACACAGGGTGTCGCCGGTCGTGGTGTCCTTCAGGCCCGCGATCGCGATGATGTCGCCGGCCATTGCCTCTTTCACGTCCTCGCGGTCGTTGGCATGCATCATCAGCATGCGCCCGATACGCTCGCGCTTGTCCTTGACGGAGTTCAGCACGGAACCGCCGCTCTCGACGCGACCGGAATAGACCCGGCAGAAGGTCAGCGAACCGACGAACGGGTCGGCCATGATCTTGAAAGCCAGCGCCGAGAAGGGCTCGTCGTCCGAGCTGTGACGCACGACTTCCGTGTCAGGGTCACCAACCTTGGAGCCGCGAATGTCGGCAACGTCGGTGGGCGCAGGCATGTAATCGACAACGGCATCCAGCAGCGGCTGCACACCCTTGTTCTTGAAGGCGGTACCACACAGCACTGGGATCAGCTTGCTGGCCATCACGCCCTTGCGGATCAGGCGACGAAGCTCGTCGGCTTCCGGCTCGACACCTTCCAGATAGGCAGTCATGGCATCGTCGTCGAACTCGACCGCGGCCTCGATCATCGCTTCGCGGTATTCCGCGGCCTTGTCGGCCAGATCGTCGGGAATGGCGGTGAATTCGAACTCGGCCCCGAGGGTCTCTTCCTTCCAGATGATCGCCTGGTTGTTGATCAGGTCAACAACACCGACGAAATCGGATTCGGACCCGATCGGCAGCTGCAGCGGCACCGGGGTGCAGCCGAGGCGATCGACCATCATCTCGACGCAGCGATAGAAGTCGGCACCCATGCGGTCCATCTTGTTGACGAAGCACATGCGCGGCACACGGTACTTGTCCGCCTGGCGCCAGACCGTCTCGGTCTGCGGCTCGACACCGGCGACGGCGTCGAATACGGCAACCGCGCCGTCGAGCACACGGAGGCTACGCTCCACCTCGATGGTGAAGTCCACATGGCCCGGCGTATCGATGATGTTGATACGGTGATCGCGCCAGAAACAGGTCGTGGCAGCGGACGTGATCGTGATTCCGCGCTCCTGCTCCTGCTCCATCCAGTCCATGGTGGCTGCGCCATCATGCACCTCACCGATCTTGTGTGACCGGCCGGTGTAATAAAGGATTCGTTCCGTCGTCGTGGTCTTGCCGGCATCAATGTGGGCCATGATGCCGATGTTGCGATAACGGTCGAGGGGCGTCACTCGAGACATGGGGAGGACTCTTTCCTGCTCTGAATTACCAGCGGTAGTGCGAGAAGGCCTTGTTGGCCTCCGCCATCCGATGGGTGTCTTCACGTTTCTTCACCGCGCCGCCGCGGCTGCTGGACGCATCCATCAGCTCACCTGCCAGACGCTCCATCATCGTGGTCTCGGACCGCTTCCGCGCCGAGTCGATGACCCAGCGGATCGCCAGGGCCTGCGCACGCTCGGTGCGCACATCGACCGGCACCTGATAGGTGGCACCACCGACACGGCGGGACCGCACTTCAAGCTGCGGGCGGGAATTGGCCAGCGCCTCGTGGAACACATCGATCGGGCTGCGACCCAGCTTCTGCTCCACCCGCTCGAACGCCTTGTAGACGATCTGTTCGGCGGCGGACTTCTTGCCGTGCATCATCAGGTTGTTCACGAACTTCGTGACGACCAGATCTCCATAAATGGGATCGGGAAGGATTTCGCGCTTTTCGGCAGCGTGGCGACGGGACATGCTTCAGAACTCTCCAATCACTTCGGACGCTTGACGCCGTATTTCGAACGGCGCTGGCGGCGATCCTTGACGCCCTGGGTATCCAGAACGCCACGCAGAATGTGGTAACGCACACCGGGAAGATCCTTCACGCGGCCACCACGGATCAGAACGACCGAGTGCTCCTGAAGGTTATGGCCCTCACCGGGGATGTAGCTCGTGACCTCGAAGCCATTCGTCAGGCGCACACGCGCAACCTTGCGGAGCGCGGAGTTCGGCTTCTTCGGGGTCGTTGTATAGACACGGGTGCAGACGCCACGCTTTTGCGGGCACGCCTCCATCGCGGGAACCTTGTTGCGCGCCAGGGGCTGCTGACGCGGCTTGCGGATCAATTGGTTGATCGTCGGCATACGGTCCGAACCTTCTTCGATAGAACACCCCGATACCCGAACGGCATCGATGGCCAAATCTGTTTGCGATCGTGGAACAAGCGTCCTTCCAAACGAACAGAAGCAAACCAACGACCCCTTGTTGTCGGGATCGTTGCCGCTTTCCGCCTTTCAGTGGCCCGTCCAAAAGAGGCCCTGAGTGCTTGGACGAACGGTCGCCGTGTCTTGGTCAAAACACGCCAACTACCAGCGCCGCATTGGGCGCGGACTATATGAACGCCCCCCTGATCGGTCAACAGCTAATATCCGCTAATTCCGCCGTCGTCTCAGAAGGGCCCGGAAGGCCCGCAAACGCAAGATTCGGGCGTCCTTCGCCGCCACATCGCAATGATCTGTCGCGGCTTCCCGGCCCGGACAGGCGCGGGCAAGGAAAGGCCCCGCATCCACCTCGGGATACGGGGCCAATTCGACTCCGGATCGTGACTCGCCGCCCCCGGTCTTCCCGCCGTCACCGGCAGGAGAAACCGGAGCCGTCAGGCCATCACTCCGCGGCGGGAATCGCCGCCGGTGCGCTGCCCTGGTCGTTGTCGGCGTTCTGGGCCGCGAGCTTGCGGTCGCGTTCCGCCGCGACACGCTTCACCTCGTTCATCTGGCCACCGGTACCAGCCGGGATCAGACGACCAACGATCACGTTTTCCTTCAGGCCGTTCAGCACGTCCAGCTTGCCCTGCACCGAGGCCTCCGTCAGGACACGCGTGGTCTCCTGGAAGGATGCGGCAGAGATGAAGGAACGCGTCTGCAGGCTGGCCTTGGTGATGCCCAGCAGGACCGGTTCGCCGGTTGCCGGCTCGCCGCCTTCCTTGACCGCCTTGGCGTTGATCTCGTCGAACTCGTGACGATCGATCTGCTCACCGATCAGCATGGTCGTGTCACCGGAGGAGGTGATTTCCACCTTCTGCAGCATCTGACGCACGATGACCTCGATGTGCTTGTCGTTGATCTTCACGCCCTGCAGCCGATAGACCTCCTGGATCTCGTTGACCAGGAACTCGGCCAGTGCCGCGACACCCAGAACCTTCAGGATGTCGTGCGGTGCAGGGTTGCCATCGACGATGTAGTCACCACGCCGCACCTGATCGCCTTCGTGGACACCGATGTGGCGCCCCTTCGGGATCAGGTAATCGACCGGATCCTTGCCCTCCTCTTCCGGCGTGATCGTCAGGCGACGCTTTGCCTTGTAGTCCTTGCCGTAGCTGATGCGGCCGTCGATCTCGGCCAGGATCGCATGATCCTTCGGACGCCGTGCCTCGAACAGTTCCGCCACACGCGGCAGACCGCCGGTGATGTCACGGGTCTTGGAACCTTCGCGCGGGATACGTGCCAGCACGTCACCGGCGTGAACCGCCTGTCCGTCCTGCACCGAGAGGATCGAGTCCACCGACAGGAAGTAACGTGCTTCCTGCCCGGTATCCAGGCTGATGATCTCCCCGGCGTCATCACGCAGCGTGATGCGCGGGCGGATGTCATTCGACCCCGGATGCCCCTTCCAGTCGACGACGACCTTCGAGGAAATGCCGGTATTCTCGTCCACCACGTCCCGGACGCTGACGCCGTCCAGCAGGTCACGATAGGTAACGAAACCACTGCGCTCCGTGATGATCGGAACAGTGAACGGATCCCATTCGGCCAACTTCTCGCCCTTGATCACGGTCTGGCCGTGATCCTTGGCGAGACGGGAACCGTAAGGCACCCGGTGGCGCGCGCGCTCCCGGTTGTTCTGGTCAAGCAGGACGAGCTCGGTGGTCCGGTTCATGACAACCAGACGGCCCTCCGAATCCTCGACAACCGCGCGGTTCTCGATGTTCAGCGTGGCATCATGTGCCGCCTCGATGGACGAGTTCTCACCGGCCTGCGCCGCGCCACCGATGTGGAACGTGCGCATGGTCAGCTGCGTACCCGGCTCACCGATCGACTGCGCCGCGATGACACCAACGGCCTCACCCATGTTGACCTTCGTGCCACGAGCCAGATCACGGCCATAGCACTTGCCGCAGACGCCATGACGGCTCTCGCAGGTCAGGGTGGAGCGCACGATGACGGCCTCAACAGCCGCCTTCTCGATGATGTCGACCTCGTTCTCCTCGATCAGGGCCCCCGCCTTGACCAGAATGTCGCCGCTCGCCGGGTCCGTGATGTCCTCGGCCGCCGTGCGGCCCAGGATACGCTCGCCCAGCGCCTCGATGACGTCACTGCCGTCGACCACGTCACGCACGACCAGACCGTGGGTGGTGCCGCAGTCTTCCTCGTGGATCACCGCGTCCTGTGCCACATCGACCAGACGACGGGTCAGGTAACCGGAGTTGGCCGTCTTCAGCGCCGTGTCCGCGAGACCCTTTCGGGCACCATGGGTGGAGATGAAGTATTCCGAAACCGTCAGACCTTCCTTGAAGTTGGAAATGATCGGGGTCTCGATGATCTCGCCCGACGGCTTGGCCATCAGGCCACGCATGCCGGCAAGCTGCTTCATCTGGGCCTGACTGCCGCGCGCACCGGAATGCGCCATCATGTAGATGGAGTTCGGCTGGCCATGATTGGCGGCACCGGCGCTCTCCATCCCCTTCATCATTTCCTCGGCGACCTTGTCGGAGCACTGCATCCAGGCATCGACAACCTTGTTGTACTTCTCGCCGGAGGTGATCAGGCCGTCCAGGTACTGCTGCTCGTACTGCTTCACCAGCGCGTTGGTCTCATCGACCAGACCCTTCTTCGAGTCCGGGATGATCATGTCATCCTTGCCGATGGAGATGCCGGCGCGGCAGGCATGGGCAAAACCCAGACCCATGATCCGGTCACAGAACAGCACCGTCTCCTTCTGGCCGGTGTGGCGATAGACGATGTCGATCAGATTGCCGATTTCCTTCTTCGTCAGAAGGCGGTTGATCAGCGAGATCGGCACGCGCGGGTTCAGCGGCAGCTTCTCCGCGATCAGCATGCGGCCCGGGGTGGTTTCCAGACGCATCATGGACAGTTCGCCCGCGTCGTCATAACCCCAGTGCCGGGTGGTGATCTTCGCGTGCAGATCGACCAGGCCCTGGTCCAGCGCATAGGACAGCTCGTCCATGCCGCTGAAGGTCAGGCCCTCGCCCTTCACGTTCTCCCGCACCATCGACAGATAGTAGATGCCGAGCACGATGTCCTGGCTGGGCACGATGATCGGCTTGCCGTTGGCGGGCGAGAGGATGTTGTTGGTGGACATCATCAGCACGCGGGCTTCCAGCTGCGCCTCCAGTGCCAGCGGCACGTGAACGGCCATCTGGTCACCGTCGAAGTCGGCATTGAAGGCCGTGCAGACCAGCGGATGCAGCTGGATCGCCTTGCCCTCGATCAGCACCGGCTCGAACGCCTGGATACCGAGACGATGCAGGGTCGGTGCGCGGTTCAGCATCACGGGATGTTCCCGGATGACCTCCTCCAGCACGTCCCAGACTTCCGGCCGCTCCTTCTCCACCAGCTTCTTGGCGGATTTCACGGTCGGGGCCAGCCCCTGCAGCTCCAGCTTGGCGTAGATGAACGGCTTGAACAGTTCCAGCGCCATCTTCTTCGGCAGACCGCACTGGTGCAGTTTCAGCTCCGGTCCCACGACGATCACGGAACGGCCCGAATAGTCGACGCGCTTGCCCAGCAGGTTCTGGCGGAACCGGCCCTGCTTGCCCTTCAGCATGTCGGCGAGGGACTTCAGCGGGCGCTTGTTGGCGCCCGTGATGATCCGGCCGCGGCGACCATTGTCGAACAGCGCATCGACGGCTTCCTGCAGCATCCGCTTCTCATTGCGGACGATGATGTCCGGCGCGCGCAGTTCGATCAGACGCTTCAGGCGGTTGTTGCGGTTGATGACGCGGCGATAGAGGTCATTCAGGTCGGAGGTCGCGAACCGGCCCCCGTCCAGCGGCACCAGCGGGCGCAGCTCAGGCGGCAGCACCGGAATCACTTCCAGGATCATCCACTCCGGACGATTGGTGGATTCCAGGAAGGCGTCGATCAGCTTCATCCGCTTCACGATCTTCTTCGGCTTCAGCTCGGACTTGGTCTCGGCCAGTTCCTGCTTCAGCTCCGCCTTGATCTCTTCCAGGTCCAGACCTTCGAGAATGTCGCGAACCGCTTCCGCGCCGATACCGGCGGTGAAGGCGTCCTCACCATACTCGTCCTGATAATCGAAGAACTCGTCCTCGGTCAGCAGCTGGAACCGCTTCAGCGGGGTCAGGCCCGGCTCGATGACGATGTACTGCTCGAAATAGAGCACCCGCTCCAGATCCTTCAGCGCCATGTCCAGGATCAGGCCGATCCGGCTGGGCAGGGACTTCAGGAACCAGATGTGCGCCACCGGGGCCGCCAGCTCGATGTGGCCCATGCGTTCGCGCCGCACCTTCTGCGTCGTGACCTCGACACCGCACTTCTCGCAGATCACGCCGCGATACTTCATGCGCTTGTACTTGCCGCACAGGCACTCGTAGTCCTTGATCGGGCCGAAGATGCGGGCACAGAACAGACCGTCCCGTTCCGGCTTGAAGGTCCGGTAGTTGATGGTCTCCGGCTTCTTCACCTCACCAAACGACCAGGACCTGATCTGGTCCGGGCTGGAGAGCGAGATCCGGATGTGGTCGAAACTCTGGGCACTCTGCTGTTGGCCGAAAAGCTGCAGGGCGTCTTGCATGATATTTGTCCTCCGATTTCAGGGCTGATTGCGTGACCGTTTCCGGTCAATCAGCTCTCGGAATTCCTGAGTTCGACGTTCAGTCCGAGGGAGCGCATTTCCTTGATGAGAACATTGAAGCTCTCGGGAATACCAGCCTCGAACGTGTCATCACCACGAACAATCGCTTCGTAGACCTTGTTACGACCGGCAACGTCGTCCGACTTCACTGTCAGCATCTCCTGCAGCGTATAGGCCGCACCGTAGGCTTCCAGTGCCCAGACCTCCATCTCGCCGAAGCGCTGGCCACCGAACTGCGCCTTGCCACCCAGCGGCTGCTGGGTCACCAGGCTGTACGGGCCGATGGACCGGGCATGGATCTTGTCATCAACAAGATGGTGCAGTTTCAGCATATAGATATAGCCCACCGTCACGGGACGGTCGAACTGCTCACCCGAACGGCCATCGAACAGCGTGACCTGACCGGTACGGTCCAGCCCCGCGCTCTCCAGCATCGTCACGATCTCCGGCTCGGTTGCGCCGTCGAACACCGGCGTTGCCATCGGCACGCCGCGGGACAGGTTCCCTGCCAGTTCGAACAGTTCCGGATCCGAAAGCGCATCAATGTCGGCCATCTCGCCTTCATTGTAGACCTTCGACATCTCGGCCCGCAGCGCCTTGGTGCTCTTGCCGCTGCCCTGCACCTTCTCCAGCGCATCGCCGATCTTCAGGCCGATGCCGCGCGCGGCCCAGCCCAGATGGGTCTCCAGGATCTGCCCGACGTTCATGCGCGACGGCACGCCCAGCGGGTTCAGCACGACGTCAACCGGCGTACCGTCATCCAGGAACGGCATGTCCTCTTCCGGCATGATCCGGCTGATGACACCCTTGTTGCCATGACGGCCGGCCATCTTGTCGCCCGGCTGCAGCTTGCGCTTGATGGCGACGAAGACCTTGACCATCTTCATCACGCCCGGCGGCAGCTCGTCACCGCGCTGCAGCTTCTCCACCTTCGAATCGAAGCGGGCCTGCAACGCGCCGGTCGCCTCGTCGAACTGGCGGCGCAGCGCCTCGATATCGGCCATTGCCTTGTCATCGGACAGCACGACCTGCCACCACTGACCGTGGCTCAGGTCGCTCAGGGCCTCCTCGGTGATCGCGATACCGGTCTTGAAGCCACGCGGGCCGCTGTCCGCCGTCTTGCCGACCAGCAGCTTGCGCAGGGTCGAGAAGATGCTGCGTTCGTAGATGGCGCGCTCGTCGGCCATGTCCTTGCGCAGACGCTCGATCTCGTCGCGTTCGATCTGCAGCGCACGCTCGTCCTTGTCGACACCGTGACGGTTGAAGACCCGGACCTCGACCACCGTGCCGGAGGTGCCCGGAGGCATCTTCAGCGAGGTGTCGCGAACGTCCGCAGCCTTCTCACCGAAGATGGCGCGGAGCAGCTTCTCTTCCGGCGTCATCGGGCTTTCGCCCTTCGGCGTGATCTTGCCGACCAGGATGTCGCTCGCCTCGACCTCGGCACCGATGTAGACGATGCCGGCCTCGTCGAGGTTCTTCAGCGATTCCTCGGCCACATTCGGGATGTCGCGGGTGATCTCCTCCGGACCCAGCTTCGTGTCGCGGGCCATGATCTCGAATTCCTCGATATGGATCGAGGTGAAGACATCGTCCTTGACGATGCGTTCGGAGATCAGGATCGAGTCCTCGAAGTTGTAGCCCATCCACGGCATGAAGGCGACGAGCACGTTCCGGCCCAGGGCGAGCTCGCCCAGTTCCGTTGACGGTCCGTCCGCCATGATGTCGCCCGGCTGCACCTTGTCACCAACCTTCACCAGCGGCCGCTGCGTGATGCAGGTCGACTGGTTGGAGCGCTGGAACTTCAGCAGCTTGTAGATATCAACGCCGGAGCGGGACAGGTCGCTGACTTCCGTGGCGCGCACCACGATGCGTTCCGCATCGATCTGCTCCACCACGCCCTCGCGACGGGCGACAACGGTGACGCCGGAGTCACGGGCCACGACCGATTCCATGCCGGTGCCGACATAGGGCGCTTCCGGCTGCAGCAGCGGCACGGCCTGACGCTGCATGTTGGAGCCCATCAGCGCGCGGTTCGCGTCATCGTTCTCCAGGAACGGGATCAGCGCGGCGGCGACAGAGACCAGCTGCTTCGGCGACACGTCGATGAAGTCGATGTCCTGCGGACGGGCCAGCAGGAACTCACCCGCATGACGCGTCGCGACCAGGTCTTCCTGGAACACACCGGTCGTCTGATCGAAGATCGCGTTGGCCTGGGCAATCGTGTAGCGGCCCTCTTCCATCGCCGACAGATAGATCGCCTCATCGGTCACGATACCATCGACCACCTTCCGGTACGGGCTCTCGATGAAACCGTACTGGTTGATGCGGGCAAAGCTGGCCAGCGAGTTGATCAGACCGATGTTCGGGCCTTCCGGCGTCTCGATCGGGCAGATACGGCCATAATGCGTCGGATGCACGTCGCGCACCTCGAAGCCGGCACGCTCACGTGTCAGGCCACCCAGGCCAAGCGCCGAGAGACGACGCTTGTGCGTCACTTCCGACAACGGGTTCGTCTGATCCATGAACTGGCTGAGCTGGGAAGAACCGAAGAACTCCCGCACCGCAGCCGCAGCGGGCTTGGCGTTGATCAGATCCTGCGGCATCACCGTGTCGATCTCGACGGAGCTCATCCGCTCCCGGATCGCACGTTCCATGCGCAGCAGGCCGATACGGTACTGGTTCTCCATCAGCTCACCGACGGAGCGGACGCGGCGGTTGCCGAGATGATCGATATCGTCGATCTCGCCCTTGCCGTCCTTCAGGCCGACCAGGTACTGCACCACGGCCAGAATGTCCTCGCGCCGCAGGACACGCATGGTGTCCTCGCACTCCAGATCCAGGCGGCTGTTCAGCTTCACGCGACCGACCGCTGACAGGTCATAGCGCTCCGAATCGAAGAACAGGCCCTTGAACAGGGTCTCCGCAGTCTCCTCGGTCGGCGGCTCACCCGGGCGCATGACCCGATAGATGTCCACCAGCGCCGTGTCGCGGTTGATGTTCTTGTCGACCATCAGGGTATCGCGGATGTGCGAACCGACCGTGACATTGTCGATGTCCAGCGTCGGCACTTCCTCGATCCCGGCTTCCTCGAGGGCTTCCAGGGCCTTCTCGTCCAGGGCATCACCGGCCTCGACCAGAACCTCGCCGGTCTTGATATTGATGATGTCCTCGGCGACGAAGCGACCCTCGACCTGCTCCGGCGAGATCAGCATCTCGGTCATGCCGTCCTCGACCAGCTTGCGCCCGGCACGCGGGGCCAGCTTGTCACCGGCCTTGGCCACGACCTCACCGGTATCGGCGTTGACGATGTCGGCCAGCAGACGGACGCCGCGATAGCGATCGGGATCGAACGGGGCACGCCAGCCATTCTTGTCACGGCGATACATCACCGTGCCGTAGAAGCTGGAAAGAATCTCCTCGGCCGTATAGCCCAGCGCATAGAGCAGCGTGGTGGCCGGCAGCTTGCGGCGGCGGTCGATGCGGACATGCACGATGTCCTTGGCGTCAAACTCAAGGTCCAGCCAGCTGCCACGGTAAGGGATGATGCGCGCGGCATGCAGCAGCTTGCCCGACGAATGGGTCTTGCCGCGGTCATGGTCGAAGAACACGCCAGGGCTGCGATGCATCTGGCTGACGATCACGCGCTCGGTGCCATTGACGATGAAGGTGCCCTTGTCCGTCATGAAGGGCATGTCGCCCATGTAGACGTCCTGCTCCTTGATATCCAGGACCGACTTGGCGCCGGTATCCTCATCAACCTCGAACACGATCAGACGCAGCGTGACCTTCAGCGGCGCGGCATAGGTCAGCCCGCGCTGTACACACTCGTCGACGTCGTATTTCGGTTCCTCGAACTCGTAGGAAACGAATTCCAGGCTGGCCGTCTCGGAGAAATCCGAGATCGGGAAGACGGACCTGAAGACACTCTCCAGTCCGGTATCATCGCGCTGATCGGCGGGAATGTCCGCCATCAGGAACTTCTCGTAGGACGCGCGCTGGACCTCGATAAGGTTGGGCATCGCGATAACCTCGCCGATGCGACCGAAACTGTGGCGAACGCGCTTGCGCGCAGTGAATGACAGCGGCATCCCAAATCCTCGTCCGATCGGGGCCCGGTCCGGACGGGCCCACATTGTCCGACAGTCTTCGTTCCGACACGAATGTGTCAAAACCGGGGCGACTGCACGTCCCCGAAACGCCTTTGACCGCCCGAAGCAGCACGCTCCGGCCGGTCATCCGTCACCCGAACAGGGCGACGGCCGTCCGATGTGGCACCGACGGTACCGGGCAACGGCCCGGCACCGTCGGTGCCATCGGCATCACTTCAGCTCGACTTTCGCTCCCACGTCCTCGAGCTGCTTCTTGATCTTCTCGGCCTCGTCCTTGTCGACGCCTTCCTTGACCGCCTTCGGCGCGCCCTCGACCAGGTCCTTGGCTTCCTTCAGGCCAAGACCGGTGACGGCACGGACTTCCTTGATGACGTTGATCTTCTTGTCGCCAACTTCGGCAAGAATGACGTCAAATTCGGTCTTCTCCTCGGCGGCAGCGGCATCGCCACCACCAGCGACGGCACCCGGCATCGCCACGGCAGCAGCGGCGGCGGAAACGCCCCACTTCTCTTCCAGCAGCTTGGTCAGTTCAGCCGCCTCAAGGACGGTCAGGTTCGAGAGATCTTCTGCAATCTTTTCAAGATCGGCCATTTTTTCAGTTCCTCAAGTCTTCGGGATCGTTTGTCGGAATTCGGTCACTAGACCACTCGATCAGGCATCTTCCTTGGTGGCATAGGCCTGCAGGACGCGTGCGAGCTGGCTCGGCGGTTCCTTGATCGTCCGGACCAGCTGTGTAGCCGGCGCGGCGATGAGGCCCAGGAGTTTCGCACGCAGTTCGTCCAGAGACGGCAGGCTGGCAAGGGCCTTGACCCCATCAGCGTCCAGCAGCTGCTCACCCAGAGCACCACAAAGAATCACGAGCTTCTCGTTCTTCTTCGCGTACTCGACCGTTGCCTTCGCGGCTGCGACCGGATCGTCCGAATAGGCGATCGCGGTCGGACCCTTGAAGCTTTCGGCCAGTCCACCGTAGTCGGTGCCATCAAGAGCGATTCTGGTGAGCCGGTTCTTCGTAACCTTGAAGCTGGCACCCTCTGCGCGGACCTTGGTACGGAGATCAGTCATCTCCGCAACCGAAAGACCCGTGTAGTGGGTCAGCACCACCAGCGAGGTGTTCGAGAACACCCCGTGCAATGATGCAACCAGCTCCGATTTCTGTTCTCGGTTCACGGTTTCGCTCCTCATCTGAAGCCCGGTTCCGGCAAGCCGTTGCCGGGCTTCTACCCTGGAACAGTTCCGGCACGCCGGTTCTGCTCCGCTCTCAAAGCCTGCCCCAGGGTGGCGAACCAGGTGACCGATTGGTCAGATCCCGATGCACCTTCCCCCGTCTATTACCGGCTGCCTGCTCCCCTGAGGGAACCGTCTGGCACTTAGGTCACGCTGGTGAAACACCTGCGCGACACCCGCAGTCTCGGACAGGTCCGGCCCTCACCCCCGAAAGGGCATCAGGCCGGGTGCCGCCGGCGGACAGGTCCGCCGACGAAACTCTGCTCGTGACGATCAGCCGGCGTTGCTGCCTGCCGATGCCACATCAACCTTCACGCCCGGCCCCATGGTGGAGGTCACGGCGATCCGCTTCAGGTACTGGCCCTTGGCACCCGACGGCTTTGCCTTCAGCAAGGCATCCATCAGGGCACGGGCGTTCTCGATCAGCTGCTCCTCACCGAAGCTCGCCTTGCCGATACCGGCATGAATGATCCCGGCCTTCTCCACACGGAAGGCAACCTGACCACCCTTGGCCGCCGTCACCGCGTCGGCGACATTCGGCGTCACCGTACCCAGCTTCGGGTTCGGCATCATGCCGCGGGGACCCAGGATCTTGCCCAGGCGACCAACGATCGGCATCATGTCGGGCGTGGCGATGACGCGGTCGAACGGCATGTCACCGCTCTGCACCCGCTCCATCAGATCCTCCGCACCGACGACATCGGCACCGGCGCTGGTGGCCTCGTCGGCCTTGTCGCCACGTGCGAACACGGCGACACGCACCGTCTTGCCCGTGCCGTTCGGCAACTGGACCACACCACGGACCATCTGGTCGGCATGACGCGGATCGACACCCAGGCCGACAGTCATCTCGACGGTCTCGTCGAACTTCGCCGTTGCATTGGCCTTCACGAGCCGGATCGCAGCTTCGAGTCCGATCTCGGAATTGCGGTCGACAGTCGCCACGGCGGCCGAATAGCGCTTACCCTTCTTGGCCATATCCTCAGCCCTCCACCGCGATGCCCATGGAACGGGCGGAACCGGCAATGATCTTCATCGCCTGGTCGATGTCATTGGCATTCAGGTCTTCCATCTTCGCTTCCGCGATCTCGCGGACCTGCGCGGAGGTGACCTTGCCGACAGTGCCCTTGCCCGGGGTCTTGGCGCCGCTCTGCAGCTTCGCGGCCTTCTTCAGGAAGTAGGACGCCGGCGGCGTCTTCGTGATGAAGGTGAACGAGCGATCGGAGAAGGCGGTAATCACCACCGGGATCGGCATGTTCTTTTCCATCTGCTGCGTGGCCGCATTGAAGGCCTTGCAGAACTCCATGATGTTCAGACCGCGCTGACCCAGGGCCGGGCCGATCGGCGGTGACGGATTGGCAGAGCCCGCAGGCACCTGCAGCTTGATGTAGCCAGCAATTTTCTTGGCCATTTCAGTCCCTTCTCAACTTCAAGAGCGGGTGCGTGGTCCGGCGATGGCTCGCCTCCCACACAAACGACCGCAAGCCAGCGCTGCGTCGTGGTTCATGGATCACGAACCGCTTTCGCAGTTGACATTGCGGATTTCATTTCCGGTAGCTCGGAACGAGCGAACGGCTTGTAACGACCTGCCAGCCGGATCGCAAGTGCAAAATCGGATGATTGTCAAGGATCAGAGTTTCTCGACCTGGGTATATTCCAGTTCGACCGGCGTCGCCCGGCCGAAGATCGAGACGGAAACCTTCAGACGCGTGCGCTCCTCGTCGATATCCTCGACGATGCCGTTGAAGGATGCGAACGGCCCGTCGGACACACGCACCTGCTCCCCGATCTCGAACATGATCGATGGCTTCGGACGCTCGATGCCATCCTGCATCTGCTGCAGGATCCGCTCGGCTTCCCGGTCCGGGATAGGCTGCGGCTTGTTCGCGGTTCCCAGAAAGCCGGTCACCTTGCCGACGTTCTTGACCAGGTGATAGCTCTCGTTGGTCATGTCCATCTTCACCAGCACATAGCCGGGGAAGAACTTGCGCTCCGAATTGACCTTCTGGCCCCGGCGCATCTCGACCACTTCCTCGGTCGGCACCAGGACCTGCTCGATCAGGTCGGACATGTCCTTCTGCTCGATCTGCTCGCGGATGGCCTCGGCGACCTTCTTCTCGAAGCCGGAATAGGCGTGCACGATGTACCAGCGCATTGGCATGTCAGGTCAGCTCCCCAGTTCCAGAACGAAACCAACGCCGGTCTGAATGATAATGTCGACAAGCAGGAAGAACACGGATGCAAGCGCCACCATGATGAAGACCATCAGGGTGGTGATGCCGGTTTCCTTTCGCGTCGGATAGGTCACCTTGGCACCTTCCGCACGCACCTGCTGAAGGAACCGCAGCGGACCGGTACGCTTCTTCGCGGACGGGCGGTCGGCGGTCTTCACGGGCGCGGCGACCTCAGCGGACGTACCGCTGCGGTTCGGACCACCCCTGGTGGCCTTGCCCTGTCCGCCCTTGCCCTGTCCTGATCTGGACTTTGCCATCGTGATCCCGTTCCGTTGCGTGTCTTGACCGTTGCGTCCGATCAGGTGACGCCTGTGTTGCCCTTGCCGGATGCCAGACCCTTGTCTGGTCTCAGGCGCTGGCAGGAGTGGAGGGACTCGAACCCCCAGCCCCCGGTTTTGGAGACCGGTGCTCTACCAATTGAGCTACACTCCTATGCCCACCGCATCTTCGCGGGCTGCGCCGCCAGTGGCGATGCAGCCCTGAAGATACCGCGTCTCAGACCTTACTCGACGATCTTCGCGACGACGCCGGCACCGACGGTGCGGCCGCCTTCACGGATGGCGAAGCGCAGTCCCTCGTCCATCGCGATCGGGTTGATCAGCTCCACCACCATCGCGATGTTGTCGCCCGGCATCACCATCTCCGTGCCTTCCGGCAGCTCGATGACGCCCGTCACATCCGTCGTGCGGAAGTAGAACTGCGGGCGGTAGTTGCCGAAGAACGGCGTGTGACGGCCACCCTCTTCCTTCGTCAGGATATAGGCCTCCGCCTGGAACTTCGTGTGCGGCGTGATCGAACCCGGCTTGGCCAGAACCTGGCCACGCTCCACATCCTCACGACCGACACCGCGCAGCAGCGCACCGATGTTGTCACCGGCCTCGCCCTGGTCCAGCAGCTTCCGGAACATCTCGACGCCCGTGCAGGTCGACTTCTTCGTCGCCCGGATGCCGACAATCTCGACTTCCTCACCGACCTTCACGACGCCGCGCTCGACGCGACCCGTAACAACCGTGCCACGACCCGAGATCGAGAACACGTCCTCGATCGGCATCAGGAAGGCCTGATCCTTCGGACGCTCCGGCTGCGGGATGTATTCGTCAACCGCCGCCATCAGTTCCAGGATCGAATTCTTGCCGATCTCCTCGTCACGACCCTCCACCGCGGCCAGGGCAGAACCCTTCACGATCGGAATGTCGTCGCCCGGGAAGTCATACGACGACAGCAGCTCGCGAATCTCGAGCTCGACGAGCTCAAGCAGCTCCTCGTCGTCGACCTGATCGACCTTGTTCATGTAGACGACAAGCGCCGGAACACCCACCTGGCGCGCCAGCAGGATGTGCTCGCGCGTCTGCGGCATCGGGCCGTCAGCAGCCGAAACAACCAGGATGCCGCCGTCCATCTGCGCCGCACCCGTGATCATGTTCTTCACGTAGTCGGCATGACCCGGGCAATCAACGTGGGCGTAGTGGCGGTTCGCCGTCTCGTATTCGACATGCGCCGTCGAGATCGTGATGCCGCGCGCCTTCTCCTCAGGCGCGGCGTCAATGTCCGCATACGCCTTCGCCGTCGCGCCGCCACTCTCCGCAAGCACCATCGTGATCGCTGCAGTCAGCGTCGTCTTGCCATGGTCAACGTGACCAATCGTGCCCACATTGCAGTGCGGCTTCGTACGCTCAAACTTCTCTTTGGCCATCTCTCTACGCCCGCCTTCATATTCTGTTTCGTACGGAGCCACACGGCTTCCGTCTCGTCGTGCCTCTCAACGGAATGGAGCGGGTGATGGGAATCGAACCCACGTAACCAGCTTGGAAGGCTGGGGCTCTACCATTGAGCTACACCCGCATCCGATCCGGCCCGTACCATCCTGCCGTCGTGCGTTGACCCGACCGCCCGGCCATCGGTTGGTGGAGGGAGTTGGATTCGAACCAACGTAGGCGTACGCCAACGGGTTTACAGCCCGTCCCCTTTAGCCACTCGGGCACCCCTCCAGACCAGACGATGTCGGATGGCCGATCAAACGCGGCTGCACTATCCCCAATCCCCTCGTCATGTCAACAACCTCGCGGACTGAATTTCCTCCACCGCCGCCCCGCGGTTTGGTTGTCCTGCCGGCCAGGGAGGCATGATCCGGAGGGCAGACTTCCGGGATTGTCGCCCCGGATTGCCTTAATACCGTTTGCGACCGGGGCAACACGATCCTATAAGCCGCCCGATGAGCGAGAATGAAGAACGAAAAGGCGGCCCGGGCCGCAATGGTGGCGCTGGCCGGGGTCAGGGCGGTCGTGGATCCGCGGACTCGGGACGTGGTGACAGTCGCCCGCCGCGCAGGGACGGCGACAGCCGCCCGCCACGCAGGGACGGCGACAGCCGCCCGCCGCGCAGGGACGGCGACAGCCGCCCGCCGCGCAGGGATGGTGACAGCCGCCCGCCGCGCAGGGACGGCGACAGCCGCCCGCCGCGCAGGGACGGTGACAGCCGCCCGCCACGCAGGGACGGTGACAGCCGTCCGCCGCGCAGGGATGGCGACAGCCGCCCGCCGCGCAGGGATGGCGACAGCCGCCCGCCGCGCAGGGAGGGTTCCGACACCAGTGTTCCGCGCCGGGATCGGGACGGCGAGGACCGGCGCGGCCGCAATCACTTCAATCCGGACGGGGACCGGCGTCCGCGCCGCGACGACCGCAAGAATGACAAGCCGAAGTCCAGTCGCCGTCACCCGGAAGTCTCCGTGCGTTCCGGCGGACGCCAGTCCACCGGCGTCAAGGACACGATGCACTGGATATATGGCCGGCACGCCGTCCTCGCCGCCATGGCCAACCCCCGTCGCGAGATCCAGCGCCTGATCGCGACACCGCAGGTGCTGGAGAATACGGCATTTGGCAATCACGGCCTGCTGGAGACCATGTCGCGTTCCGACATGGACGCCGTGCTGTCCCGCTATGACCGGGATGGCGCGACCCATGGCGGCGTCGCCGCCTATGCGGCCCCCCTGGCCGTACCCTCCGCCGAAAGTCTGCTGAAACCGGAAGGCAAGTCGGTGGTGATCGTGCTGGATCAGGTCAGCGATCCGCACAATGTCGGTGCCATCATGCGCTCCGCCGCAGCCTTCGGTGCCCGCGCGGTCATGGCACCGGAACGCAATGCCGCGCCAATCACCGGTGCCCTGGCCAAGTCCGCGTCCGGTGCGCTGGAGAGCGTGCCGTACCTGCGCCCGACCAATCTCTCACGCGCGCTGGCGATGCTGAAGGAATGGGGCTACTGGCGCATCGGCCTGGATGGTGACGCGGAGGCCGGACTGGCAGAGGCATCGAAGTTCGAGCGTATCGCCCTGGTCATGGGTGCCGAGGGCAAGGGCCTGCGCCGTCTGACGGCGGAGAACTGCGACCTGCTGGTCAGCATTCCCATGAGCGGTGCCATCGAGAGCCTGAATGTCTCCAACGCGGCGGCGATCGCCCTTTACGAACTGAGTCGTTCGTAAGCCAGGCGTGCGGCGGCGAGGTCTTCCAGCGCCGCGCCGACCGACTTGAACACCGTGATCTCCCCGGCGTCACGACGCCCCGGATGGTCACCGCGCGTCAGGTCGTGGAGGTCGGCGGCAATCGAGTCCGGCGTGATGGCCCCGCTTGCCATCGCCTGGACGATGTCGCCCCCCTCCTTCGTCGCCCCGGCCCGCGTATCGACGAAGACGGTTCCGACCTGCATTGCCTGGTCGTCACTTTCCCGCATCTCCGGCGTGAAGGCCCCGACAAGATCCAGATGCGCGCCGGGTTTCAGCCAGTCACCATGGACCAGCGGCTCCCTTGAAAGCGTGGCGCAGGAGATCAGGTCGGCCTGCCGCACAGCCGCTTCCAGATCCGGCGCGGCCTCCGTCGGCAGCCCCATCCCCTTGAGGTCCGCCGCAAGTGCCGCGGCCTTGTCCGGATTGCGGTTCCAGATCTGCACACGCTGCAGTGACGGTCGCGCCGCCAGATGGGCACGGATCAGGCAGGGTGCCAGGGCGCCCGATCCCACCATCACCATCCCGGCGGCATCCTGCCGCGCCAGATACCGTGCCGCGAGCGCAGAAGCGGCGGCGGTACGCAGCACCGTCAGCCGCGAACCATCGAGCAACGCCAGAGGCGCACCTGTCCGGGGATCCAGCAGCAGGTAGTTCGCCTGGACGGCAGGCAGTCCGCGCGTGTTCGCGCCGGGAAAGACCGTCGCGACCTTGATGCCGACCGACTCGCCCGGCTGCCAGGCCGGCATCAGCAGCAGGGTCGCATCCGGCTCCGAAGGTACTTCGATGGTATGGTGATGGCGCACAGGCTGTTCGCAGCCGTCGCGAAACATCGCGCCAAGGCTGTCGGCCAGTGCCGTCTCGTCGAGGACGCGATCGATCGCGGCCGCATCAATGTTCAGCATCGGTATTCGACCCGCATCGGTCAGGCAGCTTCCGGCCCGCGCAGGGCCTTCCGGTCGTTGGCGGCGCGGGCCAGGTCCCGCGCATGGTCCAGCTCGACCTTCAGCTTCGCGATCTCGCGCTCCAGCTCGTCGGCATGGCGATGTTCACGCCGGGCACGCTGCCGCACCGCGCCATCCCGCCACCACATGCTGAAACCACCCAGAAGCACACCGGCAAACATGGCACCGAAGATGACCGCAAACATCGGAACATTCAGGACAAAGGGCAGAGGCTCCAGCCCCACCGCGACGGAGCCGCGATTGGAAATGGCCAGCGAGGCACATATCACCAGCGCCACGAGAAGGATGAGCACACGAATCAGCTTCACCAGTCAGACCCCGCTACTGCGCCCGGGCTCGGCCGCCAGGCAAATCAACTGTCGTTCAGACGTTCGCGCAGTTCCTTGCCGGTCTTGAAGAACGGCACGAACTTCTCGTCAACCTGCACGGATTCACCCGTTCGCGGGTTGCGCCCCACCCGCGCCGGACGGCGCTTGACGGAGAAGGCGCCGAAACCACGCAGTTCCACACGTTCGCCCTTGGCAAGCGCGCCCGTGATCTCGTCGAAGATGGTCGACACGATGCGTTCGACATCACGCTGATGAAGGTGGGGATTTTCTTCCGCGAGTTTCGCGATGAGCTCGGATTTTATCATTGAACCAACACCGCTTGTCGCGGTCTTCCCTGCCGTGATTGCCAACAATGCCAAAGCTTGCCCGCCACGGTCAAGCGCCGCCACGGATTCAGCGCGGGGCGAAATGTTCCACCGTCCGCTGGCCGGTATCGCTTCCATCCATCAATGCAGCACTCCGGATCGGTCCGCCGACGATGCCAACGCACAGCGGAACGCCCTAACGCTGTTGTGAAGGGCGGTGAAGAAGGGTGTTTTGCGCCGGGGAGTTCCGGCACCCAAACTCCGCCACAGGAACCGGGATCAATCCGGCTCCGGAGTCATTCGGGAGAGATCGATCATGCTGAAGAAAACCCTCACTGTCGCCGCAATGGCCACCGTCGCGATGGCCGCCGCCGTTCCGGCATCCTATGCCGGTGCACACAAGTCGGCATGCGGCGCGGCGAAGGCCTGCAGCCCTTGTGCCGGCAAGTGCAACCCCTGCGCGGCCAGGTGCAATCCCTGCGCCGCGAAGTGCAACCCGTGTGCTGCCAAGAACCCCTGCAGTGCCGCCAAGGCCTGCAATCCCTGCGCAGCGAAGAAGAACTGATCTTTCGCAGACAGCTGTCTGCTGCCGGAATGCCGCGCCTCCCGACGGGGGCGCGGTTTTTCCTTTTCCGGCCACAGGCCGTCGGCGGGTGCGGGCAGGTGCGATTCCATCACCTGATGGAATGATCTAGTCTGCGCGCCATGAGCGAGCATCCAACAGCCAGCGTCCCCCCGCCAATCCGGCGCAGCCTTTCGGCGCGACTGCTGATCCTTACCATTGTCTTCGTCATGCTGGCGGAAGTGATGATCTTCCTGCCGTCCGTCGCCCGCTACCGTGTCAGCTATCTGCAACAGCGCCTGGATGAGGCGAATCTGGCTGCCCTTTCCCTGCTGGCAGCACCCGACCAGATGGTGTCCGAGGAACTGAAGGCCACCCTGCTCTCCAGTGTCGGCGCATCGGGTGTGGTGCTGAAGTTCAGCGACCGCAGGATGCTGCTGATGTCCGATGACATGCCGCCGGACGTCGATGCGACAGTCGATCTGCGCGATGCGGATGCGGTTACACTGGTCATGGACGCGCTTGCTTCCCTGCTGCATACGGACCCCAGAATGCTGCGCGTGATCGGCAACGCCCGCAGCCAGTCGGATGCGACGGTCGAACTGCTGATGCACGAGGACCAGCTGCAGGCGGCCCTGCGCGCCTATGGCTGGAACATCCTGACACTCAGCATGGTGATCTCCATCATCAGCGCGAGCATGCTGTTCCTGACACTGCGCTGGCTGATGGTGCGTCCGCTGCACCGGCTGGCCGAGAACATGGTCGCCTTCCGGACCGATCCGGAATCGCCCGACCTGCCCCCCCTGCCACGGAACCGGACCGACGAGATCGGCATAGCGGCGGCCGAACTGGCCGCAATGGAGGAGGACCTGCGCCGCGCACTGGCTCAGAAGAGCCACCTGGCCGCGCTCGGCACCGCCGTCAGCAAGATCAGTCACGACCTGCGCAACATCCTTTCCACCGCACAACTGGTCTCCGAGTTCCTGGCCAGCAGCGACGACCCCATCGTCAAGAAGATGGCGCCGCGCCTGCTGAAGACCCTGGACCGGGCCATCACCCTGTGCGACCGGTCACTGCGCAGCGGCAGCGCGGACGAACCGCCTCCGTCGCCGACACGCTTCGACCTCGCCGTGCTGGTGGAGGAATGCCGGGGCGTCGTCGAACCGCGGGACGAGGAAGACACGCTGTGGCGCAATGATGTCCCGGACGGGTTCAGCATTCACGCGGACCGGGAGCAGATGTTCCGCGTGCTGATGAATCTGGGCCGCAACGCGGCTCAGGCCGTTGGCGAGGATGGCCTGGTACGCGTCACTGCGGAACGCCTGCAGGGGAATGTCCGCATCCGTGTCTGCGACAATGGCGGCGGCCTGCCGCAACAGGCGAAGGAGAACCTGTTCCGGCCCTTCGTCGGCTCGGTCCGTGCCGGCGGGACCGGGCTGGGACTGGCGATCGCGCGCGATCTCGTTACCGCACATGGCGGTGAGATCGAACTGGAACGAACCGGCCCTGACGGTACCGTGTTCAGCATCACGCTTCCCGACGCCTGATCCACGCGGGCTTTACGATTCCTTCAGCATGTCGGGCGATAAGAACGCATGCATCGTAGCGTCGCCATAACACTGTTCCTCTTGCTTGCCGCCTGCGGCAAGGATCCGTTCGGCCTGCGCGATACCCCGCGCACGGCAACGGAGGTGGCCTATGCGCGGGAAGTCTGCGATGCCGCGGGCCGCCAGTCCCGTGCCTGCATCGATGCGCGCCACCAGATGGACCTGCAATGCTACCGTACGCTCGGCACGGTCGATTGCTACCGGACCAGCAATCCCTTCGGCAATGCCACAAGTGATCGTGCAGTGCTGGCTCCCATCGACAGGAGAACCGCCCCGCAACCGCTCGCAGGATCAGAGGCGGATGAGCAGGAGTCGGATGAGCAGGAGGCCGAGGACACTGCGACCGAAGAGGTCGCGAAGAGCGAACCGGAGCCGGACGCGCAGGCCGAGGCCACCCCCACAGAATAGCCTGCGCCGGAACATGGGAGGCCTGCTGCGCGACAATGGCACTCGGGTGCGGCCCAACGTATGATTGACCAACTGATTCCTTCAGAGGGCGCATCGCGTGGGCACGACAATCATCATCGCACAGCAGAAGGGTGGCGCAGGCAAGACGACGCTCGCTGTTCATCTTGCCGTGGTCCTGGCCCAGCGGGGCAATGCCGTGGCGATCATGGATATCGACCCGCAGCAGAGCCTTTCCGCCTGGCATGCGGCACGGGTCAGGAATCTCGGCAACGACGGCGGGATCGCGCTGCGCCAGGTCTCCGGCTGGCGATCGGGCGCGGAAGTCCAGCGGCTCGGTCGCGACTTCGACTTTGTCCTGATCGACAGCCCGCCACACGGCGAAACCGATTCGAAAGTCGCCATGCGCGCCGCCGACAAGGTGCTGATGCCGATCCAGCCAAGTCCCATGGACTATTGGGCCGCCCGTCAGACCATCGACATGGCCCGGCGCGAGACCAAGGATTTCACGCTTGTGCTCAATCGCCTGCCGTCACGCGGACGCCTGGCTGACCAGATCCGGGAGATGATCGCACGCGATGGACTGACAGTGGCGCACCAGAGCCTTGGCAACCGCCAGGCCTTCGCCGCCAGTCTGCTGGAAGGGCTTGGCGTCACGGAGGCACAGCCAAGAGGGCTGGCAGCACAGGAAATCACGGCACTGGCCGGGGAAATGCTGCCGGGCTGAAGCAGCCGCATGCAACAGGGGGAGGACCACAATGATCGATGCCGCACATGGCAGCGGGCCGAGGCCGCTGGATGGCATTCGCGTGATCGACTTCACAGCCTTCGTCGCCGGCCCCTACGCCACGCGACTGATGGCCGACATGGGGGCGGAGGTCATCAAGATCGAACCCGCCGACGGCGACACGATGCGCAATGCCGCCCCCGTCGTGAACGGGCAGAGCGGGTTCTTCACCCAGCTGAACCTGGGCAAGAAGAGCGTGGTCCTGGACCTGAAACAGGAAGAAGGCCTGGCCATCGCCCGCGACCTGATCGCCAGTGCCGATGTCTTTGTCGAGAACTTCAGGCCCGGCGTCATGACCCGCCTCGGACTGGGCTACCCGGAGCTGCAGCAGCGCAATCCGGGCCTGATCTACTGTTCGATCTCGGGCTATGGACAGACCGGCCCGGATACCGCGCGGCCTGCCTTCGCGCCGATCATCAATGCGGCCAGCGGTTTCACCATGGGCGAATTCCGGTATCAGCGCGGGCGGGAGAAGCCGGAGAGGTCACGGAACCTTTCGGCGGACGCGCTGGGCGCCACCCACGCCCTGATTGCCATTCTGGCAGCGCTGCGCCAGCGATCCATCACCGGCAAGGGCGACCATCTGGACGTCGAACTGCTGGCCGGGCTGATGAACATGATGCCGTTCGAGTTGCAGGAGGCTCAGTTCCCGGACCCGGAACTGAAGGTGCCGGTCTTCGACCCTGTTGCCTGTGCCGATGGCTATATCGTTGTCGCGCCGGTCACGGCGAAGAACTTCGAGGCCATGGCCCGTGCCTGTGAACGGCTGGACTGGATGCAGGACCCCCGATTCGCCACACCTCTGGCCCGGATGCAGAACTGGCCGAAGCTGATCGCCGAAGTCGAGGCCTGGGCGGCGCCACTGACCGCAGCCGAGGCCGCGCAACGGATCGACGCCGCCGGATGCCCCTGCAACAAGTACCTCACGCCCGCTGAAGCTCTTGAAAATCCGCAACTTGCCGCACGCCGGTCCGTTGTGGAGATCGAGGATGCGATGGGCCGGCACAAGGTGGTCAACACGCCGTTCCGGTTCACCAATGCGACAGTTGGCATTTCGGGTCTTGCGCCCCATCTCGGTGCTGATACGGATAGCGTGCTCTCCGAGGTGCTTGCGTTTGACGATACGCAACTGAGAGATCTGCATGCGCGCAAGATCACCAGGTCCGACAAGAACTGAACCGGACACTCACTTTCCCAAATACATTTTGGAACAGGCTTCATCTCATGGACATCATCCGCATCATTCTGTCGGTCATCCTGCCGCCGCTGGGGGTATTCCTGCAGGTCGGCATCGGACTGCATTTCTGGCTCAACATCCTGCTGACACTCTGTGGCTACATCCCCGGCATCGTGCATGCGATCTGGATCATTGCCCGGCGCTGAGCGGGATATCCACGGGATGAGTGCGAGAGACCGCGACAGGGATTTCGAGCGACTGGATCGACTGGCAACCCTGCTCGACAACAGCATCCGAATACCCGGCACCCGGATTCACATCGGGCTGGATGGCCTGATCGGCCTCGTGCCCGGGATCGGCGACAGCCTGATGCTGCTTGCCAGCCTCTATGTGGTGCTGCGCGCCAGGATGCTCGGCGCGCCGATGTCGATCATCCTGCAGATGCTGGTCAATGTGGCACTGGATTTCGTGGTCGGGTCGGTGCCGGTTCTCGGTGACATCTTCGACATCGCCTTCAAGGCCAACATCCGAAATATCGACCTGCTGCGGAACTGGCTGAGCCGCTGAGTCCCGCGGCCCTTCAGACCAGAAGACCCGGCCGCCGGTCCAGCGGTCCTGTCCGGGGCTCCGACTTCTGCCGCAGGACATAGTCCAGACGCGCCAGCGCGTTCCGGCGCAGTTCCGCTTCGCCAGCCGATGCCGGACCAACGATGCAGATTTCCGTGCCTGTTGCGACATCAATGGCGCAGGCACGGACACTGCCGTTCATCTCCACATATTCCAGCAGAACCTCGCGGGCATCGTGAGAACGCACCGGTCCAACCTTCCCGTCACTGAATGACCCTGGCGGATAGTGCCACACCCCTCCTTAACCGATCGTCAATGCGTTTCGTCACCCATATTGCGGTGGGGACGACTTCCGGTCATCCTGACCGGCCCGACTGACCAACGAACCGAGCATCCCTTGCACGCACGCAGACCCAAGCACCGGAACAAGTCCTGATGCCCGCGGACCAGTCCCAGGTCGAGGACACGGCCCATCCGTCCATCGAGCAGCGTCTGGCGATGAACCTGAAGCCGGAGGCCCTGAAATCGGAGCTGTTGAGGCGTGCCCATGCTGACTGGTACCGGCTCAGGACCGGTCCCGGCGTCCCGGACTATCGCAGTTTCGATATCTGCGATTTCAGCTACATGGTCGGCTCACTGAACATGATGGAGGTCGAACGCAATCCCTGGCGCTTCCGTTACCGTGTCCACTCGACACTGGCTGCGCGCAATTGCGGCAAGGATCTCACAGGCCTGTACCTGGATGACTATCCGTCGGAAATGCACCGGAAGAACATCGAGAAATTCTGCATTCATGCGGCGCAACGCAATGAGCCCACGATCGACATTGCCGAGAACATCCTGCTGTTCCGTCGCCTGATGCACTACGAGACCGTCGGCATGCCCTTCGGCAACCCGGCAGGCGAGATCACGCACCTCGCCCTGGCCCTCCACTCCAGGCCCATCGTCGCCCACTGACCGGAACGTCCGTCCGGCGCGGGGACCAGGGACCGGCCGAGCGCGTCACGCCTTTGCGGCGACAGCCTCCACCTCGACCTTCAGGTCCGGATGGATCAGGGCATCGACGACGACCAGGGTCGATGCCGGCATCGCATCGCCCATGACCGCATCCCGCCCCGCCCGGAACCTCGGCACATCCGCCGCATCCGTCAGGTAGCTGTTCAGACGGACGATGTCTTCTGCACCCATTCCGGCCTCCGCCAGCACCGCCAGCACATTCTGGAAGGCCCGGCGCGTCTGCGCCTCGATACCCTCCTCGATGCGGCCGTCAGGACTCCAGCCGACCTGGCCGGAGACATAGACCCAGCGGGCATTCGGTGCGACTTCGATGCCGTGGCTGTAGCGACTGCCCGGCTTGGCAATGGTGTCGGGGACAATGGACTTGTTGGGCATGCTTGGATCTCCCTGTGTGCTGACCTGTCACTCCCGCAGGCCATGATAGGCGTAGAACTTGTCGATGCGTGGGAAATCGGGCCATTCCTCCACCACCTCTCCGGCACGGGCGAGCTTGTCGAACGGCCCCTCCGCCTCCAGCACCTTCGGATGATAAAGCAGGCCCAGCGCCGCCATGTCATAGCCTGTCGGCCAGGGGTCGCCCCGCAGCACGCTGGCACCCCGGCGCGGGCGCTGCTGCAGGCCCAGCGCCTCCACCAGTCCGGAGAACACCAGCGCCCGGATCGACTGCAGCACCCGTTCGTCACCGACGCAGCCATCCTTCAGGCTGACGCACTGGCTGTCATGCCCCTCCGCCACCCGTGCGATGTCGATGGTCACGGCAGCGCCGCTGGTCAATCCGTCGGCGATCCGCCGGGTCGTGCGTCGCTCGGGGCCCTTGCCATCAAACTCGAAGTCAAAGGTGATCGCGGCCTCGGCGCGGTTCTCTGTCCGGAAGAAATCCAGCCCCGTGACCGCGGCGAAGTACTTCAGCGAACGGTCGACCTCCATCACCACCGGATAGGTCGCGACCTCTCCCCCGTCTGTCTCCACCCGTTCCGGCAACCACAGCACCACGGGCCCGGTGAAGGGCACGGCCTCCACCAGATCGCCGGCCGGTCCCGTCAGCACGGTCGCCTCGAAGAAGCTCATCAGCCGCTCGTCATTGGGAAAGCGGGTACGCCGGTTCCAGTCGTAGAGCGTCATGATGATGGAAAGGATGATCACGACGATCAGCCCCACCATGAAGCGCTGGCGGCGCGGCCAGTATTTCGGATTGAGTCCCATGTGTCCCCCGGATGTGGCGGCAGCGACAATCGCAAGACCACCGCTTGACGGCAAGCCATTCAAAGCGATAGAAGACGCCACCTGAGCTTGGTCACGCCCCGTTCGTCTAGTGGCCCAGGACGCTGGCCTCTCACGCCGGAAACAGGGGTTCGATTCCCCTACGGGGTACCAATCTGCCGCCCGCGACTTCCAGTCGCCGGATCAGGACGACATTTCTCCCAGTACGATCAACGACTTCAGCGCCCCGTGCGCAGGACGTGTGCGTGTTCTGCATCATAGAGCGCCGAGTCGCGGAAGCTGCTGGCGCCCAGGGCTGGACCCACCAGGATCAGGGCGGTGCGGGTGATCTTGGCGTCGCGGGCCTTCTGGCGGATGGTGCTGAGGGTGCCGTGGATGAACTGCTCGTCCGGCCAGCCGACGCGATAGGCGATGATCGTCGGGCAATCCGCGCCATATAGCGGGATCAGGCGGTTCTCGATCTCCCGGATGTTGCGGACCGACAGATGGATGGCCAGGGTCGCGCCGGTCCTGCCGATGGTCTCCAGGTCCTCCCCCGGCGGCATGGCGGAGGCCTTCATGCTGGTGCGTGTCAGCACCACTGTCTGCGCCACCTCCGGCACCGTCAGTTCCATCTTCAGCGCGGCGGCGGCGGCGGCGAAGGCCGGAACCCCCGGCACCACGTCATAGGGAATGCCCAGCGCATCGAGACGGCGCATCTGCTCGGCGGTCGCGCCATAGAGCGAGGGGTCGCCCGAATGCACCCGGGCGACGTCCTGCCCCTTCTCGTGCGCTGCCGCGATCTCCGCGATGATCTGATCCAGATGCAGCGGTGCGGTATCGACCACTCGCGCGCCCTCCGGTGCGGCGGCGACAATCGCCTCCGGCACCAGTGACCCGGCATAGAGGCAGACAGGACATTCCTGAATCAGCCGCAGCCCGCGGACCGTGATGAGTTCGGGATCACCGGGACCGGCACCAATGAAATGAACCGTCATGTGCTCTGCCCCTCCAGCGGGCGTTTGGCGGCATAGCCGCGTGGGGTGAAGACCCTTGTGCGGCCCTGCGCGGTGCGGGTCCGGGTGCTGCTGGCGCCCACCAGCACCAGGGTCAGCATGTCGACATCATCGACCCGCAGGTCAGCCAGCGTGGTGACTCGCACCTGTTCCTCCACCCGGCCGAGATTGCTGGCCAGCACCACCGGCGTGTCGGCGGGGCGGTGCTGCAGCAGGATGGCGCGGGCGTCCGCAAGCTGGGTGCGCCGACGGCGGGAGACCGGATTGTAGAAGGCAATGACGAAGTCCCCCTCCGCCGCCGCGCGCACCCGGCCCTCGATGGCGCTCCAGGGCGTCAGCAGGTCCGAGAGCGAGATGGTGCAGAAATCATGTCCCAGCGGCGCGCCGATCCGTGCCGCCGCGGCCTGCAGGGCGGAAATGCCAGGTGCGACCGTCACCGGCACCCGCGACGCCGCATCGGAGACCTGACCATCGGCCACCAGTTCCTCCACCAGCGCCGCCATGGCGTAGATCCCCGCGTCACCGGAGGAGATCAGGGCAACCCTGCGCCCCTTCCCCGCCTGTTCCAGCGCATAGGCACAGCGCTCCGTCTCCTGCCCCAGCGGGAAGGTCGTGCGTTTGGCGGCAGACACCAGTCCGGCCACCAGATCGAGGTAGAGATCATAGCCCACAACCTCATCCGCCGCCGCGATCAGACGTCCGGCCTCCGGTGTGCGCCAGTCACTCATCCCCGGGCCGATGCCGATGACATGCAGGTGCCCCAGCGCCCGGCCAGCGGAAACCGGGTCGATGAAATCATCGGTCCGCGCGATGGCAACGGTGGCGTTGGCGCTCTTGCGCTTCGGCACGATCAGGCTGGCCGTTTCGCCGGCCATTGCCAGCGCCGCGGCCTCTGCCACGCCATGGCACCCGACCTCCTGAAACACGACGTCCGACGGGTTGGCGAGGCGCGGCGTCTCCCGCTCCAGCGTCGTGGCATCGAACAGCCGGACTGGCAGGCCGAGTCGCTCCGCCACCTCCAGAATGGCGCGTTCATCCGCCTTCAGATCCAGTGTCGCGATGCAGGCCAGGGCGCCCGGTGCCAGATCCGCCTCCTGCAGGGTTTCCGCCAGCAGGGTTTCAAGCTCGTCGGTCGGGCAATTGCGCGCCGCGCCGATACCCAGCACGAATCGCTGCGGGTGATAGACCAGCATGGTCGCGCCCCCCTCCGCCGCGCGCTCCGTCGCCATCAGCACGACATCCTCGCCCTCCGGCGGTCGGGGTACGGGATCGAAGGGCCATTCGCCGATGATGTGCGCGCCACCACCGGCGATCAGCCGCGCCATGACCCCCTTCGCATCCTCGGGGTTGGCGAGGGACCAGCCCGACGGCGGCGCATCCAGCGCCAGCCCCAGACGTGTTTCGCCCGCCGTCGTGATTGCCGCTTCACCGCCTGTTGCCGCACCGACATCCTGCGCCAACGCGTTGGCCCCGTGATGGCCACCAAGCAGCGGCACCACATGGTGCCCGTCGGCGGAGACCGCGATCACCGGCGGTTCCTGACGCTTGTCCGACAGGCAGGCCGCGACGCCCCGGATCAGGATGCCCGCCGCGCAGATCCCGATGATGGGAACCCCCGCCCGGAACAGGCTGTCGAGGCGTTCCATGACACTGGTGAAGGTACTGTCCGCCCCGGCACGCCCGGCCGGGCCATGGACCTCTCCCCCGGTCGCCGCCGCGATGCGCCGCGCCAGCGGCAGCGCAGCCGGATCAAGAATGACAATGGCCGGTTTCATGCCGCGTCCCCTGCAGGAATGATGATGGTCGCGAAATAGGGCAGGACATCCTGATCCGCCGTGAAGGGTCGGATCGTCTGCCGGTCGGTGGAGACTTCCTCCACCACCAAGGCCCGGTCGAGCAGTCCCAGGTCCGACAGCACCCGCCCGATGCGCCCGGCATGACGCCCGGCCTTGATGATTGCCACGGAATCGAGGGCCGAGAGCCGGTGCCGCAGTTCCGCGTCGGGAAGGGTTCCGGGCACGATGCCGAAGCTCTCGCTGCGCCGCGCCAGCGGCTGCCGGAGCTCTGCCGCACAGGCGACGAAGGACGGCAGGCCCGGCACCACCTCGACCGGAAAGTCCGCCTGCAACCGCGCCATCAGGTAGATGAAGGAGCCATAGAGCAAAGGGTCGCCTTCACACAGGAACGCGATGTTCCGACCGGCACTCAGGCGGGCCGCGATCTGCGCCGCAGCGCCGTCATAGGCCGCCTGCCCGGCCTGCGGGTCCGCGCGCATGGGCATGTCGATGGCCAGCAGCTCGGACGCGGCACGGATCGCCGCCTGCGCGGTCGCCCGTGCGCGGGAGGCGCGCCCGTCGGCGCCAATGAAGGCGACGACATCGGCGGCGGCAATGATCCGCCAGGCCCGGAAGGTCATCAGTTCCGGATCGCCCGGACCGACACCGACACCGTAAAGGGTTCCGCTCATGCCCGGATCACCGCCCACTGCATCACGGGCATGGCAGGACGCCAGCCATGCATCTCGCCCACCGGCCCGGCACGCTCCACCAGCAGGCGCACGAGGTCGCCGCCTCGTTCCTGCCAGAGCGCCGTCAGTACGGCCTGCCCCTCCACCGTCACCGCGTTCGCCACCAGCCGTCCGCCAGGCGAAAGCGCCTGCCAGGCGGCGTCGAGCACGGCGCGGTCGGATACCCCGCCGCCGACAAAGACCGCGTCGGGCGCATCCAGATCCGACAGGCCATCGGGCGCAGGGTCGGCACGCAGGTCCAGCCCAGGCACCCCCAGTGTCACCGCGTTGCGGGCGGCCATGGCCCGGCGTTCAGCATGTGGCTCCAGCCCGGTGGCCCGCATCCATGCGGCAGACCGCAGCCATTCGATGGCGACCGAGCCACAGCCAGCACCAATGTCCCAGAGATGCTGACCCGGTTGCGGGGCAAGCCGCGCCAGCGTCACCGCCCTGACTTCCCGCTTCGTCATCTTGCCGTCATGCTCGAAGGCATCGTCGGGCAGGCCCGCCGTGCGGGACAGCGGCACCCTGCCCGGCGCCAGCCGGCAGTCGATGGCCAGTACGTTGAGGGCGGGCAGGCTGCCTGCATCGGGCAGGGATTGCGCAGTCATCTCATGTCGGGACTCATCCGGACCACCCAGATGGCCAAGCACTGTCATCCGGCTTTCGCCATAGCCGTTCCCCCGCAGGACACCGGCGGCGTCATGGATCGTCTGCGCATCGCTGGTCAGACACAGCAGGCGCGCGCCGGGGGCCAGATGCAGTGCCAGCGCGGCGACCGGGCGGCCATGCATGCTGATGCAGGCGGTATCCTGAAGCGGCCAGCCCATGCGGGCGGCGGCAAGGCTGTACGACGACGGCACGGGCAGGAAAGTCACCTCCGATGCCGGAAAATGCTGCATCAGCCGGGCACCGACACCGAACCAGAGCGGATCACCGCTGGCCATGACGACGGTGGGGCGGCCCCTGTGCCCGATCAGTTCCGCCACTCCGGCCCGGAATGGCCGTGGCCAGGCCCGCGTTTCGCGGCCCTCAGCCAGGGGCCCCAGCAATTCCAGATGCCGCGCGCCGCCGAAGACGGTTTCAGCATCGTTGATCAGCGACCGGGCGGCGGCGGAAAGGCCATCCACGCCGTCCTCGCCAATGCCGATGACGTGGAGCCAGACACTCATCGCCCGGCCTCTACGGCCAGCGCATTGACCGCGGCGGCGGCAATGGCGCTGCCCCCTTGTCGGCCAAGCAAGGTCATGTAAGGAACACCGCGCGGGTTCGCGGCCAGTTCCGCCTTCGATTCGGCGGCACCGACAAATCCGACCGGAAAACCGAGGATCAGCGCGGGCTTCGGCCAGCCGACGTCCAGCAGTTCCAGCAGGTGAAACAGCGCCGTTGGCGCATTGCCGATGACGACGATGGCACCGTCGAGATGGGGGCGCCACAGTTCCACCGCAGCGGCGGAACGGGTGTTGCCGATCTCCCGGGCGCGACCTGGAACCGTCGGGTCGTTGAGGGTGGTGACGATGGGCGATGCAGACGGCAGGAGTCGCTGAATGATCCCCATTTCCACCATCCGCGCATCGCAGAGGATCGGCGCACCGCCGCGCAGTGCGGCAAGCCCGGCCGCGACCGCATCATCGGAACAGACGATATGCGGGGCGATGCCGACCATGCCGCAGGCGTGGATCAGACGGGTCGCGATCGGATGCATGGCAGGGGCGAGGTGGCTCAGGTCGCTTTCGGCAGCGACAGTCGCAAAGGACTGACGGTAGATCGCATCCGGGTCACGCTCGTAATCGAGCGGCGTCACCTCATCCCCCGGATTTCATGCTGCGCGGTCCGTGCGGATGATCGGCGTGCGGGTAGGGGTGATGATGATGTCCATGATCATGCCCATGCCCGTGACTATGGTCGTGGTCATGCGAATGGTCATGGTCATGGTCATGGCCGTGAGCGTGATCAATATCGTGCGCCTGACCATGGGCCGTATCCGCTTCCCCGGATCCGATCCCCTCCACGTGATGGTGGTGGCTCTCCTGCGCCAGTCCGACCTCGGCCTCGAAACCCAGCACCTGCGCGCGGTACTTGCACATGCCGCAGTTCATCAGGTTCCGGCCGTCCACGATCTCGTGCACCCGGTCCACGAAGGTGTCGATCACCCGCTCATGGTCGTTCAGGTACCCGGCCTTCACGAAGCAGATGTCCGGATGCTTCGCGGCCACTTCGTCGGTGTAGCTGTAGATCCGCTCCACCAGGATTCCGGTGAAGAGGAAATAGGGAAAGACGATGATGCGGCGATAGCCGAGGCGGGCTGCATGCTCCAGCGCGGGTGCGACCAGCGGGAAGGTGACTCCGGAATAGGCTGTCTCGCACCAGCCGAAGCCCATCCCCTCCCACAGCATCCGCGCGACCTTGGAGACATTGCTGTTGGCATCGGGGTCGGAGGAACCGCGCCCGACGACGACCAGCATGGTCTCATGCATCGGCAGTTCACCATGTTCCGCATTGGCTGCTGCCACGGCCTGCGACACCCGCTCGCCCGCGGCCTGCAGCATCTTCAGATCGACCGCCAGTTCACGGCCATAGTCGATCTGGCAGTCGTTCTGCGCGGCGTAGGTGTTCAGGACAGACGGAATGTCGTTCTTCGCGTGCCCGGCAGCGAAGAGCATGCCCGGCACGGCCAGGATACGTTTCACGCCCTGCGCCAGCAGATTGTCGAGACCGTCGCGAATGATCGGGCGGGCAAATTCCAGATAGCCGTAGTCCACCGGCAGGCCGGGAAAGCGGTCACGCAGCCGGGCCGACACCTGCGCGAACTCGGCAACGGCACGTTCATCACGACTGCCATGGCCACAGACCATGATGCCGGTTCCTTCGGGCAGGCGCGCAGCGTCATCGATGGACATCAGGCAGCTTCCTCAGCCGTCTGTTCGCCGCCTTCGGCCTCGGATTCGGCCTCCTGACCGTCGCGTTCGCCCCGCTTGCGCAGCTTTGCGGCAATGGCCGCGACCGCTGCGGCACCGACCACGGCGGCAACGCCGACCCAATGGCTGTGACCGGCCAGTTCGCCGACATGACCGACATGGGCCATTGCGCCGAAGGGCATGAAAAGGACGGAAATGGGTCCAAGGACAAGGCGCATCGGACTGCTCCTCCTTCGTTGCATTGCGACCGGATGGCAACGACGGGGGACATGCACCCAAGGGGTGCAATCCCTGACACTCCACCGGACAGTTCGGGCCTGGTCCCCGGTTTGGGTCGACCGCCACCGAAATCGTTTCAGCCCCTTCGCGGATTCGACTCCGGGGCGCTATCCATGGCCAGAACCTACGGCTCCGCGTGCTGCACTGCAATGCGAAAGGCGACATCCGATGTTTCAATCCTGCCCCGCGACAGACGCGTTTCGCATTGACCGGACGCGGTGCGCGTGGTGAACAGCGCCATGGCTCAAGCTGCTGAAACACGTGCCCACGGGGGCGATCTGGACCGGGCGGCGGCACGCTACGGCGGATCCCGCGCGCAATGGATCGACCTCTCGACCGGCATCAATCCCCATGCGTGGCCGCTGCAGCAGGCGTTGCAATCGATGCCCGGGTCAGTCTGGCAGACCCTGCCCGACCACCAGGCGCAGGACCGGCTGCTGGATGCAGCGCGTCGGGTCTATGGCCTGCATCCGTCGAACGGCATCGTCGCGGCACCCGGCACACAGGCGCTGATTCAACTGATGCCGCGGCTGGCCAGCGGCGATCGGGTTGCAGTGCGGCACCCCAGCTACAACGAGCATCGCGGCGTCTTTGCCGATGCAGGCTGGCAGGTCACGACAGCGCCCGACGTTGGGACCGTGGTCTGCGTGAACCCGAACAATCCGGACGGTCACCGGACCGCCAGCAGTGACCTGATTGACCTGGCAGTGCGCGTCGGCACCCTGATCGTGGACGAAGCCTTCATGGACATGACGGAGGACGACAGTCTCTGTCGCCTTCCCCTGCCCGCGAATGTCGTGGTGCTGCGGTCCTTCGGCAAGTTCTTCGGTCTGGCGGGACTGCGTCTTGGCTTCGCGGTTGGTGCGCCTGAAACAATGGAACGGATCAGCCGCCTGCTGGGACCATGGGCGGTGGCGGGGCCCACCCTGCACCTGGGGGCTGCTGCGCTGAACGATCACCGCTGGATCGCCGAGATGAAACAGACCCTGTCGCGCGAGACGTTGCGGCTGCGGGAAATGCTTGCCTCGGCGGGGCTGGACAGACTTTCCGGCACCGACCTGTTCCAGACAGCCGAAGCGCCTGACGCCGCTGCCCTGCATGAGACCCTCGCCCGGGCGCGGATCTGGACCCGGATATTCGATGACTGGCCGGGCCATATCCGTTTCGGCCTTCCGGCTTCCGACGCCGCATTCGGGCGACTGGAACAGGCCCTGTCACAGGGGGTGACATGATGGAATCGGAAGGGCTGCTGTTCCTGCTGGCCGGGGCGATGGTGCTCGACGCGCTGTTCGGGGAACCGGACTGGCTCTGGAAGCGGATGCCGCATCCTGTCGTGATCGCCGGCCGCACAATCGGCTGGCTGGACCGGCGCATGAACCTGATGGACGACAGCCAGGCGGAGCGGCGGCGGGCAGGCATCCTGGCCATGGTCATACTGGTGCTCGGCGCTGGCCTGCTCGGCACGCTGATCGAGAACCTGCCCTTCGGCGGGCTGCTGGCCATGCTCGGGGCCGCGATCCTGCTGGCGCAGCGGAGCCTGACGAACCACGTCATCGACGTCGCCGACGCCATGGAAGCGTCCTTGCCCGAAGCACGCGCCGCGGTCGCGCGTATCGTCGGTCGCGACCCGGAAAGCCTGGACGAGGCCGGTGTGGCGCGCGCCGCAATCGAATCGGCGGCGGAGAACTTCTCCGACGGTGTCGTCGCCCCCGCATTCTGGTTCGCCGTCGCGGGCCTGCCCGGGATCATGGTCTACAAGCTGGTGAACACGGCGGACTCGATGATCGGTCACCGCACCCCCCGGCATCAGGCCTTTGGCTGGGCCGCCGCGCGGCTCGACGACCTGATGAACCTGATCCCGGCTCGCCTGACGGCGCTGCTGTTTCTGGCCGTTGCCATGATGCCGGAGAAGGCCGGGACCGTCTGGCGCGACGCCCCGCGTCACCGCTCCCCCAACGCAGGCTGGCCGGAGGCGGCACTGGCCGCCGCACTGGGTCTCGCGCTCGCCGGCCCGCGCCGATATGGCAGCACGACCGTCGATGACCCATGGATGAACCCGGAAGGACGCAGGACCGCTGGCGCGGGTGACATCCGCCGCGCCGTCGGACATGTCTGGCGCGCCTTCTTCCTCGGCCTCGGGCTGGTGCTTGTCCTCGGCCTGCTGCTCTGAGCAGAATGCCGGTCAATCGGACAAGGGGAGACAGCAATGACCGAAGCGACCGTGCTCTGGGCCATGGATGGCGATGTCGCCACCATCACGCTCAACCGGCCAAAGGCGAAGAACAGCCTGCGCCCGGAGGATCTGGCGGAACTGGTGAACTGTCTGGAGGCCGTGGAGAACGCGGGCGCACGATGCATGATCATGCGCGGGGCGGGCGGCGCATTCAGCGCGGGGCGTGACATTGCGGGAGCCGATCCGGCCAGCGATGACAATGAGGCGCTGCTGCGCGACGTGATCCACCCGGTACTGCTGGCCGTGCGCGCGCTGGACATCCCGACCATCGCCCTGATCGAAGGGCCGTGCCTGGGTGTCGGCTTCGGCCTGGCCTTCGCCTGCGATATCCAGATGGCTGCGGACAATGCCGTGCTGGGCAGTCCGTTCCGCAACATCGGCTGCATCCTCGACTCCGGCGGCCACTACCACATGCAGCAGCGCATAGGCACCCACCGCACCTTCGAACTGATCTACACGGGCCGCCTGATTTCCGGGCAGGAAGCGGCTGACATGGGCCTGATCAACCACGCCTTCGCGCCCGACGCGCTGGAGGAAGAAGTCCTGAAGATGGCCCGCCACATCGCCACCGGACCGACAAAGGCCTTCGCCATCTCCAAGCGCATCCTGCGTGACGATCTCGACCTGGATGCGTCCCTGACCGAGGAAGCGCGCGGACAGGACGAAGCCTGCAAGGCCGCCGACGGGGTCGAAGGCTTCAAGGCATTTCAGGAGAAGCGGCGACCGGTCTTCAAGGGTGCCTGAGCAGCCTACTTCGTCTCATGGGCGGCCCGGTTGTAGGGGTCGTCCAGACGGACGATATCATCCTCGCCCAGGTAGCTGCCGGACTGGATCTCGATGACCTCCAGCGGCACCTTGCCGGGGTTGGCGAGCCGGTGCGCCATGCCGACGGCGATATAGGTCGACTGGTTCTCCGACAGCAGCAGGTTTTCCTCCCCGCGCGTCACCCGCGCGGTGCCGGACACGACCACCCAGTGCTCGGCGCGATGATGATGCAGTTGCAGTGAAAGCTCTGCCCCCGGATTGACCATCAGGCGCTTCACCTGGAACCGCGGCCCTTCGTCCAGGGTCTCGTAGAACCCCCATGGCCGGTAATGGCGCACGTGGGTCTCGTGCTCGGCCCGGCCTTCCTGCTGCAGCCGGTCGACCACGATCTTGACGTCCTGCGCCCGGTCGCGGTGCGCCACCAGCACGGCATCCGCCGTCTGCACGATGGCCAGGTTCTCCACGCCAATGGCGGCGACCATGGCGTTCTCGGTACGGACGTAGCTGTTGTGGACATCATGCAGGATGGTGTCGCCCAAGGTGACATTGCCGTTGGCGTCCGTCTGCCCCACGTCCCAGAGTGCCGACCACGACCCGATGTCCGACCAGCCGAAGTCGCAGGCGATGACCGCGGCGCGATCCGTCTTCTCCATCACCGCGATGTCGATGGATTCGGCCGGACAGGCGGCGAAGGCATCCGCGTCGATGCGCAGGAAATCAAGATCCGGCTCCGCCTTGTCGACCGCCGTCTTCACGGCCCCGAGTATGTCGGGGCGCAGGTTCTCCAGTTCTCCCAGCAGGATGTCGGCGCGCGCCACGAACATGCCGCTGTTCCATAGATACTCGCCGCTGGCGACATACTCCTTCGCCGTTGCCAGATCCGGCTTTTCCGCGAACCGCGCCACCTTGTGGGCGTCGCCGGAGAGATGTTCCCCCGCGCGGATGTAGCCATAGCCGGTATTGGGACCGTCGGGGCGCATGCCGAAGGTAACGATGTGGCCCTGATCGGCCAGCGCGATCGCCTCCGCCAGACGGGCGCGGAAGGTCTCGCGGTCCAGGATCACGTGATCGGCAGGCAGCAGCACGATGATCGCGTCCCTGTCCAGCCCGCCGCAGTAGTGCGCGGCGGCGGCGGCGGCGGGGGCCGTGTTGCGGCCCACGGGCTCCAGCATCACCGTCAGCGGCGCGCGGTCGATGGCGTGAAGCTGCTCGGCCACGATGAAGCGGTGGTCATTGTTGCAGATCACCATGGGGGCACGCAGGCTGCCGTCCTCCGGCAGGCGCAGCGCCGTTTCCTGCAGCATGGTCGCTTCACCGCCCAGTGCCAGAAGCTGCTTCGGATAGAGCTTGCGCGACAGGGGCCACAGCCGCGTGCCGGAACCGCCGGACAGCAGGACGGGAAAGATGCGCTGGTCTTCAGGGGCGGACATGATGGAGCCTCTTGCTGCTCTGGGTCAGGCGAAGGAAGGTCAGGGCGACACGCCGATCATTGGCGAACCGGCGACAGATTGACAAGCGCGACACCCATGACAACCAGTACCATCCCGACAATCGCGACAATGCCGAAAGTCTCGCCGAACAGGGGCCAGGCGATCAGGGCGGCGGAGGGCGGCACCAGGAAGAACAGGCTGGCGACCCGGGAGGCGGCACCCTGACGGATCAGCACCATCAGCAGCGTGATCGCCCCGAATGACAGGACGATGACCAGCCAGGCCAGCGCGATCATGAACTCCGGCGTCCAGTCCACCTCACGGGTCTCGAAGATGAAGGCCATGGTCGTGGTCATCAGGAAAGCCGCCCCGAACTGGATGGCATTGCCGGTCCTGAGGTCCATCGCGGTGCAGAACCGCTTCTGGTACAGCGTTCCCAGGGTGATGCCGAACAGGGCGACGATACAGAGGCCCATGCCGAACGGGGTGCCGAGACCCAGCCCCAGCTTCTGCTCCACCACCAGCCCCACGCCGGTGAGTCCCAGCAGGAACCCGGCCCACTGGCGGCGGGTAACCCGCTCCCCCAGCACAGGCCCGGCGAGAATGGCGGTCAGGATCGGCTGGATGCCGACGATCAGGGCCGAGGTTCCGGCCTCCACCCCGTCATGGATCGCCGCGAAGACGCCGCCGAGATAGAATCCGTGCAGCAGGATGCCCACCACCGCCAGATGCGCGATCTGCCGCCAGTCCCGGGGCCAGGCGGCACGAAACACCAGCGCGACCAGCGTCAGTCCGGCCGCAACAATGGCAAAGCGGATGGCGAGGAATGTCATCGGCTCCGCGTGCGGCAGGCCAAGCTTGCCGCCGATGAAACCGGTCGACCACAGGAACACGAACAGTGCCGGCATCAGCACGGTCGTGGCCAGTGTCGCGGTCGGTGTGTTGGGCGCGGAACTCATGCGTGCTGCATAGAGCAAGCCGCACCGTTTGGGAACGGGCTGGCAGGTATGACAGGGTGCTTCGGAACAGTGCCGACCCTTGGCAACCTACCGCAGCGGTTGCATCACCAGCGTACCGATCGCGCCGGGTTCGATATCCTCTGCCCGCAGTGACATGGGGATGTAGTCCACCTGCCGCCAGCGTTCGGCAAAGTCGTCGTAATGCGGCGACAGCAGATGCCCCGACTGCCCCGTGGAATGCATGTAGAGCGACGCATCCAGATTATCGAGATTGTAAAGCGCGCGCAGCGATGCCGCATGCCCCGTGGTCATCGGACCTTCCGGGCTGGTGGGCCGCCCATGCGCCACATTGACGGTGAAGGACCCGCCGCCGACGGGAACCGAGACATCAAACACCTGTTTCAGCGGATCGACGCGCCCGAACGGATTGTGCGGGCTGATCGCCCGGTGAATGTCGCCCCAGCGCCAGTCTGCCCGGTCGCTGCCGTGCCGCATCTCCAGCCCGGCCATGGCCAGGTCCAGCGCGCGCATGGTGATCAGGGTACAGCTCTCCACCCCCTCCGTCGCCACGTCATCACACCAGCGGCTGGCCCCGTTGCGGTCGGTCAGCACGTTGTGAACGAAGGTCGGGCGGAAACCGAAGACCTGGTCGATCTGCTCCCCGGTCTCATCGACGATCAGCTGGCGCACCAGTTCCAGATACCAGGCGACGAAGATCGTCGGCTCCGTCCTGTCGGCATCCATGTCGCCGTCCCAGAGCTTCAGGTCCGCCACGACGGTCCGCAGATCCTCCCGCTCCGGCGCGATCGCCGTCATCAGGGGTTTCATCTGGCGCACGAACAGTGACACCTGGTCAGCCTGGATCGACTTGAAGCTCTCGATCGAATGGATCGACCGTGCTTCCAGAAGGTCGGTGATCCGCTGCGCCCGATAGGGGGCCGCCCACTCGTTGGTGATGAACCAGGGATAATCGTCACCGACGATGCGGTTGTTGGCCGTGATGACATAACCCTTCGCCGGATTGAAGGTCTGCGGCAGGGCGTCATAGGGGATGTAGCCGACACGCACCGCTTCCGGCTCCCACCCCTTCACCGGCAGCATGCCCTGCCAGTCGGACTGGTCCACGCGTACCGGCACCTTGCCCGCCGCGATGAAGCCGATGTTTCCGGCCACATCGGCATAGACCATGTTCTGCTGGGCACCGGTGAAGTCGCGCATGGCCTCCCGGAAATCGCGCCAGTTGCGGGCCGTGTGGGTGTTCAGACCCGCCCGGACCGAGAATTCATCGTCATCCAGGACATGCCAGCGGAACGCCACGACATGACCGTCCGGTGCGATGCCCGAAAGCCGCTCCGTCACGTCAGACATCACCGGGCCGTGCCGTGTCTTGCGCACGGTGATGGGCACATCGTCTCCGCCGCTGACACGGATGACTTCCTGCACCGTCTCGAACGTGGCCCAGCCGTCTTCCGTCCGGTACTGCGTCGGGTCGTCGGGGTTGACCTGCTCTATGTAGAGGTCCTGCGTATCCGGGAAGGTATTGGTGAACCCCCACGCGATATGGCGGTTGCGTCCCAGCACCACGAAGGGAACGCCGGGCAGGGTGGCGCCGATGGTGGCGTCAGTGCCGTCATCCATGGCCGCGAAGTACCAGATGGCGGGTGTCTGCAGGCCCAGATGCGGGTCATTGGCCAGCAGCGGCTTGCCGGTGGCACTGCGGCTGCCACTGACCACCCAGTTGTTCGACCCCGTGCCCGGACCTTGCGGGAACGGGTCCAGCTTCGCCAGGTCCGACCAGAAGTCGGCGGGCATGGCACTGGCCAGACTGCGGATGGCGGTCGGACCATCGGACGGATAGTCGGGCCAGAGGTCACGGATCTGTTCCGGGCTCAGACGGGTGGCGAGCGCCGCGCGCCGTGCCTCGTTGGCCCAGTTGCCACTCAGGTTCCAGGCCATCATCTTCAGCCAGACCAGCGTGTCGGCAGGCCGCCATGGTTCCGGTTCGATGCCGGTGATCAGGAACTCCGGGGGCAGCAGCCCGTCCCGGTTCTGCAGGAACGCGTTGATGCCCGCGACATAGGCGTCAAGCAGGGCGCGGGTTTCGGTGTCCAGCCGTTCCACCGTCCGCTCCGCCACCCGGTAGACGCCAAGCGTCCGCAGGAACACATCGGTGGAAACCGTGGATTCCCCGGCGATCTCGGAAAGCCGCCCCTGCCCGATGCGCCGCTGCATCTCCATCTGCCAGAGCCGGTCCTGCGCATGCACGTAACCCAGCGCGAACAGGCTGTCGGCGCGGTTCTGGGAACGGATATGCGGCACGGCAAAACGGTCGCGCACGATGCGTACCGTGTTCTCCAGTCCGCGCAGGGCGACGGTGCCCTGATACTCGGGCAGCGACATGCGACCGGCTATGAAGACACCCACCACGGCGATGGCCAGCGTCAGCACGATGGTGAACAGCAGTCGCCAGAGCCACTTCATTTGAATTACCGCCGCAGGATTCCCGAATCGCTCATAGTCCCGAGCATGGCCCCTTTGCCGTGCACGTCAACCGCACAGCCTGCGATTCGCAGGCCTTCCGGTCCCCCGCCGCGCAGTGTAGGAATGGGGCAAAGGGAACATCGGGCAGGGGTATCGCACCATGGCACAGAAAGCAGCATTCATCGGTCTCGGCGTCATGGGCTTTCCCATGGCCGGATACCTGCAGCAGAAGGGGTATGAGACAACCGTCTACAACCGCACCGCGGCGAAGGCGGACGAGTGGGTGGGCAAGTATGGCGGCAACAGTGCCCGGACGCCGAGACAGGCGGCCGAAGGCGCGGATTTCGTCATGGTCTGTGTCGGCAATGACGACGACCTGCGCAGTGTGGTGCTGGGTGACGATGGCGCCCTGGCGGGCATGAAGGCCGGTGCCGTTCTGGTTGACCACACCACCGCCTCCGCCGACGTGGCGCGGGAGATCGCGGCACATGCGGCGGACAAGGGTGTCGGCTTCGTCGATGGCCCGGTCTCCGGCGGCCAGGCCGGGGCGGAGAATGGTGTGCTGACCGTCATGTGCGGCGGCTCGCAGAAGGATTTCGACACCGCGAAGCCCGCGATCATGTCCTATGCCCGCGCCTGTGAACTGCTGGGAGAGGCCGGCAGCGGCCAGATCGCCAAGATGGTCAACCAGATCTGCATCGCCGGTCTGGTCCAGGGCCTGTCGGAGGCCCTGCATTTCGCCCAGTCCGCCGGACTGGACGGGCGCAAGGTGGTGGACACCATCTCCAAGGGTGCGGCGCAGTCCTGGCAGATGGAAAACCGCTACGAGACCATGCTGGACGACCAGTTCGAGTTCGGTTTCGCCGTCGACTGGATGCGCAAGGACCTGGGCATCTGCCTCGAACAGGCGAAGCGCATGGGTATCAGCCTGCCGGTCACGGCTGTCGTCGATCAGTTCTACGGCGATGTGCAGGCCATGGGCGGTGGCCGCTGGGACACCTCCAGCCTGATCCGGCGCCTGCGCCAACTGAAGAAGAGCTATGACTGAAGAGGCCCCATGTCTGACGAAGTAGATCAGGACAACATCACGGCCCGGTCGATGCGCGCGGCGGAGGATGCGGCGCGCAACCGGCGAAAGTCAGGGCGCATGAGTCCCCTGCTCTGGGCCGTGATCCTTGTCGCCGCCGTCACGCTGTATACCTTGTTGCTTGCCTGACCTCGCCACGCGGAAGAACCCGAAGACCACAATGCCTGCCGGAGATCCTGTTTCATGAGTGATGCGCCCCGCGCCCTGCCCCGTGCCCTGCCGAGTTCCATCGACGAGACCGCGACCCTGCTGTCGGAGGCGGATTACGTCGCAGACCGCAGTCTCGCCACCGTTTCCTTCCTCTCCATGCGCATGGGACGGCCCATCTTCCTGGAGGGAGAGGCCGGTGTCGGCAAGACCGAGCTGGCGAAGGTGCTGTCGACCACGCTGGGCCGACCGCTGGTCCGGCTGCAGTGCTACGAGGGGCTGGACGTTGCCTCCGCCGTCTACGAATGGAACTACGCCCGCCAGATGCTGGAGATCAGGCTTGCGGAAGCGGCGGGCGAGACGGATCGCGAACGCCTCTCGAAGGGCATCTTCACGGAGGAATTCCTGATCCGGCGGCCGCTGCTGCAGGCCCTGGACGGGAAGCCGGGTGCGGCACCGGTGTTGCTGATCGACGAACTGGACCGCACGGACGAACCGTTCGAGGCCTATCTGCTGGAAGTCCTGTCCGACTTCCAGATCTCGATCCCGGAGATCGGCACCATCAAGGCGCCCGAGCCGCCGCTGGTGGTCATCACATCGAACCGGACCCGCGAGATCCATGACGCGCTGAAGCGCCGCTGTCTCTATCACTGGGTGGATTACCCGGATGCGGCGCGGGAACTGGAGATCCTGCGGCGCAAGGCCCCCGAAGCGCCGGAGCAGCTGACCCAGCAGATCGTCGGTTTCATCCAGGAACTGCGCAAGCAGGACCTGTTCAAGCAGCCGGGCGTGGCGGAGACCATCGACTGGACCCGGGCGCTGACCGAACTGGACGTCATTGTCCTGGACCCGGACACCATCAACAACACGCTGGGCGTGATCCTGAAATATCAGGACGACATCGTGAAGATGCAGGGCAGCGAGGCGTCGCGCATCCTGCAGCAGGTGCGGGCGGAGGCGGTGGCAGGCTGATGTTCGGCTCGGCACCGGTTCCCCCGGCGGACGGCGAGGCTGCGGCCGACGGGCCGAAGGGCGGCCGGCTGCCGGAGAACATCATGCATTTTGCCCGCGCGCTGCGGGTTGCCGGGCTGCCGGTCGGCCCCGGCAAGACACTGGACGCGATCCGCGCGGTGGAGACCGCCGGGCTGCGTCATCGCAAGGACTTCTACTGGACCCTGCATTCGGTCTTCGTGAACCGCCGCGACCAGAAGGAACTGTTCGACCAGGCGTTTCACATCTTCTGGCGCGATCCGCAGCTGCTCGAGAAGATGATGTCGCTGCTGCTGCCGGAGGTCCGCCCCGACATCGACGGATCGGAGGAGGCGGAGCGCAAGAAGACCATGCGCCGGATCGCCGAGGCACTGGCACCGCAGTCGCGCCAGGAACCACCCGACAGCGGCGAGCAGGAAATCGAGATCGACGCGACCCTGACCGTCTCCGACGAGGAACGGCTGCAGACCCGCGATTTCGAGGACATGACCAATACGGAAATGGAGGAGGCGCGGCGTGCCATGGCACGGATGCGCCTGCCCCTGATGAACGTGAAGACGCGACGGTTCCAGCCGAAGCCGAACGGTCGCCGGGTCGACATGCGCCGCAGCTTCCGCGCCATCATGAAGTCCGGCGGGGATGCCATGCCGCTGGAGCATCGGGCGCGGGTCGAACGTCATCCGCCGCTGGTGGTGCTGTGCGACATTTCCGGGTCCATGGAACGCTACAGCCGCATGATGCTGCATTTCATGCACGCCATGACCAGCGACCGCGACCGGGTGCACAGCTTCCTGTTCGGCACCCGGCTTTCCAACATCACCCGCCACCTGCGCCACCGCGACATCGACGTGGCGCTGGAGCGGATCGGCGCACAGGTACAGGACTGGTCCGGCGGCACCCGCATCGGCGCGACGCTGGAGGAGTTCAACCGATTCTGGTCGCGGCGGGTGCTGGGCCAGGGGGCGGTGGTGCTGATGATCACCGACGGGCTGGACCGGGACGCCGGGGACGGGCTGGAACTGGAGATGGAACGGCTGCACAAGTCGTGTCGGCGGCTGATCTGGCTGAACCCGCTGTTGCGGTTCGAGGGGTTCGAGCCGAAGGCACGCGGCATCCGCGCGATCCTGCCGCATGTTGACGATTTCCGCCCGGTCCACAATCTGGAGAGTCTGTCACAACTTGCCGAAGCACTGGGCGACATGGGACCGCGTCGTCTGGAAGCTGCCCGCACCTGGTCTGGAGAACTGGCATGAGCACCGAAACACGCGACATCCTGCAGAGCGCCGCTGACTGGCAGGCAGCCGGTCGCAAGGTCGCGCTGGCGACCGTGGTCTCCACCTGGGGCTCCGCCCCGCGACCGGCGGGCAGCCAGCTTGCGATCGCGGAGAACGGCGACTTCGTCGGCTCCGTCTCCGGCGGCTGCGTCGAGGGCGCGGTCGTGGCCGAAGCGCTGGAGATCATGCGCAGCGGCACCCCGAAACAGCTCGACTTCGGCGTCAGCAATGACGAGGCCTGGGAAGTCGGACTGGCCTGTGGCGGCAAGATCTCCGTCTTCGTCGAACGGCTGGAATAGACCATGAAACGTAAACTTCTCGACCAGTTGCTGGCTGACCGCGCGGCACAGCGCACCGTTGTCGTTGCCACCCATCTGGCCAGCGGCGACCAGCGCCTGATCCATCCCGGTGACAATGACCCGCTGGCCGCAGAGGCGGCACTGGCGATCCAGTCCGACAAGCCCCGCACGGTCGAGACTGCGGACGGCGACGTGTTCCTGAACGTCTTCAATCCGCCGCTTCGGATGATCATCGTCGGTGCGGTGCATATCGCGCAGGCACTGGCCCCCATGGCGGCGATGACCGGCTATGACGTGACCATCGTCGATCCGCGCCAGGCCTGGGCCACGCCGGAACGGTTCCCCGATATCCGCATCATGGACGCCTGGCCCGACGAGGCGCTGGCGGAGCTGAAACCCGACCACCGCACCGCCATCGTCACCCTGACACATGACCCGAAACTGGACGACCCTGCCCTGCAGGCCGCCCTGGCGTCGGATGCGTTCTACATTGGCTCCCTCGGGTCGCGAGGCACCCACGCGAAGCGGATCCAGCGGCTCGAAACAGCCGGTTTCGACGAGAGCAACCACAGCCGCATCCATGGACCGGTGGGCCTGAACATCGGCGCGAAGTCGCCCGCGGAGATCGCCGTCTCCATCATGGGACAGGTCACCGCCGCACTGCGTGGAGCCGCGGCGTGATCTTCGGCCGCCTGCCGCTGGATGAGGCACTGGGTGCCTGGCTTGCCCATGGCCTGACCATCGACGGGCGGCGCCACAAGAAGGGCCACGCGCTGACTGCCGCTGACATCGCGTGGTTGCGCGACAAGGGGACAACCAGCGTGCTCGCCGCCCATGCCGGGCCGGATGACATTGCCGAGGATCTGGCGGCGGAGCAGGTGGCGACCGCCAGTGCAGGGGACGGCACCCGCACCAATGCCCCCTTCACGGGCCGCTGCAACATCTATGCGGAGGCGGCGGGGGTCGTGCTGATCGACCGCGAGGTGATCAACGCGATGAATGCGGTGCACGAGAGCATCACCATTGCCACGGTCGAACCCTGGGCAACCGTGGAGGCCGGGCAGATGCTGGCCACCATCAAGATCATTCCCTTCGCGGTTCCGGCTGAAACCGTTGCGGCGGTCGTCGGACGGGCACAGGGGGCCGTCGCCCTCGCCGCCTTCACGCCGCACAGGGTCGGCGTCATCGCCACCCGCCTGCCTGAAACCAAGCCGTCCGTGATCGCCAAGGCCGCCGAGGTGATGGACCTGCGCCTGCGCCGCGTGGGCAGTTCGGTGGGCGACGTCGAGACCGTCGACCATCACGAGGATGCGCTGGCCGACACCATCCGGCGTCAGCATGCGCGCGGCAACAACCCCATCGTGATCTTCGCCGCCTCCGCCATTACCGACCGCCGGGATGTGATTCCCGCCGGGATCGTCGCGGCAGGCGGCATGATCCGTCACTACGGCATGCCCGTCGATCCGGGCAATCTGATGCTGATCGGCGACCTGCAGGGGGTGCCGGTGATCGGCGCGCCCGGCTGCGCCCGCAGCCCGAAACCGAATGGTTTCGACTGGGTACTCAACCGCCTGCTCGCCGGACAGGACGTGGATGCCGCGGCGATCATGGGGATGGGTGTCGGCGGCCTGCTGATGGACACGGTGCAACGCGGTGCGCCCAGGGACGGAAAGACCGACATGAACTCAGGCGCACAGAGAATGCCACGCGTGGCCGGCATCGTGCTCGCGGCAGGGCAGTCACGCCGCATGGGCGCGGACAACAAGCTGCTGGCCGACGTGGGCGGCAAGCCCATGCTGCTGCATGCCATCGAGGCGGTGGAGGCCAGTGCCGCGACACCGCTGATCGTCGTCACCGGGCATGAGCCGGATCAGGTCACGGCAGCTCTCGGCGACCAGCGGCCGGTGACCGTCACGCACAATCCGCGCTTTGCGGAGGGACTGAGCACATCGCTGGCGACAGGGATCGCCGCTGTACCGGAAGGCTGTGACGGGGCGCTGGTCTGCCTCGGCGACATGCCCCGCGTCACCTCCGCCCTGCTGGACCGCATGATCGCCGCCTTCAACCCGGTGGAGGGCCGCGCCATCGTCATCCCGACCCGGCACGGCAAGCGCGGCAACCCGGTGCTGTTCGACCGGCGCTTCTTCGCCGCGATCCGCGATGTTGCAGGCGACACCGGCGCGCGCCACCTCATCGGCCAGCACGAGGATCTGGTAGCGGAGATAGCGGTGGACGATGACTCCATCTTCATGGATGTCGACACGCCCGAGGCGTTGGCGAGGATAAGGGACTGATGGCTTTCGATGTTTCAGCCGTCCGGGCGCAGTTTCCGATCCTGAACCATGCGGCTGACGGGATGCCGTCACTGCACTACCTCGACAATGGCGCGACGGCGCAGATGCCTGACGCGGTGCTGGCCGCGATACAGGCCCATGAAACAACGGCACGATCCAATGTGCACCGGTCGGTTCACCGGCTGGCGGAGGCCGCGACCCGTGCCTACGAGGGTGCGCGCCAGACCATGGCGCGCTTTGTCGGTGCGGCGGCGGAGGAAATCATCTTCACATCCGGCACCACGGCAGCCATCAACCTCGTCGCCCATTGTTTCGGCGCACGGCTGCAGGCGGGGGACGAAGTGCTGGTCTCCGTCCTGGAGCACCATTCCAACATCGTGCCCTGGCAGATGCTGCGGGACCGCAGCGGCATCGTGCTGAAAGCCCTGCCCGCGACGGAGGATGGCCGCATCGACCTGGACCGGCTGGAGGATCTGGTCACACCGCGCACACGCCTGATCGCGCTGACCCACGTCGCAAACGTCACCGGTGCGGTGACCGACGTCGCCCGCGTGGTGGAGGCTGCTGGGTCGGTCGGTGCGGAGGTATTGCTGGATGGCGCCCAGATGGTGCCGCACGGGCCGCTCGACGTCACCGCGCTCGGGGTCGGCTTCTATTGCTTCTCTGGCCACAAGATGTTCGGACCGAACGGCGTCGGCGTGCTCTGGGGCCGGACTGACCTGCTGGCGGACATGCCCCCGTTCATGGGCGGCGGCGAGATGATCGCCCATGTATCGCTGGACCGGACCCGCTATGCGGAGCCACCCATGCGGTTCGAGGCCGGTACACCGCCCATCACCCCTGCCATCGGCATGGCAGCGGCAGCGGACTGGCTGACGGGCCAGGACCTTGCGGGGGCGGAGGCGCATCTGGCGACCCTGACCGGACAGGCCATCGACGGACTTTCGGCCATGAAGGGGGTCAGCGTCATCGGCCCCACCGGGTCACAGGCGCGCCTGCCCGTGATCTCCTTCACCATGGACCCGCTGCATCCGCATGACGTGGCCCAGATTCTGGACAGTCACGGGGTCGCCGTACGCGGCGGCCACCACTGCGCCCAACCCTTCATGGACAGCCGCGACATTGCGGGCACCGTCCGCGCCTCCCTCGCGCTCTACAATGATGCCGATGACATTCGCGCCCTGCTGCACGGGCTGGAACAGGTGAGGGCATTGCTGTGAGCGAGATCTATCAGACGGCGTTCCTGAAACTCGCCGGGCGGGCCAGCGGGGCCGGACGGCTCGACGCCCCGGACGCGACGGCGACCACACACAACCCCATGTGCGGTGACCGCATCACGATGGACCTGAAACTGGACGGGGACCGGATCGTTGCGCTCGGCTACGAGATCCGGGCCTGTCTGGTGTGTCAGGCCTCCGCCTCGATCGTTGGTGAAACCGCTGTCGGACGCACGTTGGACGATCTGTCCGACCAGCGCGAAGCGATCCGCGCATTCCTGAAGAGCGAGTCGGATGCGCCTGACGATTACAGTGAATTTGAAGCCGTAAGGGCCCACATCAGCCGTCATCACTGCGTATTGCTGCCCTATCAGGCCATTCAGGACGCCGTTTCAGCCACGATCAGCGATTGAGCCATACAGGTCCCCGGGCCGTCATGAGACGGCTTCAGCGCTTGCGGAAGAACTGTGCCGCACCCCATCCTGCCAGACAGGCGACTATGACGGCGCAGATGCCGTAGAGCGCCGGCTGGCGACGGGAAAAGATGAAGACCGCCCGTTCGATGCCCGACTTGTCGATGATGATCGGCTTGGTTTCACCGACCACCACCTGGCCGTCCTGAAACAGGTAGATCTGGGCGTTGTAGTTGCCGACAGGCACATTGGCCGGAAACGGGATCGTGGCGCGGAACAACCGGTCATAGATGACGGAGACCGCCCCTTCATCGGAACGGTAGAGACCGTTCGCCAGCCTGCGGCGGCGAATCGCTTCGGCGAACAGGTCGCTCGTTTCCGGCGTCGATGTCTCGCCGGTGAACTTCAGGCTGCTGATGCCGATCCCGTTGCGTCGCAGGATGCGCTCGCTGGCGATCTCCGACAGGGGTCGGTTGGAGGCAATGGCGTAGAAGCCCGGCACACCGCTGTAGCTGACGGCATCCGTATTGAGCCAGACGCCACCCACACTTTCCTTGCGCCGGACGGTCAGATCCTGATCCGGTCCACGCACGACAATCACGACATCGCCGCCGCCGCCGCCCAGCGCTCCGAACAGCAGCAGTTCGGTACCGGTGTAACTGGAGGTGATGCCGATCCGGTGGGAGGAGATGTCGCTGACCAGTGTCGCATCCGCATGCGCCGGTGCGCTGCTGGCCAGAAACACGGAAATGGCAATCAGCAGTTGCCGCATCACCCGGACCTGCTGATCGACAGGCTGTAGAGATCATCCGGGGTCAGGAACAGGTCGATGCCCAGCTTGATGCAGACACCCAGCACCATCGTGGCCAGCAGGGCGCGCAACTGTTCCGCCTTCAGATTGACGCCGACACGCGAACCGATCTGTGCCCCGATGACCGATCCGGGCAGCAGCAGCAGCGCCAGCAGCACATCCACCGTCTGGGTATTGATCGAGTGCATGATGGTCACGGCGGCGGTGACGAACGTGATCTGGAACAGGGAAGTGCCAACCACGACCGCCGTGGGCATGCCCAGCAGGTAGATCATGGCGGGCACCATGACGAAGCCGCCCCCCACGCCCATGATCGCGGCCAGCAGTCCGACGACGAAGCCGACACCGAGTGGCGGCAGCGCGCTGATATAGAGCTTGGAGCGGCGGAAACGCATCTTGAACGGCAGGCCATGCACCCAGTAGTGCTGTCGCATGCGCCGCCGCGGCGCGCCACGCCGCTGGCGCAGCAGCGCCCGTGTGCTCTCGACGAACATCAGCGAACCGATGATGCCCAGGAAGACCACGTAGGAAAGACGGATCATCAGATCGATCTGACCCAGACTCTTCATCCAGGCAAAGATCAGACTGCCGAAGAAGGATCCGACAAGGCCCCCGGCCAGCAGCACCAGCCCCATCTGGATATCGACGTTCTTGCGTCGCCAGTGACCGATGGCCCCGGAGACACTGGCGGCGACGATCTGGTTGGCCTGGGTGGCTACGGCGACGGCGGCCGGGATGCCCATGAAGATCAGCAGTGGCGTCATCAGGAAGCCGCCGCCAACGCCGAAGATGCCTGACAGGAACCCGATTCCCGCACCCATGCCGATCAGCAGCAGGATGTTCACGGGCATCTCGGCGATGGGGAGATAGATCTGCACCGGGCGCGCCTAGCCTGTCACAAGCCGCATACCGACAAACTGCCGATACCACGCCTCAGTTGCCGAACAGTTTTCCCAGCCCACCACCACGGCGCTCATGCGCTTGGCCCGCCTCTTCCGTCCTGTATTCACCGCTCATTCGCATCACGGCACGTTCCAGCGGCAGTACCGAGGCCGCCGCCTTCTCCGCCGCATCGGCAGCGCGGCGCACATCCTGCGACAGGCTGCCGATATCCTGCAATTGCCTTGAAAGTTCCTGCACCGGCTCCGCCACCGGCAACAGCAGCCCGAGGTAGTCATGGATGAGCAACTTGATCTCGTCCAGTTCTCCCTGCAGCCGCGTGCTCAGCTCCGTCGGTGCCTCTTGCACTTCGCGTAGATGTGTCGTCTCGACATTCTCGCTGGCAGGCCGCGCCTGCTGGAACGTGGCTTCAAGTGCCGCGCGCTGCGCGTCGAGCTGTTCCTGAATTGCCGAAAGCAGCACTTCGTTGGCCAGGGCGGGCAACTGTCCAGTGTCGGCAGCGGCTTCCCGCGTCCCAAGCTGCTCGGCAACCGCATTCCGGATCGTCCGGTTGAGCCACTGGCCGAGCGTCAGTCCGGCCCGTCGTGCGGCAACCTTGGCAGCCTCACGCGTCTCGGGCTCGACTCCACGAACGCTCCAGGGGGTTTCTGATGACATTTTGCGCTTCAGGGCTCATCGGACATGATTTGGTCAGTCTGCCCACAGTCGGACTGAATCGGCAAGGAATCCACGGGACTCAGGACATTATCCGCCGGATTGAAGCGCCTGAAGGACTCTCTCCGTGATCTTGCCGGTGACCTGCATCGCATTGTCGGTCTCGAACTGGCGAATGGCTTCCCTGGTCTGTTCGCCCGGCAGCCCGTCCGGCTCTCCCGGATCATAGCCACGGGCGATCAGCAACCGCTGAATCAGACGGATCTGGTCGCGGCGGCGGATTTCGCCCGAAGCGGGCGCCGGCGGTGCGGCGGTTGATCCTGCCTGGTCCGCGGCGGGCCTGAACTGCTTCACCGGCCTGAAGGCCGAGATCCGCTGGTCCTGTTCGGCCCGTTCAGCCGGGGAAATCAGGGCGGCGACATTCTCCTGATTGCCGGCCGCATCCTTGTCCCCCTGCCCCGCAGCAACGCCAAACCAGAAGTAGGCCTGCGCGTCGTCTCGCGGAACGCCCAGTCCGCCCATGTAGAGCGAGGCCAGATTGTACTGCGCGTCCAGTACTCCCTGCTCGGCCGCTTCGCGGAACCAGCGGGCTGCCTGGAAGTAGTCAGGACGATCCTGCTCCTCGCCGACATAGACCTGGCCAAGGAAGTTCTGTGCCTCCGGATGACCGGCGCGGGCAGCCGCGTGGAACCAGACTTTCGCCAAATCCACATCCTTCGCGACGCCCACCCCCTGGCGGTAGAAGATGCCGAGATCGACCTGTGCCGGGACATTTCCCTGTTCCGCCGCCCGCTGGAACCACTGGGCCGCTTCCGCATAGCTGACACCGACGCCGTTGCCATCCCTGTAGCGCACGCCAAGCTCGAACTGCGCCGCGGCATCTCCGGCGTCCGCGCGGGCCTGCAGGGCCGCGAGATCATCCCCCGTCGATGCCGGTGCTGCAGGGGCGGGCGGGGCAGAAACCGCCGCAGGCGCCGCAGCAACCTGCTCAGGCGCCGGGGACGCCTCCGGCTCCGACGGTGCGCTCGGCGCAGGTGACGGCGCTGCTTCCACAGCCTCGGACGCCAGAGGTGCGGAGCGTTCCGGTGCCGGTTCGGTCGGGGGTGTGATCGCCGCCGGTGCGCTCGATACCGCAGGCGGTTCGGCTGCATCAGACTCCGATGCCCCTTCCGACACGACCGATGGCTCCTCATCACCAACAGGCACCATGTCGGTCAGTGTTGCAATGGCCTGACGTCCCTGCGTCACCCAGTCATTGAAACGCGGGTCACCGATGACGAAGAAGCCACCCACGAGAATTGCCAGAAAGATCAGGGCAATTACCAGATAGCCGGCACCACGGCGGCTGCGGCGGGGCTGATCTGGCATGACATGACCCGCCGCCATGGGTCCGGACGCGGCCATGCCTGCGGCTGGCCGCTCCAACGGGGAAGCCGCCGCCGTCGCGGATTCGGGGTGCCCGGTCTCGATCTCTGGGCCTGAATCCCGGGGCGCGACCTGCGGGTCTGCGCCGTCGCCGCCCGCAAGCAGGCTTTCCACGGGCACGATACGCCTTGGCCGATCCGGTGGCGCGGCAGCGGCGGGAATATCGGCATCGGAATCATCCGCATCCGCGCCGGAAACCTCTGACGCGCGCGGCTCCGGTGCCATCACGGTGGCATCATCCGGCGGGCCGGGCTCGGTGTCCTCATTGAAGGCGGCGAAGGCCCCCGTCTCGTCCTGCGTCACGGGCGCCGCCGCTGGCGCCTCGGATTCCGGGGAAGCTTCTTCCCCGCGCAGTTCCTCTTCCGACGCGCCGCGTGCCATGCTGAAGTCAGGCCTGTCGTCATCGTCAAGGTCACCGGTATTCTCGGTCGGCAGGTCTCGCAGGATCGGCTCGACACGGCGACTGACAGACTGACGGTTCGCCGTCAGATCGTGCAGTGCCTGAATGGCGCCCGGCGCAGGGCGCTGCATCGGCGCATCGTCATCGTCGAGGTCTCCTCCATCCCCGGTCTCCGGTTCATCCCGAACATCGGCGGATTCCGCGTCCGAAGGTCCCGCTGGTGCAGCAATCCCTTCAGCAGGCTGTTCACTCTGTTCGGGCTCCGGTTCCGGCTCGGGCTCCGGTTCCGGCTCGGGTACCGGAGCAGTGACGGAGACCGGTTCCGGCGCTGGCGGAACCGGTGTCTTCTGCGCCTGCTCGAACTGCCGTTCCAGATCCGACAGCTTGGCCAGTACGGGTGCCAGCGCTGCGGCGACCGCGCCGCCAATGTCCGGAGCGGCTTCCCGCGGCACGTCGGGCCGCGCCTCGACAGCCTGCCGAAGTTCCTGGATATCGTCGCGCAACAGGTCGAGCCTCGGGTCTTCCGGCGCCGGTTCCGCGGTCGGCGCGATATCCGTCGCGCGCGCCGCCAGTTCCTCCCGCAGGGGAACCAGCCTTTCCTCCGCCCGCTGATCAACCGCATCGATCTTCCGCGCCAGGTTGAGCATGCCGTTCATCATGCGCTGCATGTCAGCCTTCAGGGGGGCCAGACCCTCCGTGAGGTCAGGTGGCGGTGCCGACTGACCGCGCGCGGACTCCATGGCTTCGAGCCGCCCGTTCACAGCATCGATCTTCTCGACAATGCCTGACATGTCGGAGGTTGCAGCGAGCGAACGTTCCAGCCCGGCCAGCCGCCGGCCGATGCTGTCGATGGCCGCCTCGAGTTGCGAAGAGTCCGCAGGTGCCGACGGATTGTCTCGCACCTGATCGACCCTTCGCGCCACCTCCGAAATGGCGCGCATCAGCCGTGCGGTATCCAGCGAGGATCCCTGCGGCTGGGCTGGTGCAGGCGCGGCGGCCTGTGGCCTGTCCGCCTCCGCAATGGCACGATTGAGCCATTGGCCCAGCGTCATGTCCGCCGCCCTGGCCTTGGCCTTGGCCACCTCACGCGCGTCGCCGTCGACGCCCTTGATGCTCCACGGTGCTCCCGGCTTCATGGCAATCGCTTCCCGAACCTGTTCACAGGCAAGGACATTCCCGCATCACGGTGAAGCATGCTTGCCTGATTCGTACTACCTGACCGACAAGTAGGGCCGAATTTTCGCCAAAGTCAAAGGTCCCTGCAAGACGTATGACCAGGGACCGGTAGGGCCGAATTGAAATCGGGACAGCCTTGGTACGGCTGGTCTCGCAGGGTGTACCGGTCAACGGACCGGCTCCGGCCTGCCCGTTCCAGGGCTTGCGTCCGGGTTGGTGCAGGTCGGCGGCACATACGTCTCAGGTTGTCGCGTCGACCGTCCGTTTCGCCTGGCGCGCGACATATCGGTCATTCGTCGGGACTGTGACAGATCGTGCCTATGCAACGCTTGGCATTTTCGTAAAGATTGTGCTAATTCTGGTCGTTAAGAGCAAAAACAAGGAATGCTGCGGTCAGCAAGAAGTCGGACTTTGGAGGTCCTGAATGTCGCTTCTGGTTGAACTGCTCAAGGCTACGGCTGTCTCCAATGTGAGATTCGCCGAGATTGTCGGGACCAACAACCCCGACTCGCTTACCGGCACGACGACGGATGATACGATTGCAGGCCTGGACGGGGATGACACCCTGCTCGGTGGCCTTGGCAATGATTCACTGAACGGTGGCGACGGGGCAGACTCCCTTTTCGGCAACGAGGGGGACGACACGTTCCGTGGCGGACTCGGTGACGACACCTTTGCGGGTGGCGCAGGCCGCGACGAAGCCGACTATACCAATGCGACCGATGCCGTCCTGGCGGACCTCAACAGCGGCACGGTCACTTCCCAGTTCGGCACTGATTCCCTGATCGCGGTGCAGGAACTGCGGTCCGGCAGTGGCGATGACGTCATTACCGGCGATGCGACCAACAACCGCTTCGAGACGGACGGCGGCAACGACACGGTCGATGGCGGCGCGGGCGACGACACGATCTTCGCCGACACGGGTGATGACAGCGTCACCGGCGGAGATGGCGATGACTTCATCCACGCAGGCAGCGGCAACGACAATGTGGACGGCGGTGCCGGCAATGACACCGTCTTCGCCAAGGAAGGCAATGACACCGTCGTAGGCGGCGATGGCAATGATTCCCTGGCAGGTGAAGGCGGCGCGGATTCGCTGACCGGCGACCTGGGGAACGACACGCTGGCCGGTGGCAGCGGCACCGATACCCTGGAGGGTGGTGCCGGACAGGACAGCCTGATCGGTGGCGGTGACGGCGACCTGATCTCCGGTGGTGACGCGTTCGACAAGATTCTCGGCGATGCCGGTGACGACACCATCAGCGGTGACGCGGGCAGCGACGTGATCGTCGGCGGCGATGGTGCCGACCAGATTTCCGGCGGTGACGACAATGACACCGTGCGTGCCGACGCGGGCAATGACATCGTCTTTGGCGATGCGGGCAACGACCAGTTGTTCGGCGGCCAGGGCAGCGACCTGCTGGACGGCGGCGATGGCAATGACACGCTGCGCGGTGACCTGAACAGCGATGCAGTCGGCGGCGACGACACCCTGATTGCAGGTGCCGGCGATGACGAGGTTCAGGGCGGTCGCGGCAATGACGTCGTCACGGCCTCCAGCGGTGCGAACCGCCTGTTCGGTGACGATGGCGACGACACGATCGTCGGCGGCACCGACCAGGACACGGTCAATGGTGGCGACGGCAACGATCTGCTGGACGGCAACGCGGGCAACGACCGGATCGACGGTGGCGCGGGCGCGGACTTCGCGACCGGCGGCCTCGGCGATGACGAGATCAACGGACAGGCGGATGACGACACCCTGTTCGGCAACGACGGCGCGGATACCATTCGGGGTGGCAGCGGCGCCGACTCCATCGAAGGCGGCACCGGCGGTGACACCATCCAGGGCGGCGTCGGCAACGACACCATCCAGGGACAGGACGGCGACGACACCCTGCGTGGCGAGACCGGCGACGACATCATCAACGGCGGCCTGAACAATGACCTGATCGAAGGTGGCTCCGGCCTCGACACCATTACCGGTGGTGAGGGCGCGGACACGGTACGCGGCAACATCGGCGCGGACTCGATCGAGGGCAATGCCGGCAACGACGACCTGTCGGGCGAGGAAGGCAACGACCGCATCTTCGGCGGCGACGGCGCCGACACGATCACGGGCAACGAGGACTTCGATCAGCTGTTCGGTGGCCTGGGCGATGACTCGATCATCGGCGATTCCGGGGCCGAGACGGTCCCAGGCGGCGCGGCTGACACGCTGGAGGGCGGCTTCGGCAATGACACGCTGCGCGGCGGATCGGCCGACGACCTGATTTCGGGTGACGAGGACAATGACAGTCTGGAGGGCGGCTCCGGCGAGGACACGATCTTCGGCGGTACCGGCGATGACTCGGCCCATGGCGATGGCGGGCGCGACCGGATCTTCGGCGGCGACGGTGCGGATACCATCCGTGGCTTCGATGACTCCGACCTGATCCGCGGCGGTGCCGACGACGACCGGCTGTTCGGCAATGACGGCAAGGATACCGTCAAGGGCGATGGCGGCGACGACAGCATCGACGGTGGCGATGGCGGCGACACGCTGGTCGGCGGCACCGGCAACGACACGATCTTCGGCAACAATGGCGCCGACTTCATTGACGGCGAGGATGGCGCGAATTCCCTCTCCGGCGGCGTGGGCAGCGACATCCTGAAGGGCCGCGACGGCGACGACAGCATCTTCGGCGGCGCGGACTCCGACATCATCGAAGGCGGCCTTGGCAACGACAGTCTGGACGGCGGTGCAGCCTCCGACATCATTCGGGCCGGTGGCGGCGACGATCTGCTGCTCGGTCAGGGTGGCAATGACATCCTGAATGCCGATGCGGGCGCGGACTCCATCTTCGGTGGCTCCGGCAATGACGACATGCGCGGCGGCGACGACAATGACACCCTGGTGGGTGGCGCGGGCGCTGACCGCATGGCGGGTGGTGCAGGCATCGATACGGCGGACTACACCAGCTCTGCCGGTGGCGTGACCGTCAACCTGAACAACGGCAAGGGCAGCCGCTCCGATGCGGAAGGCGACCAGCTGCGCAAGGTCGAGAATGTCATCGGCACCAGCGGTATCGACATCATCCAGGGCAACCTGGACAACAACGTACTCGATGCCGGGGCAGGCGCGGACAGCCTGTCCGGTCTGGCCGGTGACGACACCCTGCTGGGCGGGGACGGTGCGGACACGGTGAAGGGCGGCGCGGGCGCTGACTCGCTGGACGGTGGCGCGGGTATCGACGTGGCCGACTATTCCGGCTCGCTCGGCCCCATCACCGTCGATATCGGACTGGGCACGGCGTCCGGTGGCGACGCGACCGGCGACACGCTGACCAACATCGAAGGTGCCATCGGCACCAGTGCCGGTGACACGCTGATCGGCGATGGCGGTGACAACAACTTCGATGGCGCGGCGGGCGACGATTCCATCGACGCCGGGGCGGGCAATGACACGCTGATCGGCGGCACGGGCAACGACACCCTGGTCGCGGGCGACGGCAACGACAGCATCACGGCAGGCAACGGGCTGGACCTGGTGTCGGATGGTGCGGGCGACGACACCCTGGCGCTGGGCGCCGGGGCCGACACGATCATCGGCGGCGCGGGCGCGGATTCCATCAATGGCGGCGCGGCGACCGACACCATCACCTTCGCGGCCTCCACGGCAGCAGTGGGTGTCGATCTCGGAACCGGAAACGGCACCGCCGGCGATGCTCTGGGTGACATCTACCTGAATATCGAGAACGTGATCGGGTCGAACTTCGACGACACGATCACCGGCTCCAATGCGGCCAATGACCTGTTCGGTCTGGCTGGCAACGACTTCATCTCCGGCAGCGGCGATCAGGATGACCTGTTCGGCGGCGCGGACAATGACACCCTGTCGGCCAGCGACGGCGACGACCTGGCAGACGGCGGTGACGGCAACGACCAGATCTTCGGCGGTGCAGGTACCGACCGCCTGTTCGGCCAGGCGGGCGATGACACGGTCAATGGCGATGCCGGGACCGACAATATCTTCGGTGGCGACGGCAATGACTCGGCCAACGGCGGCGCGGACGCGGACCGCATCTTCGGCGAAGGTGGCAACGACAGCCTAAACGGCGACAGCGGCAACGACGAGATCTTCGGCGGTGCCGGGGCGGACAATCTGCGCGGCGGGGCCGACAACGACCAGATTTCCGGCGGCGACGACAATGACTCGATCCGCGGCGATGAGGGCGATGACAGCCTGTTCGGCGAACTGGGTGACGACACGCTGCGTGGCGGCCTGGGCAATGACAGCCTGGTGGGTTCGGACGGCGCGGACGTGCTGGACGGTGCCGACGGCGCCAACGCACTGGACGGTGACGACACCCTCAGCGGCGGCGCAGGCGATGACTTCCTGCTGGGCCGGGCGGGCAACGACGCGCTGTTCGGCGGTGACGATGATGACACGCTTGCCGGTGATGACGGCGATGACACGCTGCGTGGCGGGGCCGGCTCCGACGTGGCCAACGGCGGCGCGGGCGCCGACCTGATCAAGACCGACGCGGGCGATGACAGCGGCATCGGTGGCGACGGCAACGACACCATTCTGGGTGGCCTGGGCAATGACTCCCTGACCGGTGATGCGGGCATCGACTCGCTGCTGGGTGAGGATGGCGCCGATACCCTGTCGGGTGGCGCGGGCGACGACGCCCTGGACGGCGGCGCGGACGCGGACCTGGTGTTCGGCGGCGATGGCCTCGACAATCTGTTCGGGCGCGCTGGCGCGGACACCCTGTTCGGCGAGTCGGGCGAGGATCTGGTCGACGGCGGCGCCGACGACGACCGTCTGTTCGGCGGTTCGGAGAACGACGTGGTCCGGGGCGGCGACGGGGCCGACACCCTGTCCGGCGATGCGGGCGACGACACGATTGCCGGTGGTGAAGGCGACGATCTGATCATCGGCGATGCCGGTGCGGATCAGCTGAACGGCAACAATGGCACCGACACGGTGGACTATTCCGCCGCAGGTGGTGCCCTGCGCATCAATCTGACCACGGGCGTCGGCGAGCTTTCCGATGCGGCAGGCGACACCTACGCCTTCATCGAGAATGCCATCGGCGGCTTCGACGATGACGAGATCACCGGTTCCGCGACCGAGAACCTGCTGCAGGGCGGCGGCGGCAACGACCTGATCTCCGCCGGTGCGGCTGCGGATACCCTGCTGGGCCAGGCTGGCGACGACAGCCTGGAAGGCGGCGCGGGCGCAGACGTGCTGGATGGCGGCGACGGCAATGACTCCGCCGACTATCGCGGTTCCGGCGCGGCCGTGAATGTCGATATCGGGCTTGGCGTTGCCACCGGCGGCGACGCCGACGGCGACGTGCTGATCTCCATCGAGAGCGCGGTCGGCACCAATGGCTTCGGCGATACCCTGCTGGGCAGCGCCGCCGACAACAAGCTGGAAGGCCTGGGCGGCGACGACGTGCTGGACGGCGGTGACGGCAATGACACGCTGGCCGGCGGCGCCGGGGCCGACTCCCTGGTCGGTGGCCTGGGTGCGGACAGCATCATCGGCGGTACGGGCGGCGACACGCTTGAAGGCGGCGACGGCGACGACACGCTGGGCGGCAGCGAAGACAACGACCTGATCATCGACGGGGCCGGTGCGGACAGCATCAACGGCGGCCTGGGCGACGACACGGTCATCGCGGGTGCCGGTGCGGATGACATCAACGCGCTGGGCGGCATCGACCTGATCGACTATTCGAACTCCGACGCCGGGGTGACGGTGGATCTGGCCGGGGGTGTCGGGTCCGGTGGTTTCGCCGCCGGCGACACGGTTGCCGGCTTCGAGAACCTGATCGCGACCAATTTCGACGACAACATCACCGGCAACAGCTCCGCCAACAACATCGACGCACTGGACGGCAACGACAATGTCAGCGCAGCGGATGGTGACGATACCGTCACCGGCGGTGCAGGCGATGACACGCTTTCCGGTTCGACCGGTGCCGACCTGCTGGATGGCGGCGATGACGCCGACCGTCTGTTCGGCGGCACCGAGAACGACACGCTGATCGGCGGTCTGGGCAACGACACCCTGCAGGGCGATGAAGGCGACGACACGCTGGATGCAGGCGACGGCGACGACCTTCTGGTCGGCGGCATCGGGGCGGACACCGCCTCCGGCGGCGCAGGCAACGATACCCTGGCCGGTGAGGATGGCGACGACACGCTGGACGGTGGCGCGGACGACGACAATCTGAACGGCGGCGCAGGCGTTGACCGGCTGTTCGGTGGCGACGGCAATGACTCGGTGCTTGGCGGCACGGAGAACGACCTGCTCGACGGTGGTCTGGGCAATGACACGCTGCGGGGCGAGGAAGGCGATGACACGCTGACGCTCGGCGACGGCGATGACCTGGGCGACGGCGGCATCGGGGCGGACAGCATCAGCGGCGGCGCAGGCATCGATACGCTGCGCGGCGACGCGGGCGACGACACCCTGCGTGGCGGTGACGATGCCGACGACCTGACCGGCGGCGACGGTCTTGATGCCCTGTTCGGCGATGCGGGCGACGACACGATCACCGGCAATGCGGGCGAGGACACGCTGATCGGCGGTCTCGGCAATGACAGCCTGGACGGTGGCGACGACAATGACACGCTGAGCGCGGGCGAAGGCAATGACACGCTGGCCGGTGGCCTGGGTGCCGACTCGCTCGTGGCCGGTATCGGCAACGACGTGCTTCAGGGTGACGAAGGCATCGACACGCTGCTGGGCGGCGACGGTGACGACTCCATCCTCGGCGGCGACGATGGCGACCTGCTGGACGGCGGGGACGGCAATGACACGCTGCTGGGTCAGGATGGCGATGACACCATCTCTGGCGGGCTTGGTGCCGACGACGTCAATGGCGGTCTGGGCAATGACTCGATCAGCACCGACCTCGGCAATGACACGATCAACGGCGGTGCGGGCGACGACACGATCAACGCCGGCAACGACGACGACAGCGTCATTGGTGGCGACGGTGCCGACTCGATTGACGGCAACTGTCACGACGACACGCTGGAAGGCAACAGCGGCAACGACACGCTGATCGGCGATGATGGCAATGACGTGCTGTTCGGCGGCAATGACAACGACCTGCTGAACGGTGGCGAGGGTGCCGACTCGATGGAGGGTGGCACGGGCGCCGATACGCTGTTCGGCGGCTCGGAGGATGACACGCTGCTCGGCCAGGGCGGCGACGACAGCCTGGCCGGTGGCCTGGGCAACGACCTGTTCGAAGGTGGCGCAGGTGCCGACACCCTGCGCGGCGGACTGGGCGATGACACCATCACCTATGCCAATTCCGCCTCCGGCGTGAATGTCGACATCGACCTGGGCACAGCCACGGGTGGCGATGCAACCGGCGACTTCTTCGACAAGATCGAGAACATCATCGGCTCCGACTTCGACGACACATTGCGCGGCGACGAATTCGGCAATGCCCTGTTCGGTCTGGGCGGCGACGATCTGCTGCAGGGCCGCGCCAGTGGCGATACGCTGGACGGCGGTGCCGGCAACGACACGGCGACCTACGAAGGCTCCTCGGCTGCCGTGAACGTCAATCTCGACCTCGGCACTGCCGCAGGTGGCGATGCGGCCGGCGACATCATCACGAATGTCGAGAACCTGATCGGTTCCAGCTTCAGCGACACGCTGATCGGCACGGCGGGCGCGAACAGCCTGCTGGGCGGACAGGGTGCCGATCTGGTGCTGGCCGGTGACGGCGACGATACGCTGGGCGGCAATGCAGGCAATGACACGCTGGACGCCGGTGACGGCAATGACCTGCTGTTCGTGGGCCAGGGTGCCGACTCGGTGGTTGGCGGTGCGGGTTCCGACACGGTCAGCTTCGCCGGGGAAGTCACGGGGGTCAGCTTCGACCTTTCCAACGGTGGCAATGACACGGTTTCGGGGATCGAGCAGGTCATCGGTTCCGACCTTGCCGACACGCTGATCGGCAGCGCCGCAGGCGATACGCTGTTCGGTGCCGGTGGTGCCGATACCATCGCGGCCGGTGACGGCGACGATACCGTCGATGCCGGACTGGGTGCCGATACCGTCAGTGGCGGTGCCGGGGCGAACAGCCTGGACGGCGGTGCGGGTCTCGATGTGCTCGACCTTTCCGGAGAGACCGGACCGGTCACCTTCGACACGTCAGACACGCTGTTCGGTGACGATACCATCAGCAACTTCGAGGGTGCCATCGGCACCTCCGCAGACGACACGCTCTCCGGCGGCGCCGAGGACAACCGCTTTGTCGGCGGTGCCGGGGCGGACTCCATCACCACCGGCGGCGGCAACGACATCGCCATCGGCGAGGATGGCGACGACATCCTGGATGGCGGCGACGGGGCCGACACGCTGCAGGGCGGTGCGGGCAACGACACCATCACCGGGGGCCTGGGCGACGACTTCATGAACGGCGGCGGCGACGACGACCTGTTCATCCTGGCCGACGGCTTCGGCAACGACACCATCCAGGGCTTCGTGGCCGGTGCCGGAACCGATGACGTCATCGACGTGCAGGCGGTCACGGCGCTGAACAACTTCGCCGACGTGCTGGCCAACGCCACGGACGACGGTACCGACACCACCATCAACCTGGGTGCAGCCGGTGTGCTGGTGCTGCAGGGCGTGCTGGTCGCCGAACTGGACGCGGACGATTTCGACTTTGGCGGCCCGACCGTCATCACCGGCACGCCGGGCGATGACATTCCGCTGAACGGAACCGGTGGCGCGGACACCATCCAGGGTCTGGACGGCAATGACTCCATCGTTGCCGGAGACGGTGACGACACGCTGGACGGCGGCGACGGCAACGACACGCTGCAGGGCGGCCTGGGTGCCGACAGCCTGAACGGCGGCGCGGGCGATGACTGCGCCGACTATTCCGACAGCGGTTCGGCAGTGTTCATCGACCTCGACCTGGGCACGGCGTCCGGCGGTTCGGCGGAGAATGACACGCTGACCAGCATGGAAGGTGTGCTCGGCTCCGATTTCGGCGACTTCCTGTCCGGAGACACGCTGGACAACCACTTCTTCGGTCAGGGTGGCAACGACACGATCCTGGCCGGTGACGGGGCCGATACGCTGAGCGGCGGGGACGGCGATGACGTCCTCAACGCAGGTGACGGGGCCGACACGGTCTCCGGCGGGATCGGCAATGACAACATCGATGCGGGTGCCGGAAATGACACGGTGCAGGCGGGTGCCGGGAACGACGTCGTCAGTGCCGGCGACGGCGATGACATCGCCAGTGGCGGCACCGGCAGCGACACGATCACCGGTGGCCTGGGTGCCGACTCCATCGACGGCGGCGACGACAATGACACGCTGATCGGCGATGCCGGGAACGACACGCTGGAAGGCGGCCTGGGCGACGACCTGATCGACGGCGGAACCGATGCTGACCTGATCTTCGGTGATGCCGGTGCCGACCTGCTGACCGGCAGCGACGGCGATGACACGATTTCCGGCGGTGATGACAATGACACCATCGACGGCGGGACCGGCGCGGATTCGCTGACAGGCAACAATGGCGCGGACATCATTTCCGGCCAGGCTGGTGCCGACGCCCTGTTCGGCGGCGCGGACAACGACCTGCTGACAGGCGGGACGGAGAACGACACCCTGAATGGCGGCTCCGGCGATGACACGCTGGACGGCGGTGACGGAGACGACTCCCTGGTTGGTGATGTCGGCGCCGACACGATCAATGGCGGAATCGGCAACGACACGATCAGCGCCGGTGACGGCGATGACACCATCTCCGCCGGTGACGGCATCGACAGGGTCTTCGGTGGCGCGGGCAATGACCTCATCGACGGTGGCGACGGCAACGACACGCTGCGCGGTCAGTTCGACAATGACACCATCAACGGTGGCCTTGGCGACGACTTCATCCTGGGTGGCGGCAACTTCGACAGCCTGTTCGGCAATGAAGGCAACGACACCATCAACGGCGATGATCCGTCCCTCGACACCCTGGTCGGCTTCGACACCATCTTCGGCGGTACCGGCGATGACCAGTTGAACGGTGCCGGCGGCCAGGACGTGCTGTTCGGCGGCGACGACAATGATTCGCTGCTGGGTGGTGACGACAACGACAGCCTCGACGGCGGCAATGGCATCGACACCCTGCGCGGCGAGGCCGGTGACGACACCCTGCTGGGCCAGGACGGCAATGACGTGCTGGATGGCGGTGAAGGTACCGATCTCCTGTTCGGCGGGCTGGGTGACGACAGCATCTTCGGTGATGCCGGTGCCGATACGCTGAACGGTGGCACGGGTGGCAATGACACGCTGGCCGGTGAGGATGGTAACGACCTCTTCGTCTTCGACAACGCGAGCTTCGGCAATGACGTGATCGAGGACTTCGTGGCTGGCGCGGGCACCGACGACGTCATCGACTTCTCTGCCCTGTCGATCAGCTTCGGCGATCTGAACTTCGTCGACTCCGGCGGCAATCTGGTCATCACCATCACGGGCGGCGGGACGGAATCCCTCACCCTGCAGGGTCTGGCCGGTGTGACACTGGATGAGACGGACGACTTCATCTTCTGATCCCGTGACCAGAGGACAAGGACACCAGCGGGCACCCCTCGTGCAAAGGGGTGCCCGTCTGCTTTGCGCCGCCACACTTGGTCTGGCCCTGCTGCCGCCACTGGCCATGGCCGAACCGGCCGTCACGCTGCGGGACGGTGTACGCCAGCACGTCGACACGCCGGGCAAGACCATGCATCAGGCAGGCTTCGGCCCCGATACATTCATCTTCGGTCCTGACAGCGGCCATGACCTGATCACCGGTTTCGACCCGGCGGAGGATCGGATCATCCTGCGCAACCTGGAGCGTTGGCCGACCTACGAGAAGGTTGCGCGCCGGGTCTGGTCAACACCGCACGGGCTGTTCATCGGCCTCTCCAACACCGACAGCATCCGCGTTGCCGGAACCCGGTCCGGCGACCTGACGGCCAGCAACCTGATTGTCATCACGGATTAGACCGTCCGTGTGACCGCCTGTGGCCAGCGCCACAGAATTCGCCTGCGCGGATACTGCATTTCCCGGCGATTTGTGTTCTGCTTGGCGTCTGCATGATTTTGGGGTGATCAAAGGGGGTCTTTGAGATGGCTAGCGACATTGGGTATGGGCCGCTGTTTCCGCTGGGCGAGGATGAAACCGAGTACCGGCAGCTGGACGTGGACGGCGTCAAGGTGGAGAAGCTGGGCAGCCGGGAGTTCGTCACGGTCCAGCCCAACGTGCTGAGCGACCTGGCGGAGACCGCGTTCGGCGATATCAGCCACCTGTTCCGGCCTGCGCACCTGCAGCAGTTGCGCAATATCCTCGACGATCCGGAGGCGTCGGACAACGACCGCTTCGTGGCGCTGGAACTGCTGAAGAACGCGAATATTTCCGCGGCCATGGAGTTCCCCTCCTGCCAGGATACGGGCACCGCGATCGTCGTGGGCAAGAAGGGTCAGCAGGTCATCGTCGATGGCGACGATGCGGAGGCGCTTTCCGTCGGCGTCCAGCGCACCTGGGCAACCCGCAACCTGCGCTACAGCCAGATGGCACCCCTGTCGATGTTCGAGGAGAAGAACACCGGCTCCAACCTGCCCGCACAGATCGATCTGGAGGCCGTGGGCGGCGACGCCTACAAGTTCCTGTTCATCGCCAAGGGCGGCGGATCGGCCAACAAGACCTTCCTGTTCCAGGAAACCCGCCGGGTACTGGATCCGGACCGCCTGCTGCAGTTCTTCGCGGAGAAGCTGCCGACCCTCGGCACTGCTGCCTGCCCGCCCTATCACCTGTCCATCGTCATCGGTGGCATGTCCGCCGAGCAGACGCTGAAGACCGTGAAGATGGGCAGCTGCAAGTTCTACGACGGGCTGCCGACCACCGGCGACATGACCGGTCGCGCCTTCCGGGACATCGAGCTGGAGGCGCAGATCCACAAGCTGTCGCAGAACCTGGGCATCGGCGCGCAATTCGGCGGCAAGTACTTCTGCCACGACGTGCGGGTCATCCGCCTGCCGCGCCACGGTGCGTCCCTGCCCATCGGCATCGGCGTCTCCTGCTCCGCCGACCGCCAGGCCAAGGCCAAGATCACCCGCGACGGCGTGTTCATGGAGGCGCTGGAGCGTGATCCGTCGAAGTACCTGCCGACGGCGGAGGCGGATGCCAGCAACGCGGTCCGCATCGACCTCAGCCAGCCGATGGATGAACTGCGCAACATCCTGACCAAGCTGCCGGTGGAAACGCCGATCCTGCTTTCAGGCACCATGATCGTCGCCCGCGACATCGTGCACGCCGAACTGTCGAAGCGCGTGGCCCAGGGTGGCGAGCTGCCGGCCTACTTCAAGGATCACCCGATCTACTACGCCGGTCCGGCGAAGACCCCGGAAGGCTATGCATCCGGCGCTTTCGGACCGACAACCGCCGCCCGCATGGATCCCTATGTGGCGGAGTTCCAGGAGCTTGGCGGCTCCATGATCTCCGTCGCCAAGGGCAACCGTTCCAAGCAGGTGGTCAACAGCTGCAAGAAGAACGGCGGCTTCTACCTCGGTTCCATCGGCGGTGCCGCCGCCCGTGTCGGTCGTGACGAGATCACCAGCGTCGAGGTGCTGGACTTCGCTGAACTGGGCATGGAAGCCGTCTGGAAGATCGAGGTGAAGGACTTCCCCGCCTTCGTCGTCATCGATGACAAGGGCAACGACTTCTTCGATCGCTCCAGCCGCCGTCACGAACCGGAAATGGACGCGTCCGTCACGGCGAAGTAAGACCCGCCGGACTGGCCGCACCGGACCTGGCCTGCCTTCCCCCCAACGCAGGGGGAAGGCAGGTGTCCAGGTTGAATTTGGTCAATGCGGCGACGTCGGCGGCCTCAGGCCTGCGGCAGCAGCACCACGCGGCCAACGGCTCGGCGTTCGGAAATCTCTGCCCAGAGCGCCTTGTAGTCGGCCAGCGGATAGGTGGCATGGATCTTCGGGCTGATGGCCCTGCGTGACCAGAGTTCGGTCAGTCCCGCCATCACACGGTTCCGTTCCGGGGTCAGCCGGACACGCTCGTCCACCGGGGTCCAGCCCCAGTAGGTGCCCCAGTTGAAGCCCATCACGGTGGCATTCTTCAGCAGTAGCAGATTGACGCCAAGCTGCGGAATTTCTCCTGCCGCGTAACCGATGGTGAGCAGTCGCCCGCCCAGGTCGAGGCATCTCAGCGACTGGTGAAACACGTCCCCGCCCAACGGGTCGTAGATGACGTCGACACCGCGTCCGTCCGTCAGTTCCTGAACAGCGGTACGAAAATCGGTTTCACGACTGTCGAGCACATGGTCGGCGCCGCGCTGGCGCAGCCAGTCGCGCTTCTCAGCCGTTCCTGCCCGGGCGATCACGGTGGCGCCGATATCGTGGGCGATCTCCACCGCCGCAAGGCCGACACCGCCCCCGGCCCCATGCACCAGCACGGTCTGGCCAGGCTTCAGTTCTGCCCGCTCCACAAGCGCCCCATAGGACGTGCCGTAGGACGACAGCAGCGGAATGGCTTCCGCATCCGACAGGCCGTCCGGCACGGGATAGGCCTGCCCGGCCCAGACCACGGCCTCCTCCGCCGCGCCGCCCCAGTCGATGAAGGCCATGACGCGATCACCGACCCGGAACCGGTCCACATCGTCGGCACATTCGGTGATGATGCCGACGATCTCCGTCCCCGGCGCGAATGGCCGGGGCGGCTTGCGCTGGTACTTGCCCTGCACCACCAGACCGGTGGCAAAGGAGATACCGCAGGCATCGATACGGATGCGCACCGCCCCCGCCCGCATCTCCGGCACGGGCAGGTCGCCAAGTTCCAGTTCGTCGAACGGTTTCCAGTCGTTGCAGATGAGTGCCCTCATCGGGCTTCGGTCACTCGACGCCCGGCAGACGCTCGACCGACGGCGGGCCATCCATGAATGCCCCCATGGCACGGCCCATGGTCTTGAAGTGATCCGAGGCGCGATGTGCCTCCGTCGCTTCCTTGTCCTTGTAGGCTTCCAGGAAGCGGTAGGTGTTCGGCGTATCGGTCTTGAACAGGCGATAGAACAGGCATCCGGGTTCGTTCGCGTTCACGGCCTCCACAAGCTGCTTCGCCGCAGCCTCGAAATCCTCAGCCGAACCGTCCTTGCACTTGATCGTCGCAACTACACCAATCATGGCCATCCTCCCCTGAATTGAGCCTGTCGGAAGGGTAGGTTGGGCAGACAGCAACGGCAAGCCGCTTTCCGGGCCGGAGCGCGCCCACAGCCATGCCGCTGACGCAGGTCCGGTCGATCGGAACTCAAAGTCGTGTCGCCACCATGATCACCGGGTCGATCTGCCCGGCCTCCAGTCCCCGCAGATAATTGGCGAACTTCTCCGGCGAGTTCTGACCGGTCAGCAGATGCAGCCCAAGGGGAGGCGGACTTCCGGCCCTTGCCGCATTTGCCAGCACCTCGCGAAAGAACGACACGGCAAAGGAATGCCGACTTTCCTCCCTGTCGAGGCTGAATCCGGCAGTCACCAGATGATTCCGTGTCTCGGACGGGGTCCTGAGAAAGCTCGTGGCCTCCGTTTCCGCCCAGGGCACCGGATAGACCATGCCGGGCGCCGCCCCCTTCATGACGTCGAACAGGCAGAGCGTCGCGCCGGGCCGCAACACACGGGCGAGTTCGCCATAGAGGCGTCCCCGGTCCGGAATGTTCATGGCCACATGGAATGTCACGGCGGCATCGAAGGCACCGTCGGGGAAGGGCATGGCGAGGACGTTGCCCGTCTGGAACTCGCATGCCGTGTCCAACTTCATGCGTGCGGTCAGCTTGCGTGCCACATCGACATACTGCGGAGTGAGATCGATGCCCGTCACGCGGCATCCAAAGTCACGGGCCAGCACCCGCGCCGTTCCTCCAATGCCGCAGCCGGCATCAAGCACGTGCATGCCCTCCCGGAGAGGTGCCATGCCGAGCGCCTCGAGCGTGGTGATCCGGCCTGCGGTGTGAAATTCATCGACCGCCGCGAGCTGTTCAGGTGCGGGGTCATCCGGGTTTCCGCCCAGCTTCTCAAGCCCTGCCAGAATGTCTTCCAGCAGCCCGTCCCTGCCATAGTGCGTCGCGACGGCATCCTCCAGTTTCTCTTGCATTTCTGTCTCCCGAAATCGTGCACTGCTTGTTCTGCGTGCGCATTCTCCACCTGCGAAACTTGGCTGGAAACTCCACAAACTGTAGTTTGGCGGACATCGGATTTCTGTCCCCGGAAACGTCGGAAGGCACAGTGATGAAGAGCTACGCTCAGTTCTGTCCGGTAGCCAAGGCAGCCGAACTGTTCTGCGAAAGGTGGACGCCCCTGATCATTCGCGATCTGGCCTGGGGCTCGACCCGTTTCTCCGAACTGCAGCGCGGCGTACCGCTCATGTCGCCAACACTTCTGTCCAGGCGACTGAAGCAGCTTGTGGCGGAAGGGGTGGTGGAACGGCGACCGCAGGAGAACCGGAAGGGCTGGACCTATCATCTGACAGAGGCGGGGCGTGAGTTCATCCCGCTCATCGACACGCTCGGCGTCTGGGGTCAACGCTGGACGCGGCGCGATCTTGCCGAAGGCGAGATCGACCTCGGCCTGCTTCTCTGGGCAATAGAACGGAGTGTCGAGGCTGATGCCTTTGGCAAGTCACCTGCCGTTGTTCGCCTCGCCTTCACCGACCTGCCCAACGGTCAGGACGTGTGGTGGTTCGTGAACCAGGACGGGCAGTGTGAACTCTGCCTCGACGATCCGGGGTTCGAGGTCGATCTCTATCTCAGTTGCACCCTGCCCGACATGATCCACATCGTCAGGGGTGATCTGCCGCTCGTTCCGGCCCTTGCAAGTGAACGGCTGGAGGCCATCGGCTCATCGGCGGCAAGAAAGTGTCTGGGCGCCTGGCTCAATCTCAGCCCGCTCGCAGATGTAAGACCTGCCTACGAGAGCTGAGCGCCCCCCCCGGGACCCGCGGACCGGCCTATGCCTCGTCGCGGCCCAGCATCATGGCGTTGATATCTGCGGACCCCGGTGTCTCTGCCGCGAAGCTGAAGGTGCCCTTCTCCTGCACCTCGGTCGCCGCCCGCATCAGGCCGCGAATGGCGGCGAGCGCGAAGGCGCCACCCAGGCTGATCCGCTTCGCCCCGGCGTCGGCGATCTGCGCCACGGTCAGACCGGCAGTCGCCAGCACATTGACCGGTCGGGAAACGCCCTGGCAGACCTCCCGCACCAGTTCGATCTTGCGCAGGCCCGGTGCATAGAGCACATCGGCACCGGCGTCGGCGAAGGCATTGAGGCGGCGCAGGGTTTCGTCCATGTCCCGCCGACCGTAGAGAAAGTTCTCCGCCCGCGCGGTCAGCACGAAGGGCTTGCCGGACTGGCGCACGACCTCCGCGGCGGCCGCAATGCGCTCGACAGCCAGATTGAAGTCGACAATCGGGGCGCTGAGATCCGCGGTCGTATCCTCGATGGAACATCCCGCAAGTCCGGCGGCCAGCGCCTGCCGGATCGTCTCCGCACAGGCTTCCGGGCTGGTGCCGAAACCGTTCTCCAGATCGCCGTTCACCGGCAGATGCGTTGCCTGCACGATTTCCGCCGCGTGCCTGATCGCCTCCTTGCGGGAAACGCCGCCCTCCGCATCGCGCCGTCCGATGGAGAAGGCAAACCCGGCACTGGTGGTGGCCAGGGCGCTGAAACCCATGCTCTGCAGGATCCGGGCGGACCCCCGGTCCCACGGATTCGGCATGACGAATGGCCTGTCACCCCGATGCAGGTCGGCGAAGGACTTGGCGGGGCCTGCGGTCATGGTTCAGCCCTGCTTCCGTTCGATCAGCTCGATCTTGTAGCCATCCGGATCCTCGATGAAGGCAATGACGGAGCCGCCGTGCTTCATCGGTCCCGGCGGGCGCGGAATGGGCACGCCTGCCTTCTCCAGCTCGCTGCAGGTGGCATAGATGTCCGGCACGCCGATGGCCAGATGCCCGAAGCCGGAACCCAGGTCATAGGGCTCTTCCTGACCCCAGTTGTGGGTCAGTTCGATCACCGTGCTGTTCTTCTCCTCCCCGTAGCCGACGAAGGCCAGGGTGAACTCGCCGGTGGGGAAATCCGTCTTGCGCAGTTCGTTCATGCCCAGCAGCCGGACATAGAAATCCAGCGACTTGTCGAGATCCTTCACCCGGATCATGGTGTGCAGCAGCCGTGCGCCTTCCATGACGTTCCCTCCTCAGTTCCTGTCTGTCAGTTTCAGTACCACGCGGGCGGCCTTTTCCGAAGGCCATTCCCCCGGGGGACGCAGCATGTCGGCAACCAGCCGCCCGGCCTCAGCCTGGGCATCACGATGGGTGCTGTCGCTCAAAAGGGCAACGACGTGCGGCGCGATCTGGTCCGCGCGACAGCGTTCCTGGATCAGTTCCGGCACCACCTCCCGGTCCAGCAGGATGTTGGTCAGGCTCGCCCAGCGGATCCTGATCAGGCGCTTGGCGATGGCGGCCGTCAGGCCGTTCAGCCGATAGGCGACGACCGACGGGGTACCGGCGAGCGAGAGTTCCAGCGCGACCGTGCCTGAAGCGGCCAGTGCCACGTCGGCGGCGTGGAACGCGTCCATCTTCAGATCCGGGCCGACGACGTGCACAGGGGCCTTCAGGTCCCCCAGCATCCGTTCCACCGCCGGTTTCAGATGCGGCAGCGTCGGCGCGACCACGACCAGGTTCGGAACCTGAACCATGGCCCGGCGCAGGCCATCGATGAAGATCGGCCCCATCCGGCGCAATTCACCCATCCGGCTGCCGAACAGCACCGCCGCGACCGGCGCGTGCGAAGGAATGCCCAGATTGCTGCGGAAAGCACGGGGGTCACCGGCATAATTGCGCTCCGCCTCGATCGCCGGATGCCCGACGAAGGAGGACGGCAGTCCCTCCCGCTCGAACAGGGGCGGCTCGAAGGGCAGAAGGGTCAGCAGATGGTCATAGAGCCGCGCCATGTGCACCGCCCGCTTCGGCTTGTAGGCCCAGACAGAGGGCGCGACGTAATGGATCTTCAGCAGGTCCATGTCCTGTACCGCCTGCACGAGCCGACGATTGAAGCCGGGCGAATCGATCGTGATCAGGCAATCGGGCTGCACCTGCCGCACCAGGGCCTCCGTCTGCTTCAGCCTGCGGCGGATGGCCAGCGCACGCGGCAGGACCTCGAACAGTCCCATGACGGAAAGGATGGTGATCGGGAACAGGCTCTGCAGCCCCTCCCGCGCCATCTCGTCCCCACCTACGCCGACGAAGCGCACCGTTCCGCCCGACTGGTCACGCAGCGCCCGCATCAGACGCGCGCCCAGCACGTCACCAGATGGTTCCCCCGCCACCAGCATGATCGTCCGGCCCGGCGACTGCTGCACGCTCATGGGGTCTCGCGGTTGATGCCGGTGATGAACAGGCCGGCCGCGTCGGCATCGGCGACGGTTCCGGCGCGGTCCACGATCATCGCCGCCCCCGCTTCCACGGCGATACCGCTCAGTCCGGCGGCGGCGGCCCGGCGCACCGTCTCCCGACCGATGGTCGGCATGTCCACCCGGTGATCCTGCCCCGGCTTGGTCAGCTTCACCAGCACACCACCCGTGCCCTTGACCAGATCGACACAGCGTTCGAGCATCCTGTCGGTACCCTCAGCGGCCTCCACGGCCAGGACCAGCCCGTCGCGCACCACGGCACCCTGACCGATGTCCAGGGCCCCCAGAGCCTCCACGACGACGACTGCACGGGCAATGTCCTGCCGCGCCGCATCATCCGGCAGCACCGACCCGAGCGGGCCTTCCTGCACCAGCACGTCGCCCTTGATCTCGTGGGCGCCGACAACGCGGAACCCCTTCTTCTGGAAATAGCCGACCAGCACCTGCAGCAGCGCGTCGTCGCCTTTCCGGGCTGCGGCGATCACCTTCGGCAGCAGACTGATGCCTGCCAGGTCGGGGCGCAGCTTGGAGAAGTCCGGTCGCGCGACCTTGCCCACCATGCAGACACTGTCGCAGCCACCGCGCTTCAGGGCGGCGAGGATGTCACCGACCCGGTCGAACTGGATGAAGTCATGGGGGTAGCGTGCCAGCAGATCAGGTTCGGTGAACCCGTCAAAGGCCAGCACATGCACGCCGACGCCCATGGTTTCCGCCGCCGCCGCAACATCCCCCGGCACGTCACCGGCACCGGCAATGATGCCCAGCCGTTTGGGCAGCTCGGTCATGGCTTACTGCGCCGCCGCCGCATCCTTGCGGGGCGTGCAGAGACCGCGGGAGGAATTGGCCTTCATGAAGCCGATGATGTCGTCGACACCGGCTTCCCCCTCGAAGAGCTTCTCCGCATCCGCGACCTTCTCTTCCATCGTGCCCTCCGGCCCGAACAGGAAGCGATAGGCACGGCGCAGCGTGCTGATCTCGTCGCGGCTGAAGTTGCGCCGCTTCAGACCAACCAGGTTCAGCCCGTCCAGCCGCGCCAGGTTGCCCCGTGCCAGACCGTAGGGAATCACGCTGGTGCCGAGCGCCGACGCGCCCCCCACCATGGCGTGCTTGCCGATCTTCACGAACTGGTGCACCGCCGTCATGCCGCCCACGATGGCCCAGTCATCGACTTCCACGTGTCCGCCCAGCAGCACGTTGTTCACGATGATGACGTGATTCCCCACCTGGCAGTCATGCGCGATATGGGCCCCGGTCATCAGCAGACAGCCATTGCCGACCGTGGTCAGCATGCCACCACCCTCGGTGCCGGGATTGACCGTCACATGTTCGCGGATCGTGCAGTCCTGCCCGATCTCCAGCCGTGATAGCTCGCCCTTGTACTTGGTGTCCTGCGGCGGGTGGCCGATGGAGGCGAAGGGGAACACCCGGGTCCGTGCGCCGATGCGGCTGCGCCCCGCGAGTGCCACATGGGAGACCAGTTCCACCCCGTCATCCAGGGTGATGTCGCCTTCAACCACGCAGAAGGGACCGATGCGGACACCTTCGCCCAGCGTCACGTCATCACTGACAACCGCAGTGGGGTGAATTTCGGCCATTCAGAGCTTTTCCTGGATCATGGCGGCAAAGTCGGCCTCGGCCACCACCTTGTCATCGACATAGCCCTTGCCATGCATCTTCCAGATCATGTCGCCGCGCCCGCGCAGCTTCTCGACATGCACCCGCAACTGGTCGCCCGGCTCCACCGGCCGGCGGAAGCGGCAATTGTCGATGGTCATGAAATAGACCACCTTGCCCTCCATCCCCTTGCCCAGCGTGCGCGCGAACAGCACGGCAGAAGTCTGCGCCATGCACTCGATGATCAGCACACCCGGCATCACCGGCTTGACCGGAAAATGGCCGACGAAGTGCGGTTCGTTGATGGTCACGTTCTTGATGCCGACCGCACTGTGGTTCGGCTGGATGTCCACGACACGATCAACCATCAGCATCGGGTAGCGGTGGGGGATCATCTGCATGATCCGGTTGATATCAACCGGGCCAGCCATGTCATCCACGATGGTCGCATCCGTGTCCGTCATGTATCCGTCCCCTTCTTCGTGCCCAGCCGCCGAATGGCGGCGAGCTGGCGCCAGAACTCCCTTACCGGCATCGCGGGCTGCCCCAGAACCGCGGCACCGTCAGGCTGGTCATTCATCACGCCGGAAAGCGCACCGATCTTCACGCCATTGCCGATCTTCACGTGGCCTGAAATACCTGCCTGACCACCTACCTGCACAAACTGGCCGAGCTTGCTTGAACCGGCAATCCCAACTTGCGCCACAATGATCGAACCGTCTCCGATTTCGACATTGTGCGCGATCTGCACCAGATTATCGATCCACACATTGCTGCCGATCTTCGTGTCATGGCCGGAACCGGAGGCGACACAGACGTTCGCGCCGATGTGGCAGTCATCGCCGATCAGCACCCGCCCCACCTGGGGCACCGCGACGTGACGCTGCGGATGCGGCGCGAACCCGAATCCCCCCGGTCCGATCCGCGCCCCGGACTGCACATGCACGCGCGCGCCCAGGATGCAGGTCTCCAGCGAGGCATTGGCGTCGATACGGCTGCCTGCACCGATAACGACGCCCGGACCAACCGTGACATTGGCGCCAAGGACGACCCCGTCACCGATCTCCGCACCTGCCCCCACAACGGCGTGGGGGGCGGCCGAGACGCCATCGCCCACGACTGCGGTGTCGTCGATGAAGGCGGTGGGGTGAATGACGCCATCCGGTTCAGGACCGGGATAGAGCGCCTGGGACACCATGGCAAAGGCCAGATAGGGATGCGGTGTCGGCAGGACGATCGTGCCTGCCGGCGCGCGGTCGGCGAGTTCCGGTGTGATCACGCAGAACTGCGCCCTTGTCTCGGTGAGGGCCGGCAGATACTTGCGGTTGTCGAGGAAGCTCAGATCACCGTCGCCCGCCTGCTCCAGCGGCAAGGCATCACGGATCTGCATCGACGGGTCCACACCCTCAGGTACTTTGAACAGGCCTGTCTTCTGCGCCAGATCGCCAAGCGTGAACGGCCCGAGCCGTCGATGGAACCGCGCGTCAGGCATCAGAAACCTTCAGGCCGCCCGACCTTGACCGACGGAAGCCGCTGGTTCAGCCGCGTGATGATTTCCTTGGTGATGTCCAGGGCGCCATTGGTCCAGCTGATGCTGTTGCGGTCCAGAACCAGATTGAAGCCCCGTTCCCGCTCCAGTTCCTCGATGATGCCCAGGATCTGCCCCTTCAGCACCTCGACCGCCTGCTGCTGGGTCTGGCCGATGGACTGGCGACGGTCCTGCACCATGCGCTGCGCGTCGGTATAGCTCTTCTGCAGTTCGTTCTTGCGCTGCTCGACGGCGTCGGGGGACAGAATGGCAGCCTGCTGGCGCAATTCGTCCTGCCGTGCCTTCAGCGCCTTGTCCTCTGCCTGGATAAGCTGCTGCAGGCTGTCCATGTAGCCCTTGATCTGGTTCGCGATGCTGATTGCGGCCTTGGATTCACGCAGGATCTGCTGCGAATCCATCGTCGCGATGATCGGCGGCGGCATCGACTGCGCCCGGGCGGCCTGATGACCGCCAAGCGTCATGAGCGAGATACAGATCGCGGCAAGCCAGATGGCACGCATGGATGTTTCCTCAATTCTACTCGTTCGCAGGGGAACCAATGATTCTCACGGCAGAAACCAGATATTGGTTACAGCACAGGTTACCAACCGGCGGCAACCGGAGAGCGTCAGAAGCGTGTACCGAAGCTGAAGCGGAAGGCTTCCGTTTCATCGAGATCGTTGCGCAGGATCGCGCGGGCCACGTCGAACAGCAACGGCCCGAACGGCGAGCGCCAGGTCACACCGACACCAACCGCCAGGCGGAGCGAAGGATCATCCTCGACACCGCCATTGGCAACGACACCGAACGCGGAGCCATAGTCGCTGAAGAACCGGCCCGACATGCCCAGTTCATCGGGCAGGCCAAGCGGGAAGGTCAGCTCCGTCGAGCCGGTGACGAAGAACTCACCGCCAAGCGCGTCACGCGTTGCCACGTCGCGGGGACCGATACCACTGGCCGCGAAACCGCGCAGCGTGTCCCCGCCAACGAAGAAGCGGCGATTGATGCGGACATCCTTCGCGATACCGAAGACCGCGCCACCGCGGACCGTCTGCGACAGTGTCCATTCTTCCGACACGGGGAAGAACTGCGTGTGCCGTGCCTGGGTCCGCAGGTCGCGCACCGTACCACCGAAGCCCGCGAGTTCCTGACCGAACGTCGACAGGGAGCCGTCGTGCGGCGTGATCGGATCATCCGTCAGATCCAGCTTCAGCTCGTACCCCAGCGAACTGGTGACGGAGACGCCCTGCTGCTGCTGAATGAACAGCGACGCGGTGTTGCCCACGTTCTTGATGTTGTCGCGGCGCAGCTGGTAATTCAGGCTCATCCGCAGCGCTTCGGACAGCGAGAAACCGGTCCTGAGGCGCCCGCCGGAGGTGCTCTGGTCGAAAGATGACTCGTCCTGGAAGTCGATGTTGGTGTTGAAGATGTCGATACCCGCGGCGATCGGCATGTCCAGGAAATAGGGTTCGGTGAAGCTCAGATCGACTTCACGCCGACGCAGGGACAGGGAGAAGGAAAGCCGCAGGTTCTGCCCCCGTCCCAGCAGGTTGCGTTCACTGATCGAGACATCACCGATCACGGCCTCCGTGGTGGAGAAGCCGGCACCGACAGACAGTTCACCGGTCGGCTGTTCCTCGACCTTCACCTTCAGGATCGCCTTGTCGGGGGCTGATCCCTGTTCCGGCGTGATGTCATTGGTCTTGAAGAAGCCCAGCGCCCGGATGCGGCGGTTGGAACGGCTGATCTTCGCGGTATCGAAGGCATCACCCTCGATCAGCTGCACCTCGCGGCGCACCACCTCGTCCAGCGTTCTGGTATTGCCCTCGATATCCACCCGTTCGACATAGACCCGCGGACCTTCACGAACCTCATAGGTGATGTCGACGGTCCGCTTCTCGCGGTCACGCTCGGTGCGGGGCCGTACATCGACAAATGCAAAGCCCTTGCGGCCAAGCTGGAACTGGATGTCCTTGATGGACTTCTCGACCTGCGTGCCATTGTAGACCTCGCCGGTCTCGTCGGTGATGGCCTTGCGCAGTTCCTTCGGATCCACGTCCTTCACATCGGCCTTCAGATCGACGTTGCCGAAACGGTACTGCTCCCCCTCCTCCACCGTGAAGGTGATGAAGAAGTCCTCCCGGTCACGGGTCAGTTCGGCCACCGCCGAGACGACACGGAAATCGACGTAGCCATGCTCCAGGTAATGCTGCCGCAGACGGTCGCGGTCCAGCGCGACGATGTCCGGGTCATAGACGTCTGTCGAACTCAGGAAATTCCACCAGGCGCTCTCGCTGGTGGCGATGACCGAGCGCAGGTCGTCGTCATCGAAGACCGTGTTGCCGAGGAACCGGATGGCACTGATTTCGGTCGGATCGCCCTCATTGATCTCGAAGACCAGGTTGATCCGGTTCTGCTGCAACTGGATGATCTTTGGCTCGATGGTCGCGGCGAAACGGCCGCTGGCGCGATAGATCTGCAGCAAGCGCTGCACGTCGCTCTGCACCCGCGCGCGGGTATAGACCACCCGTGACCGCAGCTGCACTTCCGAGGCGAGCAGGTCGTCCTTCAGCAGCTTGTTGCCTTCGAAAACAAGCTGGTTGATTACCGGGTTCTCGACGACGGTCACGATCAGGGCATTGCCTTGGCGCCGCAGGTTCACGTCGGCGAAAAGGCCGGTGCCGTAGAGTGTCTTCAGGGCGCGGTCCAGACGGGATGCCTCGAACGGGCTGCCCGGCTCCAGCTGCATGTAGGAGCGTACGGTCTCGGCCTCGATCCGCTGGTTACCCTCGACGACAATATCCTGGATAAGCTGCGCGTTCGCGACGAACGGCAACAGCCAGGCCAGCACAGTAATCAGGATCAGCCGTCGCGACACGCCGTGGAACCCTCTATCTCCGGTCTGACCCGTCACCGGGTATCAGGAAAACAGACCCTTCATGAAATCAACCACACCGAAACGGTCGATGTCGTTGAACGTCGCCACGAGCATCAGGCCGATAACCATGGCGAAGCCCAGACGGTAGCCGATTTCCTGAGTCGTTTCACCCAGCGGACGCCCCCGTACTGCCTCGACGGCATAGAACAATAGATGGCCGCCGTCCAGCATCGGGATCGGAAACAGGTTGATGAGACCGAGGCTTATCGAAAGGAAGGCCGCGATATTGATCAGGGAGGCGATGCCGAAGCTGGCCGCCTGTCCTGAAATCTCCGCAATACCGGCCGGTCCGCGCAGTTCCTCCACCGAGCGATGACCGGTGATCATGTCACCGACCGCGGACAGGGTACTGCTGGTGATCACCCAGGTCTGGCGCACCGCCTCGACCAGGGCACTGCCGACACCAAGCTCGCGCCAGCCACGCTCCATCGCCCGCACGCCCAGCATGCCGACCTTGCTGTCATTGCCGAACTGGTCCTGGATCACGACCACACGCGGCTGTGCATCCAGGTCGATCAGCGCGCCGTCGCGTTCCACGGTCAGGGGCAGCGGCCGGTCCAGGTTCAGCGACACGATGCGGCGCAGATCCTCGAACGAGACAACCTCCTCGCCACCTGCACTGACGATCAGGTCACCGGGCTGCAGTCCGGCCTCAGCCGCCGCACTGTCAGCCACGACATCGGATACCATCGCGGTCGTGAAGGGCTGGCCCCAGACCGTGAACATGCCCGCGAAGATGACGATCGCCAGCAGGAAGTTGGCCAGGGGGCCGGCAACGACGACCGCGGCACGCTTCGCCAGCGGCTTGTTGTGGAAATTCTCCGGATCATCGTCGTGCAGGTTGCCGGCATGGTCGGGGGTGCTTGCCGCGCCGCTGTCACCGCGGAACTTCACATAGCCGCCGAAGGGGATCATCGAGACCTTCCAGCGTGTGCCGCGACGGTCATACCAGCCGAACAGCTCCCGACCGAAACCGACCGAGAAGGCCTCGACCCCGACGCCACACCAGCGGGCAACGAGGTAGTGACCCATCTCGTGAACGAAAACCAGCACCGTCAGGACGGCGAGGAACGGCAGGATGTAGTCGATCAGAAACATGCAGGTTCCCTTGCAGGATCAGTTGTACAGCGCCATGCCGGCCACATCAGCCCAGCAGGGCAGCCGTCCGGACACGTGTCTCCGCATCCAGTGCCATGACGGCCTCAATCGTATCAGGCGCACCTGAATCAATCATTTCCAGAGCGGTTTCGACAAGCTCCGCAATGCGAAGAAACCCGATCCGGCCCGCCAGGAATGCGGCGACCGTCACCTCATTCGCCGCATTCAGCACCGTGGGTGCCCCCTTGCCCGCCTCCATGGCGGCCCGCGCCAGTCGCAGCGCCGGGAATCGGACGGGGTCCGGTGCCTGGAAAGTAAGCTGGCCGAGTGTGGCCAGATCAAGGCGCGGCGACGGCGCGGCGATCCGCTCCGGCCAGGCCAGGCAGGACGCGATCGGCGTGCGCATGTCGGGGCTGCCAAGCTGGGCCAGTGTCGAGCCATCGACATATTCGACCATCGAATGGATCACCGACTGCGGATGCACCAACACGTCGATCTGATGGTCGGCGACGGGGAACAGGTGCCAGGCCTCAATCATCTCCAGGCCCTTGTTCATCATCGTGGCGGAATCGACGGAGATCTTGGCACCCATCGACCAGTTGGGATGCGCCACGGCCTGCGCCGGTGTGACATCCGTCATCTGTTCCATCCCGAAATCAAGGAACGGTCCCCCCGAAGCGGTCAGCACGATGCGTCTGACGGCCTGGGCGCGGTCACGGTCAAAGACCTGGAAGATCGCATTGTGCTCGGAATCCACCGGCAGCAGCGTTCCGCCGAAGCGCCGGACATCGCGCATCACGATATCGCCTGCACAGACCAGACATTCCTTGTTTGCCAGTCCGACGTCGGCCCCCCGCCGGATCGCGGCCAGCGTGGGCGCAAGCCCTGCCGCACCGACAATCCCGGCCATGACGAAGTCGGACAGGCCCGCAGCCGCCTCCACCAGTGCCTCCGGCCCTGCCGCCGCCTCGATCCCGCTGCCTGCCAGGGCATCCCGGAGGTCGCCATACAGCGCCGGGTCCGCGATGACCGCCAGCCGGGCACCATGCTGTCGCGCCAGTGCGGCTAGGTCGCCAACATTGGTATTGGCGGTCAGGGCGTCGATACGGAACCTGTCCGGATGGCGTGAAACAAGGTCCAGCGTGTTCAGGCCGATGGACCCGGTGGCGCCCAGGATCGTCACCGACTTCTGCGGCCCGATGGCGGCGATGGCCGCGTCGCGGTTCGGATGCGGCAGGCTCGCGATACCGGCTGTGGCGCTCATGCAGCAAATCCCATCACATCCGGCATCAGCGCCAGCATGATTGCCGCCGCCACCAGACCATCGACCCGGTCGATGATTCCACCGTGTCCGGGAATGATAGTACCCGAATCCTTCACGCCGAAATGACGTTTCCATGCAGACTCTGCCAGATCGCCGCATTGTGCGACGACGGAGACCAGCACACCACCGGACAGAAGGGCCGTCACGGACAGGTCCTCCGTGTCCCCCCCCATGCCGGACCCGAGCCCGATCGCCACGGACGTCACGGCCGCAGCCACCACGCCCCCGGCAGCACCCGACCAGCGCTTGTTCGGACTGACGCGAACCCAGATGCGCGGCCCCTGAAAGGTCCGCCCCGCCGCCAGCGCGCCAATGTCGCTGGCCCAGACACAGGCTAGCAGCCAGATCAGCGGCCACGCCCCCCACTGGCGAAGCATCAGCAGCGCAAGCATGGCCCCGCAGATCACCGCGACGCCGAGCATTGTCCAGATCGCCCGCCCGCCTGCGAACCATGCCGCCAGTCCGGCCAGCACTGTCGAGACAACCACGGCAGAGAGCGCGATTCCAATGGTGGTTCCGAGGTCCAGCAGCGCGATCGCGGCAACGCCACCAAGCAGTCCGATGGCCATGGCGAGCGGGAACCGTCCGGCAGTGGCCCTGGCGTCGGCGGTCGCGGTCACCCGCGACCACTCGAAGGCCGCGACGCTGCCTGCGATGACCAGCACGACATTGAACCAGACACCCCCGGCGAGCGCCGCCAGGATGACAATCGTGCCAAGAACCAGTGCAGACCCGATCCGGGCACCTAGGCGCAGGTCACTGTCAGCCACTGCGTCCGCCAAAGCGCCGCTCACGCTGCCCGAAGATCTCGACGGCCTGCTGCAACTGCTCCAGCCCGAAATCGGGCCAGAGCGTGTCGTCGAAAACAAGTTCCGAATAGGCCGCCTGCCAGAGCAGGAAGTTCGAAAGCCGCTGTTCGCCGCTGGTGCGGATCAGCAGATCAGGGGCCGGGACATCGGGAAGGTCCAGATGCCGGGACACCGCAGCCTCGTCAATGTCGGACGGATCAAGCCTGCCCGCCGCGACCTCGGTCGCCAGCCGCCGCGCCGCGCGCACGATCTCCCCCTGACCGCCATAGTTCAACGCAATGATCAGCGTCAGCGCAGCGTTTGACCGCGTGGTTTCCTCCGCCTGCTCCATCAGCGCACAGATGTCGCCGGAAAGTCCGTTCCGGTCACCAATGAAACGGACGCGGATGCCGTTCCGGTGAAGGTCCGCAATCTCGCGCCGCAGATAGAGTTTCAGCAGGGACATCAGGTCGCGGACTTCATCCGCCGGACGACGCCAGTTCTCGGAGGAGAAGGCGAAGAGTGTCAGATAGGGCAGGCCGAGTTCCCGTGCCGCGCGCACCGTCGCCCGCACCGCGTCCGCCCCCTTCCGGTGGCCGGCCACATGCGGCAGGCCACGCGCCTTCGCCCAGCGTCCGTTGCCATCCATGATGATGGCCACATGACGCGGCAGGGTCGTGGAGGCTGTCAGGGGGTCGGGATTGGACACGTGATCAGACCTGCATGATTTCCTGCTGCTTGACCTCCAGCACCTCGTCGATCTCCTTGATCGTCCGGTCGGTTTCCGACTGTACCTCCTCGGAGTAGAGCCGCTGGTCGTCCTGGCTCATCTCGCCGGCCTTCTCCAGCCGCTTCAGTTCGTCCATCGCGTGACGACGGATATTGCGCACCGCAATACGGCCCTGCTCCGCGTACTGCCCGGCGACCTTGGTCAGGTCCCGGCGACGTTCTTCGGTCAGTTCCGGAATGGGCACGCGGATCGTGCTGCCTTCGGTGGCCGGGTTCAGTCCCAGGCCGGAGTTGCGAATCGCCTTCTCCGCCGCACCGACATTGTTGCGGTCCCAGATCTGGACCGAGATCAGCCGCGATTCCGGCACGTTGACGGTGCCGATCTGGTTCAGGGGCATGTCGCTGCCATAGACATTGACGACCACGCCATCCAGCAGTGAAGCCGATGCGCGCCCGGTGCGGAGACCGGTGAAGTCCTTCTTCAGGGCCTCCACCGCGCCATTCATGCGCCGCGTGAGGTCGTCGAGATCAATTTCCGAATCTGCCATTGCCCTGTACCTGCCCTGCTTTCGTCCGGCCTGTCGTGCGGCCTCTATCCGTTATCGACTATCGTGGAACGGCCACTCCCGGTCAGAGCCTCCGCGATACCGCCTTCGCCATCAAGCGCGAAAACCATGACTGGAATATGGTTCTCCCGCGCAAGTGCAAAGGCTGCAGTGTCCATGACCTGGAGATCCTTCGCCAGTGCCTCGTCGAAGGTCAGCCGGTCGTAGCGTGTCGCGGACGGGTCCTTCTTCGGGTCGGCGCTGTAGACGCCATCCACCTGGGTCGCCTTGGCGATCAGATCGCATTTCAGCTCCGCCGCCCGCAGCGCCGCTGCCGTATCCGTCGTGAAGAAGGGGTTGCCGGTGCCACCGACGCAGATCACCACTTCCCCGCGGTCAAGGGCGGCAAGCGCGTCATCGCGCACATAGGGGCGGCAGACCGTCGGCATCGGAATGGCCGACCAGGCATGTGCGACCAGCCCTGCCGCGCGCAACGCATCCGCCAGTGCCAGTCCGTTCATCACCGTTGCCAGCATGCCCATGTGATCGGCGCTGGCCCGGTCCATGCCCGCCGCAGCGGTCTTCACGCCACGGAACAGGTTGCCCCCACCGACAACGATGGCCATTCCGGTGCCGGCGCGGACCGTGTCGGCAATATCACCGGCAATGCGGTTGAGAGTAGGAAAGTCGATACCGAATGCGGTATCGCCCATCAGGGCCTCGCCAGAACATTTGAGCATCACCCTGCGGTGACCAGATGTATCCGGCATGGTTCAAGGCTCCCTGTTTTCCGGCGGGATCGGGGGCGGCATGACCCGCCCCCTCATCCAACCTGATATCCTGCCGTCGATCAGTTGCCGGTTGCGGCAGCGACCTCGGCAGCGAAGTCCGATTCGGCCTTCTCGATGCCCTCGCCCAGCGCAAAGCGCCGGATCGCGGTGATCGTGATCGTGCCGCCCGCATCCTTCGCCGCGTCGGCCAGGGCCTTCTTCACGGTCTGGTCCGGGTCGATCACGAAGGCCTGCTCCAGCAGCACCACTTCCTGATAGTACTTGCGCAGACGGCCCTCGATCATCTTGTCGACGATCTCGGCGGGCTTGCCGGAGGCCAGTGCCTGCTCCCGCAGGACCGAGCGCTCGCGCTCGACCAGGCTCTGGTCCAGATCGGCAACGTCGATGGACTGCGGGTTGGCGGCGGCGACATGCATCGCAACCTGGCGACCGAAGGCCTCCAGCTTCCCTGCATCACCGGAGCCTTCCAGGCCGACCAGGATACCGATCTTGCCCAGACCCGGCGCGGTGGCGTTGTGCACATAGCTGCAGACCACACCTTCGCTGACCGAGATGCAATCGGCCCGGCGCAGCGACATGTTCTCACCGATGGTGGCGATGGCGTTGGTCAGTTCCTCCGCAACGGTCCGCCCCGAACCGGGAAAGTCCGCTGCATTGACCGCATCCAGATCACCATTGTTCGCCAGCGCGATACCGGCAATCGTGCTCACCAGATTCTGGAACCTGTCGTTGCGGGCCACGAAATCGGTCTCGGAATTGAGTTCGATCATCGCGCCCTGCTTGCCGTCGGTAACAACGCCAACCAGACCTTCGGCCGCAGTACGGCCTGCCTTCTTGGCCGCCGCGGCAAGGCCCTTCTTGCGCAGCCAGTCCACTGCCGCCTCGATGTCGCCATCGTTTTCCGCCAGCGCCTTCTTGCAGTCCATCATGCCGCCGCCGGTCTTCTCGCGCAGTTCCTTGACCAGCGCTGCCGTGATCTGAGCCATTACTCGCCCTCTTCTCGTCAGATATTTCGCATCAATCCCGAACCCGGAAAGGCTCAGGCCTTCGGAGCCTCGCCAGCCTCTTCGGCACCAGCTTCGGCGGCCGGGGCCTCCTCGGCAGCCGCAGGTGCAGCTTCGGCAGCGGCTTCCGCTTCCTCGGCGGCAATCACCGGCTCCTCGATCGGCTGCTCCAGGGCACCGATGTCCTCATCCGCCGCACCCATTTCCGCCTGGATGCCATCAAGCACCGCCTGGCTGAACAGGTCGCAGTAGAGGTTGATGGCGCGCAGCGCATCGTCGTTGGCCGGGATCGGGTGGTCGATGACGGTCGGATCGGCGTTGGTGTCGCAGATGCCAATGACCGGAATGCCCAGCTTGCGGGCCTCGGCCACGGCGATCTTCTCCTTGCCGGTGTCGATGACGATCATGACGTCCGGCAGGCCGCCCATTTCCTTGATGCCGCCCAGGGCCATGTCCAGCTTGTCACGCTCCCGCGTCAGCTGCAGGGTTTCCTTCTTGGTCAGGCCCGTCTGTTCCTGAACCAGCAGTTCCTCCAGCTCCCGCAGGCGGCGGATGGAGTTGGAAACGGTCTTCCAGTTGGTCAGTGTGCCGCCGAGCCAGCGATGGTTCATGTAGAACTGGGCGCAGCGCTTCGCGGCTTCGGCCACCGGGCCGGATGCCTGGCGCTTGGTGCCGACGAACAGCACACGGCCACCGGACGCAACCGCGTCGCGCACGACCTTCAGGGCCTGGTGCAGCAGCGGGGCGGTCTGGGAAAGATCGACAATGTGGATACCGTTGCGGGCGCCGAAGATATACGGCTCCATGCGGGGGTTCCAGCGGTGGGTCTGATGACCGAAGTGGGCGCCTGCTTCCAGCAGATGGCGCATCGAAACGTCTGGCAGAGCCATGAACCGATTTCCTTTGTTTCCGGTTGTGCCTCCGCAGGACTGTGATCCGACCCGTCAGGGGCCGAACACCGGAAGGGCAGACGGGGCTTTCTCTCCGCTGTCCCAAATCCTGCGTGCGTGATGGGGCGGGTCATACAGCCCCTTGGCCCCACTTGCAACCCCGCAACGGGCGGATATCCGGGGCTTGCGCACGAAATCAGCAGCGGTGGCCGGAATGCGCGCCTCAGATCTCCGCCACATCGATGACGCCGCCAATCGACTTCAGCGATTGCCGCACCGAACGGTCGATGCGGAACGCGGCCGGCAGTTCCATCGCCACCTCGCTCATCGCCCCGGTGTCACGCAGGGTAAGCTGGACAAGACCACGTCCACCCTCGGCGCGCTGCAGGATGGATCGGATGGTGGGCAGGGCATCCGGCCGCGCCAGCGTGATCCGCGCACCCGCCGCGGCGTCGGCGACGAAGGCATCGATGTCCTCCGCGCCAAGCAGGGTCAGGGTCGGTTCCTCCCGGTCGCGCCTGATCTCGACCCGGAAGACACCGTTCCAGCCGACCTGCAGCTTCTCGCGATATTCGTTCAGCACATCGCCGAAGCACAGGATCTCACATTCCCCGGACGGGTCGGACAGGCCGATGAAGGCGAATGCCCGGCCCTTTGCGGAGCGCCGGACCTGCAGCGCGGAGATGCTGCCCGCCAGCATCAGTGAGGTCATGCCCTCGGCAAAGGCATCCGGCAGACGATCCAGCGCCCGGACCCCCTTCTGCCGCAAGCGCTGCTGATAGTCGTCGAGGGGGTGACCGGACAGGTAGAAGCCAATGGCCCCCCGCTCCTCGGCCAGGCGTTCCAGGTCATCGAACTGCGGGGAGTCAGGCAGGGGCGGACGGTCGCCCGCGGAACCGGCATCGGGACCGCCGCCGAACAGTCCCATCTGGCCGCTGGCCCTGTCCGCCGCCTGCCGCGACGCATAGCCCAGCAGCACGTCCAGTGACTTGATCACCTGGCGGCGGTTGGCGTTCAGACTGTCGAAGGCACCGGCACGGGCCAGGTTCTCCAGCTGGCGCTTGTTCAGGGCGGAGGTCTCGACGCGGGTGATGAAATCGAACAGGTCCCTGAACGGCCCGCCCTCGTCCCTCGCGTGAACAATCGCAGCCATGGCGTCGCGGCCGACGTTCTTGATTGCGGCCAGGGCATAGCGGATACCCTGTTCCTGCCCGTCGGCGTCGCGCTCCACCCCGAAGACGACGCCGGAGGCATTCACGTCCGGCGCCAGCATGGGAATCTTCAGCCGCTTCAGTTCCTGGCGGAAGACATCCAGCTTGTCCGTATTGCCCATGTCGAGGGTCATCGACGCAGCCATGAAGGCCGCCGGATGGTTGGCCTTCAGCCAGGCGGTCTGCCAGGCCACCAGCGCATAGGCCGCCGCGTGGGACTTGTTGAAGCCGTAGCCCGCGAACTTCTCGATCAGTTCGAAGACATAATTGGCGATGCGGTCGGTGACGTTGTTGCGCTGCGCGCCCTCGATGAAACGGGCCCGCTGCTGGTCCATTTCCGCCTTGATCTTCTTGCCCATGGCCCGTCGCAGCAGATCAGCCTCGCCCAGGCTGTAGCCCGACATGACCTGGGCGATCTGCATGACCTGTTCCTGGTAGACGGGAATGCCATAGGTCTCGGCCAGGATGGCCTCCAGCATCGGATGCGGGTAGTCCGGTTCCTCCCGCCCGTGCTTGGTGGCGATGTACTTCGGGATATTGTCCATCGGGCCGGGACGGTAGAGGGCAACGATGGCGATGATGTCCTCGAACTTGTCAGGCTTCATCTGGCGCAGCACGTCGCGCATGCCAGAACTTTCCAACTGGAACACGCCCACCGTCTCGCCCCGCCCCAGCATGGCGAAGGTGGCCTCGTCACCCTCCGGTATGTCTGCGACAGTCATGTCCAGCCCGCCATCGCGGACATGACCGATGGCGCGGTCCAGCACGGTCAGCGTCTTCAGGCCCAGGAAGTCGAACTTCACCAGCCCCGCCGATTCCACATACTTCATGGAGAACTGGGTGACCGGCATGTCGGACTTCGGATCGCGGTAGAGCGGCACCAGCTCGTCCAGCCGCCGGTCGCCGATCACCACACCCGCCGCATGGGTGGAGGCATGGCGATAGAGGCCCTCGAGCTGCAGGGCCTGATCGATCAGATGACGGACGGCGTCATCGTCCCTGTACTCGGCCTTCAGCGCCGGTTCCTGCTCCAGTGCCTCCTTCAGGGTGACCGGATTGGCCGGATTGTTCGGCACCATCTTGGAAATCCGGTCCACCTGGCCATAGGGCATCTGCAGCACCCGCCCGACATCGCGCAGCACCGCACGGGCCTGCAGCTTTCCGAAGGTGATGATCTGCGCCACCTGGTCATGGCCATACTTGTCCTGCACGTAGCGGATGACCGCGTCCCGCCGGTCCTGGCAGAAGTCGATGTCGAAGTCGGGCATGGACACGCGTTCGGGGTTCAGGAACCGCTCGAACAGCAGCCCGTAGCGCAGGGGATCGAGGTCGGTAATGGTCAGGACATAGGCCACCAGCGACCCGGCACCGGAACCGCGCCCCGGCCCCACCGGAATGCCCTGGCCCTTGGTCCACTGGATGAAGTCGGCGACGATCAGGAAGTAGCCGGGGAAATCCATGTCGATGATGATGCCGAGTTCCAGGTCCAGCCGTTCCCGGTAGACCTTCTCCTCGACCACGATCCCCTTCTCCGCCATGGCGGCGAGGCGCGCATCCAGTCCCGCATAGGCCATGGCACGCAGTTCATCCGCCTCGCTGCGCCCCTCCGTCGTGGGGAAACGGGGCAGGATCGGGTCGCGCCGGGGGGCCATGAAACCGCAACGGCGGGCGATCACCAGCGTGTTGCTGATCGCCTCCGGCACATCGGCGAACAGCGCCTTCATCTCGTCGGCACTCTTGAACCGATGCTCCGGCGTCAGGCGGCGGCGTTCCGTCTGGCTGACATAGGCGCCCTCCGCCACACAGATCAGGGCGTCATGGGCGTCATACATGCCCCGTTCGAGGAAGAAGCAGTCGTTGGTCGCGACCAGCGGCACATCCTCCGCCATCGCCATGTCGATCATCACCTGCTCGACCTGATCCTCCGCCGCCAGGCCATGACGCTGCAGCTCGACATAGGCGCGGCCCGGAAACAGTCCGGCGATCTGCCGCAGCCAGGTCCGCGCCGCTGCCTCCTCCCCGTCCGCCAGCAAGCGCCCCAGCGGTCCCGAGGCGCCGCCGGTCAGCAGGATCAGCCCGTCGGTCAGCTCCGCGAACTTCCCCTCCGCCAGATGGGTGTCGAAACCGGGATCGGTATCGAGGAAGGCGGAGGAAACCAGCTTCATGAGGTTGCCGTAGCCGGTCGCGTCCTGCACCAGCAGGACGACGGAACCCAGGCGCGGGCGCGGCAGGGCGGAACCCTGTCGCTGCTCCATGCCGAAGGCGACGGCAAGCTGGCAGCCGATGATCGGCTGCACCCCCGCCTCCGCCAGTGCGGGACCGTATTCCATGGCACCGAAGAGATTGTTGGTGTCCGTCACCGCGACAGCGGGCATGCCGAACTTCGCGGCCTTCACCGCCAGATCCTTTGACCGGATCGCCCCCTCGGACAGGGAGTAGGCACTGTGCAGCCTCAGATGTACGAAATCGGCATGACCCATGGTCCGGTCCCCAGCGACAAGTCGCGGGACCGGCCGGACACCGGAATCGGTGCCCGGAGCGAATCCCGCATCAGGGACCAATCATCGTTGCTTGATGCCCCACTGTCGCGGTTCACCCGCCGGGGAGGCCGAATTTCCTGTGGAAAAAACTGTTGACGGATTGACCGGCCGTCAGCCGCCGACGACCGTGCTGATGATCTCCCCCCAGGCCGCGAAAGCACCCCAGAGACCCACAAGCGTTGCCAGTCCAAACGCGTCCTTGACCCAATCCATCATCACCTCCTGCATCTCGTTGCCGGAGGTGATGTTCCATCAATGTTCTCTTTGAGTCAACATGTGTTCTCAAACAAAATGAGAACATGTGGATTGTGTGGCCTGTTCCGTCCCTCTCCCCCTCCCGGCCACCCATTCAGGATGATCCCGTGGGTGGCCGGAGAGGGAGAGGGATGGAACAGACAGCCGATGGACTACAGCGCCGCCTCCGTGATCCGTCCCTCCGCCAGGGTCACGGCCCGGTCCATGCTGGCCGCGAGAGCCAGATTGTGGGTCGCCAGCAGCACGCCGATGCGCGACTCCCGGGCGATCTCGATCAGATGCGCGAACACCCGGTCCGCCGTTTTCGGGTCCAGGTTGCCGGTGGGCTCGTCCGCCAGCAGCACGCGGGGCAGGTTGGCCACGGCGCGGGCGATGGCAACGCGCTGCTGCTCGCCGCCCGAGAGCCGTGCCGGACGATGGCTGGCGCGCTCCGCAATGCCCAGCGTCTCCAGCAGTTCCGCCGCGCGCTGGCGCGCCACCGGCTTCGACTTTCCGGCAATCATCTGTGCCAGCATGATGTTCTCCACCGCCGAGAATTCCGGCAGCAGGTGGTGATACTGGTAGACGAAGCCGAGTGAGCTGCGCCGGGTCACGGTCCGCTCCGCCTCCGACATGCGGGCGCTGCTCTGACCGGCGATCAGCACGTCGCCCTGATCGGGACGCTCCAGCAGTCCGGCGATCTGCAGCAGGGTCGACTTGCCCGCACCCGAAGGGCCGACCAGCGCCACGATCTCACCGGGCCGCACATCCAGCGAGGCCCCGTCGAGCACGCGCAGTTCGCGTTCCCCCTGACGGAAGGTACGCCCGACGCCATCCAGCCTGAGCGCGATCTCACTCATAGCGCAGCGCCTCTACCGGATCGAGGCGGGCCGCCCGCCAGGCCGGATAGATGGTGGCGACGAAGGACAGGCCGAGTGCCATCAGCAGCACGCCGACCACCTCTCCCGTCTCCATCCGCGCCGGGATCTGCGACAGCCAGCGGATCTCCGGCGACCAGAGCACGGTGCCGGTCAGGCTTTCCAGGAACACCCGTATGGCGTCGATGTTGAGGCAGAAGACCACGCCCAGCGCGAAACCGGCCAGCGTGCCGACGACCCCGATGCTGGCCCCGGCGATCAGGAACACGCGCATCACCGACCCCCGCGCCGCGCCCATGGTGCGCAGGATTGCGATGTCACGCCCCTTGTCCTTCACCAGCATGATCATGCTGGAGATGATGTTGAAGGCGGCCACCAGGATGATCAGGGTCAGGATCAGGAACATCACGTTCCGCTCCACCTGCAGGGCGGCAACGAAGGACGCGTTGGCCCGCTGCCAGTCCACCACGCGGATTCCCTGGCCCGCGAACATGCCGTAGATGTCCCCGGCCCGCGCCGCCGCGTCATCGGCGCTGTCCAGCACCACCTCGATGCCCGTCACGCCATCGCCGGTGCGGAAATAGCGCTGCGCCTGCGGCAGGCCCATGAAGATGTAGCTGGAGTCATATTCGTACATGCCGACTTCGAACAGCGCGACGACCTGGTAGGTGGCGAGGCGCGGCACGAACCCCATCACCGTCGTCGTGCCCTTGGGCGAGATCAGAGTGACCTTGTCGCCGACACTCAGGCCGAAGCGCTCCGCCATCCGGGTACCGATCATGATGGTCGCCGGTTCGGCCAGCGCAGCGGCGGACCCGGCGCGCAGGTTGGTGGAGAGCGCCTTGTGCACCTCCAGATCCGCGACCGACAGTCCCCGCACCAGCGCGCCCCGCGCCTCGTTCCGGGCGGTGATCATGACCTGCCCCTCGACATAGGGCGCGGCCTGGACCACGCCCGGCAGTTCACCGATGCGGGCCGACATCACCTCGAAGTCCGTGATCGGCTCCTCGTAGGTCAGGACCGAGATATGGCCGTTCAGCCCCAGGATGCGGTCCACCAGTTCGGTGCGGAAACCGTTCATCACCGCCATGACGATGATCAGGGTCGCCACACCGAGCGCGATGCCCACCAGCGAGAACCAGGCAATGACGGAGATGAACCCCTCCGCCCGTCGCGCCCGCAGATACCGTACGGCGATCATCCATTCGAAGGCGTTGAACATGGTCCGGTTTCCTGTCTGCGTCTGCGGGTCAGCCTGAACGGAGCCGGTCGGTCAGCCCGGAAAGAGGCCTGTCGTCGCCGGGTCCAGCATGGTGCCCGCAACGATGTGTTCCAGCGCCGCGTCGGGTGCCAGGGCCTGCCGCTCGCCCTCCGAACGCCGCTTCACCTCGACCTGACCGTCCTTCAGGCCACGGGGACCGACCACCACCTGCCAGGGCAGGCCGATCAGATCCATGGTCGCGAACTTGGCCCCGGCACGCTCCCCCGTGTCGTCCACCAGAACGTCCAGACCGGCGCTCTGGAACTTCCGTTCCAGGTCCGCGCACATGGCATCGCAATCGGCGTCGCCCGCTTTCAGGTTGACGATACCGACATGGAACGGTGCCACCGAGTCCGGCCAGATGATCCCGTCGTCATCATGGCTCGCCTCGATGATGCCACCGACCAGCCGGGACACGCCGATGCCGTAGGAGCCCATGATGACGTCCCTGTCCACGCCGTCTGGCCCGGTCACGCTCAACCCCATGGGTTTGGAGTACTTGCTGCCGAAGTGGAAGATGTGGCCGATCTCGATGCCGCGCTGGCTGACCAGATCAGCCTCCGCCACCGGGCAGGTGTCCGGGTCGTGCATGTCGTCGGCGGCGGCATAGACGGAGGTCCATTGATCGACGATCGGCTGCAGGTCGGCGCGATAGTCCACGTCCTGGGGCACCGCCATCCGGATCAGGTCGCGATGGCAGAACACCTCCGACTCGCCCGTGTCCGCCAGGATGATGAACTCGTGGCTCAGGTCACCGCCGATGGGGCCGGTATCGGCGGCCATCGGAATGGCCTTCAGTCCCATCCGCTCGAAGGTCTTCAGGTAGGATACGAACATCCTGTTGTAGGCACGTTTCGAGCTCTCGAAGTCCAGATCGAAGGAATAGCCGTCCTTCATCAGGAACTCGCGCCCGCGCATGATGCCGAACCGGGGCCGCACCTCGTCGCGGAACTTCCACTGGATGTGGTAGAGCATCTGCGGCACATCGCGATAGGACTTGGCGGCGGCGCGGAAGATCTCCGTGATCTGCTCCTCGTTCGTCGGGCCGTAGAGCATCTCCCGCCCGTGGCGGTCCTTGATGCGCAGCATTTCCTTGCCGTAATCGTCATAGCGACCGGACTCGCGCCACAGTTCGGCGGGCTGGATCGTCGGCATCAGCACCTCGTGCGCGCCGGTACGGTTCTGCTCGTCGCGGACGATGGCCTCGATCTTCTTCAGCACCCGGTAGCCCAGCGGCAGCCAGGAATAGATCCCCGCGCTGGACTGGCGGATCATGCCGGCGCGCAGCATGAACCGGTGGGACGCGATCTGCGCCTCGTTCGGGGTTTCACGCAGGACGGGCAGAAAGAATTCGGAAAGCCGCATGGGCCATACTCCGTTGGTGGGAAACGGTCACAGGAACGAGGTTTGTAGGGTCTGGCGCGACATGATGCAATTCCGCAGGGTCGCGGGCGCTGGTATGGTGCGCCACTGATCTGGAATGGAGCCTTCGACGTGTCAGAAAATGCATGGTTCTCCGCCGACTATCGGCAGGCACGCGGGCGCTTCCTGGATGCCGCGGCAGACGTCGGCGCGCGGGTCGAGACCCACGAGAACCCGGTGCCGGGGCCGAACGGCGGGCCGCTGGCCACCGATGTCGCCTTCCTGGGTGACCCGCAGGCGGAAGCCGCGCTGCTCACCTTCTCCGGCACCCATGGTGCGGAAGGATTCTGCGGCTCCGGCGTGCAGGTCGGCTGGCTGGAAAGCGGTCTCTGGCGGGAAGTGCCGGATGGCATCGCCCAGATCCATGTGCATGGCATCAACCCCTTCGGCTTCGCCCACCTCTCCCGCACCACGGAAGATAATGTTGATCTGAACCGGAACTTTGTCGATTTCGCGGCGGGCGCACCGGTGAACGCGGGCTATGAGACAATCCACGACATCCTTTGCCCGAAGGTCTGGGATGACGAGGCGGAGACCCGGCTCGCGCAAGGCGTCGCGAAATATACCGAGGAGCATGGTTTCTGGGCGTTCCAGGAGGCGGCAACATCAGGCCAGCACACGCACCGGGATGGCATCTTCTTCGGCGGCACGGCCCCGAGCTGGTCACGGCTGACGGTCGCGCGTCTGCTCGCCACCCATTGCAGCACGCGCAGGCGACTGGCGGTGATCGACTATCACACCGGGCTTGGCCCGCGGGGATTCGGGGAGCGGATCGTGGATCACCTGCCCGACACGGCAGGCTATCAGCGCTGCCTCGACTGGTACGACAGCGACTGCGCCTCCCCCCACCTCGGCACCTCAGCCTCGGCAAAGCTGACCGGGCAGATGCTGGACGCCATCGAACACGGCCTGCCCCAGGTGGAGGTGACGGCCATCGCGCTGGAGTACGGCACCCAGCCGGAGAATCAGGTCATCAGCGCCCTGTGCGTCGACAACTGGCTGCGCTTCCACGGCGATGTGTCGTCACCGAAGGGCCGGGACATCAAGGCGCGGGTGCGCGAAGCCTTCTATCAGGACGCCCTGGACTGGAAGCAGGCCGTCTTCGAACGTGCCCTGGACACCCAGCGCCGCGCCATCCGGGGACTGCAGGGGTAGCCGAAACGCGCTTGCCGGCGCGACCCCGGGCACCCGGGAGTGCCGCACAAGCCTCGGAGACCGGGCTCGCGGATCACCTCCGCGAGCGTCGGAGTGAGGGTGGAGAGGACAACCGTACCTGGCCACCCCCATGACGCCGTGCCCGGGCTCGACCCGGGTACCCGGGAGTGCCTCACAAACGTCGGAGACTGGCGCTCGGGTTACCTCAGCGAGCGTCGGAAAAAGCGCGCAGCGGCACCTACATCCGACCGACACCGAAGCTGTTCGGCTGCAGCGGGCGACGGTCGCCTTCGCGGCAGATGTCGAGGCACATGCCGAGCAACCGGCGGCTGTCGCGGGGATCGATCAGGCCGTCATCGAACAGCCGCGCGGTGTTGTAGAGCGCCTGGCTTTCCTTGTCGAACTGGCTGACGATGCCGTCATACATCTTCTGGATCACGGCGTGATCGGGCTCAACGCCCTTCCGCTTCGCGCCCTGTTCGGCCACGATCTTCAGCACCGTCGCCGCCTGCTCACCGCCCATCACCGACATGCGGTAGTTGGGCCAGCCGAAGATGAAGCGCGGGCTGTAGGCCCGGCCGCACATGGCGTAGTTGCCGGCACCGAAGCTGGCCCCAACCATCAGCGTGATCTTCGGTACCCGCACGTTGGAGACGGCCTGGATCATCTTGGAGCCATGCTTGACCATGCCGCCGCGCTCCGACTCCGTGCCGACGATGAAGCCGGTGGTGTCGTGCAGGAAGACGATCGGCGTATCCGCCTGATCGCATAGCTGCATGAACTGCGCCGCCTTGGTGGCCCCGGCATTGTCGATGGGACCATTGTTGCCGACGATGCCGACGGCCATTCCCATGACCTCCGCGAAGCCGCAGACCGTGGCAGGGCCATAGTTGCTCTTGAAGTCCACGAAGTCCGATCCGTCCACCAGTCGCGCGATCAGTTCCCGCGCGTCGTAGGGGCGGCGATAGTCCGCAGGCACCAGTCCGCAGATCTCGTCCGGATCATACAGCGGCTCGCGCCAGGTCCGCGCAGGCTCCGGCGGCAGGCGGTCGTTCCAGCGCAGCTTGCCCATCACGTCGCGGGCCATGCGGATGCCATCGGCATCATCCTCCGCCATGAACTCGGACACGCCGGAGACCAGGCTGTGCATCTCCGCCCCGCCCAGATCCTCGTCCGTCGCAACCTCACCCGTCGCGGCATAGAGCAGTGGCGGACCGGCCAGGAAGACGCGGCTGCGCCCCTTCACCATGATCGTGTAGTCGGACATGCCGGGCACATAGGCCCCGCCCGCAGTGGAGGAGCCATGCACCACCGCGATCTGCGGAATGCCCATCGCCGACATCCGCGCCTGATTGTAGAAGCCGCGCCCGCCCTCCACGAAGATGTCGGACTGGTACTTCAGGTTGGCGCCACCTGATTCGATCAGGTTGATCTTGGGCAGCTTGTTCTCGTGACAGATCTCCTGCACTCGCAGGTTCTTCTTCAGACCCATGGGCGCGATGGTGCCGCCCTTGATGCCGCTGTCGGAGGCCGAGATCATGCAGCGGATGCCCTGCACATAGCCGATGCCGGCAATGGCACCGCCGCCCATGACGCTCTTGGAGCCGTCGTCGTCATGCATGCCGAGCCCGGCAAGCGTCGAAAGCTCCAGGAACGGCGAGCCCTTGTCGAGCAACTGGTCGATGCGCGCCCTGGGCGGCAACTGCCCGCGGGAGCGGAAGACATCGGCCTTCGCGTTCGATGTGTCGCGTACCTTCTGTTCCAGTGCGCGCACCGCCGCGATCATGCCCAGCATGTCGGCGCGATTGGCCTTGAAACTGTCACTGTTCGTCGAGATCTGAGATTGCAGAACGGCCAAGAGTCCCTCCCCGGATTGGCTGTCGGGGCAGGCTACAGGCTGTTGACGCAGGATTGAAGCATCCGTTCCGCCACCGGGGTCACGCCCGGCGCATGGCCGCCGTCAGCAGGCCCGCGCCGATCATTACCGAACCGCCGATCCGGTTGATCCAGCGCAGGGTCGAGACCTGCGTGATGTGGCGGCGCACCGACCCGGCGATCCAGGCATAGGCGGCGGCATTGATGACAGCCAGCGCCAGGAAGGTGCTGCCCAGGATCAGGAACTGCGGCAGCGCCGCCGCGGCCGGGTCCATGAACTGCGGCACGAAGGCAATGAAGAAGACGATGCCCTTCGGGTTCAGCGCCGTCACGATCCAGGCCTGACGGACAAGTTGCCTGCCGGTTGACGGCTGCACGTCGGTCAGGATCGACGGGTCCGCCTTCGCCCGCAGCAGACCGATACCAAGCCAGATCAGATAGGCCGCGCCAACGAACTTCAGCGCCGTGAACAGGGTCGCGGAGGCGGCAAGCACCGCGCCGAGACCGGCGAAGGAGACCACCATCGCGGTCACATCCCCAAGCCCGACACCGATCACCGACTTCATCGCCGCCGGTCGTCCCCGCGACAGGGCATTGGCCACCACCAGCATGACCGTCGGTCCCGGCAGCACGACCAGCAGGGCAGAGGCGAGAACATAGGCGAGATAGATGTCGAGGGACATGGGACCGGCTCCGTCGGGATCACTGGCGGGCAGTCATCCCTGCCCGGGCAGGAGCGTCAAGAGGCTAGTTGCTGCGGCCGGAAAGGCGACGGATCCTCAGTTCCCGGCCATCTGGCGCAGACCGATCTCGTCCATCTGGATCTGTTCGCGGCGATCGGCCGCGCGCCGGCGTTCGGCCTGCTTGCGCTCGATCAGGTTCTCGTAGCGCTTGGTCTCGCGGAAGGCTTCCGCCACCACATCGCGCAGGGCGTCGATCTGGGCGTCCACTTCCTGCATGGAGGCGGTGAGGGTTTCCTGCTGACGGCGGGCCGCGTTGACGAAGGCCCCGATGGTGGTTCCGGCCAGTGGATCGCTGACAGTCGCCGCCTTCTCCGCAGCGATACGCGCATCGATGCGGTCACAGCGCTCCTGCAGGTCCTCGCGCATGGCGTGCAGCTCGCCGATCTCGTGACGGCGGCGATCCAGTTCCAGCTTCGATACCTGCAGCAACTTGTCCAGCGTGCTCATGCCGCCAGGCCTCCCTGTTCAAGCAGTCCGGCGAGTTGTTCGAACCCGTCATGCAGATCGGCACGCTCCTCCTGCCGTTGCGACAGGAAGGCTTCGAGTGCCGGGTTATAGGTAATGGCCTGGTCGATGCGCGGGTCGGAGCCCCGACGATAGGCACCGATACGGATCATCTCGCCCATCTCCTCATAGGCGGCCAGCAGGTCACGGGCCTTCGACACCACTTCGCGCTGCTCCGGTGTCTGGCAGGCGGGCATGGTGCGGGAGATCGATTTCAGGATGTTGATGGCCGGATAGCGACCCCGTTCCGCGATCTGGCGTTCCAGCACGATGTGGCCGTCCAGGATGCCGCGCACCGCGTCGGCGATGGGTTCGTCATGATCCCCACCCTCCACCAGCACCGTGAACAGCGCCGTGATCGCTGCCCCGCCAATGCCGGGACCGGCCCGTTCCAGCAACTGCGGCAGTTCCGCAAAGACGGACGGCGTGTAGCCCTTGGAGGCAGGCGGTTCACCCGCCGACAGTCCGATCTCCCGCTGCGCCATGGCGAAACGGGTGATGCTGTCGATCATGCAGAGCACTTCCTGCCCCTGATCGCGGAAATATTCCGACAGGGTCAGCGTCAGATGCGCGGCCTGGCGGCGCATCAGCGCGGGTTCGTCGGAAGTGGAGACGACGACCACGGTCCGCGCCATGCCCTCCGGTCCCAGATTGTCCTCGATGAATTCCTTCACCTCGCGGCCCCTTTCCCCCACCAGACCGACCACGGCCACATCGCTTTCGGTGTAGCGTGCCAGCATCGACAGCATGACGGACTTGCCCACACCGGACCCGGCGAAGATGCCCATGCGCTGCCCGCGGCAGGTGGTCAGGAACGTGTTCATGGCACGGATGCCGAGGTCCATCGGCGCACCGACCCGGTCACGCAGGTGGGCCGAAGGCGGGCGGGCGCGCAGATAATAGCTCTGCCGGCCCTGCACCAGCGGCGGGCCGCCATCGATGGGGCGTCCCATGGCGTCAACGACACGGCCCAGCCAGGATGCATCGGGACGGATGCAGGGCTGTTCCGCACCGACGACCGCCTTGCAGCCGACACCCACGCCTTCCAGTTGGCCGAAGGGCATGGCAAGCGCGTGGTCGCCGCGGAATCCGACGATCTCTGCCTCCACCTGGCGACCGTCACGGGTCTCCAGCAGGACACGACCGCCGACGGAGAGCCGCCAGGCGATCCCGGCGACTTCGACCATCAGGCCCTGTACAGCGGCGACGCGGCCATATTCCTGCCGCGCGGGTATCTGTTCGAGTTCGGTCAGCAGTGTGCGCAAGGGAAATTCACCGGATGTGTCGTTGCTCGATCTCGACACCCAAGCTGACGCAACAGCCTTAATTTCCGGTGAACGGTACCCTCGGAATCAGAGAATGAATTTCGAAAGATCCGCGTTCTGGGCGAGATCGCCGATCCGGTCCCGCACGTAGGCATCATCGATCACGACAGTCTCACCGGCCTTGTCGCTGGCCGTGAAGCTGATTTCCTCCAGCACCTTCTCCAGGATCGTGTGCAGGCGGCGGGCACCGATGTTCTCGACACTTTCGTTCACCTTCACCGCCAGATCGGCCAGCGCGTCGATGGCGTCATCGCCGAAGGTCAGCGTCACCTCTTCCGTGCCCATCAGCGCCGTGTACTGGCGGATCAGGCTGGCCTCCGTCTCCGTCAGGATGCGCTTGAAGTCGGACTTGGTGAGCGGCAGCAACTCGACACGGATCGGCAGGCGCCCCTGCAGTTCAGGCAGCAGGTCCGACGGCTTCGCCACATGGAACGCGCCGGAGGCGATGAAAAGGATGTGGTCGGTCTTCACCGCGCCATGCTTGGTGGACACGGTCGTGCCCTCGATCAGCGGCAGCAGGTCGCGCTGCACCCCTTCCCGGCTCACGTCCGCGCCCTGACGGTCGGAGCGCGCGGTGATCTTGTCGATCTCGTCCAGGAAGACGATGCCATTGTCCTCCACGCGCCGGATCGCGTCCTGCACCACATCCTCGTCATCCAGCAGCTTGTCGGATTCCTCGGCGATGAGGACTTCATGGCTGTCGCCGACGGTCATGCGCCGGGGCTTGCCCTTGCCGCCGCCCATGGCCTTGCCGAGGATGTCGTTGAGATTCATCATGCCCATCTGCGCGCCCGGCTGGCCGGGAATGTCGAAGGTGGGCAGGCTGAAACCGCCGCCCGCATCACGCAGCTGCAGCTCGATCTCCTTGTCATCCAGATCGCCGTTGCGCAGCTTCTGGCGGAACTTCTCCCGCGTTTCGCGGCTGGCACCATCGCCGACCAGCGCGTCCAGCACACGTTCCTCCGCCGCCTGCTCGGCGCGGGCACGGACTTCCTTGCGCTTGCGTTCGCGGACCATGGTGATGGCGGTTTCCAGCAGGTCACGGACGATCTGCTCCACGTCACGTCCGACGTAGCCGACTTCGGTGAACTTCGTGGCCTCCACCTTCAGGAACGGCGCATGGGCCAGCTTGGCCAGCCGCCGCGAGATCTCCGTCTTGCCGACACCGGTCGGGCCGATCATCAGGATGTTCTTGGGCAGCACCTCGTCGCGCAGGTCGTCAGGCAACTGCTGGCGACGCCAGCGGTTGCGCAGCGCCACCGCAACGGCGCGCTTGGCGTCGTTCTGGCCAATGATGAAGCGGTCCAGTTCGTGGACGATCTCGCGCGGGCTGAAATCACTCATGGGGTTCAGGCACTCTCGATGATGACGTTTTCGTTGGTATAGACGCAGATGTCGGCCGCGACCTTCATGGCGCGGCGGGCAATCGCCTCCGCGTCCATGTCGTCGCGGTCGATCAGCGCCCGTGCGGCGGCCAGCGCGTAGTTGCCGCCGGAGCCGATGCCGATCAGCCCGTCCTCCGGCTCCAGCACATCGCCGGTACCGGTCAGGACCAGCGAAGTCTCCGCGTCCGCCACGGCCATCATGGCCTCCAGCCGCCGGAGATAGCGATCCGTGCGCCAGTCCTTGGCCAGTTCCACGGCGGCACGGGTGAGCTGGCCCGGATGCTGTTCCAGCTTCGCCTCCAGCCGTTCGAACAGGGTGAAGGCGTCGGCGGTGGCCCCGGCAAATCCGGCGACAATGTCGCCCTTGCCCAGCCTGCGGACCTTGCGCGCATTGGCCTTGATGACGGTCTGGCCGAGTGTGACCTGCCCGTCGCCGGCAATGACGACCTTGCCGCCCTTGCGCACGGAGAGAATGGTTGTGCCGTGCCAGGTGGCCGACTGCTCCTGATCCATGATCGCTCCCGAATTGAGGAAGAATGTGGCGACAGCCGTCAGGGCTGTCCGCCACCATGTATATTGTCTGCCGTACCGTTCAAGGCGGCGATGCCTGCCCGCGGCTCACCCGGGGGTGCTTGCGCCCGTCTCGCCCGGCGGGTTGGTGAAGGCGGCAAAGGACGGACTGTTCCAGACCTGACGGTACTGCTGCAGTGCCCAGGTGACACTCGGGAACGCCAGTTCATCCCACGGGATCTCGTCCCAGGCGAAGTAGCGAACCTCCAGTGATTCCGGTCCCGGTTTCACCTCCGGCGCATTCATCTCCGCGCAGTAGATCAGCTGCACCTGCGAAATCCGCGGGATGTTGTAGACCGCCAGCAGGTTGCCGATGCGTATGTCGGCATGGGCCTCCTCCATGGCCTCGCGCGCGGCCCCCTGTTCGGAACTCTCCCGCTCCTCCATGAAGCCGGCGGGGATGGTCCAGAAGCCGTGACGCGGCTCGATGGCGCGGCGGCACAGCAGGATCCGGTCATCCAGACGGCAGACAGCGCCGACGACGATCTTCGGATTCACATAGTGAACCCAGCCGCAATCGCCGCATACCATGCGTTCTCTGTTGTCGCCCTCCGGAACCCGGGTCGAGAACTGATCGGCGCCCGGCAGATGACTGGGAATGGTCAATGTAGATTTCTCCTGCTCCGCATCGTCCGACTTTGCGGTGAAGCGCCCCGGTATTTCAAGCATGATGGTCGCTCACCGGCACGCCCCATTTCGGGACAGTTCGCGGAAACTGAATCATTCTGAAACAGGTACCCTGTCCGAAAACAGGGCAACGGCACGCTGCGACCTGTTTGAGGCCGTTGAAATACAAAAGCAAATAACCCACACGTGTGTGGATCGTGAATTGCTTCGTCAGACCTGTTCGGTGCTTGTCACCACGTGATTTTGGCGCCGCAGCATTCCCTCATCGGCCGACCGCGACTGTCGGCGGCCGACACTCGACGGAGGTGTCCCCCTGGGACGCCTCCGTTTTTTCTTTCGGGATACCCGGGTCAGGTCAGCCTTCGTCCAGTCGCTGGATCTGGGCGCGGACATTGTCGTGCGCCTCCGATCCCGGCTGAAGCTGCCCCAGCAGACGCTGCCACTTCTCGCGTGCCGCATCATTGCGCCCGGCCTCCGCATCGGCACGGCCGAGGAACCAGAGTGCATCCGGGTTGTCGGCATCCAGCGCCAGCACCGCCTCGAACTGCTCGATCGCCGTGGCAGGCATCGGCCCCGGCCCGACCTGGGCCAGATAGGCGCCACCCAGCGACAGGCGTGCCTGCACGTCATTCGGATTCAGCCGAACGATATTGCCATAGGCTTCCGCCGCGCCTTCCTGATCCCCCAGCACGCCATAGGCGCGGGCCAGTCGGTTCCAGCCATCGGCGTCATCGGGATTGTCGGCCATGCGGTCGGCAAGGCGCTGCACCATGCCGCGAATCATGGCCTGACGGTCATCCGCCGACATTTCAGCCGCCGCACGCATCTGCTCGGCATCCGGTCCGCGGGTGCCCGCGATCGGGCCAGCGGCGGGCGGCGTCGACGGTGCTGCAGCAGATGGCGCGGGCGCGGAACCCGGCGCGGCAGCAACCGGCGCGGAGGGCGGTGCCCCCGCCGGTGCCGCAGGCAGGGTCGGCAGCGGATCAGGCAGGCTGATCTCCAGATCCCGGGCCACTTCCTCCAGCCGCGCGCGCAGCGCAGGCATCCAGGGCGCGTCGGCAGGGCTTTGGGCAGCCAGCGCCAGCCAGCCCTCGTAGGCGCCGCGCAGATTGCCCGCCTGCCCCATGGCCAGCGCCAGATAGAACTGCGCCCCGGGGTGACCGGGATCGATTTCGAGCGCCCGGCGGAATGCGCCCTGCGCCCGCTCCGTCACCACGCCCTGGCTGGCAAAGATGATGGTCTCCCCCAGTTGCATCTGGGCATTGGCATCGCCGAAACCTTCCGGCAGCGCAGCGGCGCGGGCATAGGCCTCCACCGCCTTGTCATAGGCCTCCATGACGCCATAGGAACGGCCCAGCAGCATCCAGCCATCGAAATCGGTCGGATCCTTCTCCAGCTTGTCGGACAGGCTTTCCACCATCTTCTCGATGGAGGCCAGCCCTTCCTGGCTGGCCGCAGCCTCAGCGCCACCGGCCTGCGCAACCTGCGTCCGGCCCGGTATCGCGCCCCGGTCGGCAAGCGGCTGGGAGGGCAGGTTGGGAGATCCCAGCACCATGTAGAGCGCGGCCGCAGCGGCCGGCAGGGCAATGGCCACGATCGCGCCGACAATGAAGCGGCTGTTGCCACCGTCCTGCGCCGCAGTCTCCGCATCGCGACCGGTCTGGATCATGCGCCGCTGGATCTCGACCCGCGCGGCCTCCGCCTCGGGTCCGGAAATCACCCCGCGTTCCGCATCGGCAGCCAGTTCATCCAGCTGCCGGCGATAGACCGAAAGATCGAAGTCACCGCGTCGCACGCCGGCATTGCCACCCCGTATCAGGGGCCGCAGCAGATAGACGGAAACGGCGAAAGTGATCAGGCCAACAGCAATCCAGAGGTTCATCTATGCTCAGCCCTGCTCTCGCATCAGTCGTTCAAGTTCGGCCTTCTCGGCCTCGGAAAGCGCCGTCTGTCCCAGCGCCCCGGACCGGGTCGAACGCCGCATCCGGATGAAGATCAGCCCGGCCCCGACCAGCAGGATCACGCCACCTCCCGCCCAGAGCAGGATCGTCTTGCGGTTCAGCGGCGGGTCCAGCAGCACCCAGTCGCCGTAACGGTCGATGAAGTACTGCCGCACCGCATCATTATCGTCCCCGGCGGCGATGCGTTCACGCACGATGGCCCGCATGTCCCCGGCCAGGTCCGCATGGCTCTCGGAAATCGCCTGGTTCTGGCAGACGAGGCAGCGGAATTCCCGCATCAGGTGCTGTGCCCGCGCCTCCTGCTCCGGGTCCGCAAGCGGCTTCTCCGTGAAGATGGCGAAGGCGGGCAGACTCAGGATCAGCAACGCCGCGCCGATCAGTGTCGCAAGGGCGGAGCGGCTCACTTCTGCATCTCCGCGATCAGGGGCAGCAGTTCCTTCTGCAGGATCTGCGGTGTGATCGGCCCGGTGATCTTGCGCACGATGATACCCTCGCCATTGACGATGAAGGTTTCCGGCACGCCGTAGACACCGAAATCAATGCCGACACGCCCGTTCAGGTCAGAGCCGATCCGATCGTAGGGGTCCCCGAAATTGCGCAGCCAGTTCAGCGCCGCCTGCGGCTGGTCCTTGTAGTTCAGACCATAGATCGGAACCGTTCCGTTGCGTTTCAGCTCCATCAGCAGCGGATGCTCCACCCGGCAGGCCACGCACCAGGATGCGAAGACATTCACCAGTTGCACGGGCTGGGTGAGGTCGCTGGTGGCGAGACCGTGTTCCTTGCCCGGCAGCGGCGCCAGATCGAAGGCAGGCGCGGGCTTGTCGATCAGGACCGAATAGATCTCCGACGGGTCCAGCGACAGGCCGCGGAAGAGGAACACACCGATCACGACGAAGGCGGCAACCGGTATCAGGGCAAACAGCAGCCCGGTGCGGGTCCGACGCCGCGACGGCGTCTCGCCACCCTGTTCAGCACTGTCGGTCATGTCCGGCTCCCCGCTCAATCGCCCGCACCGGCGGCGGCAAGCGCCCCGCTGTCGCGATCAGTGTCCGCCGCCTCCGCCGGTTTCCGGGCAGGTGCGCCGATCCGGTGGCGACGGTCGCTGAGAGAGATCATGCCGCCGATCATCATGGCCAGCGTGCCGAGCCAGATCCAGATCACCATCGGCTTGTAGTACAGCCGCACGGCATAGCCACCCTGACCATCCCCTTCACCCACGACGGTATAGAGGTCACCGGCCAGCGTGGTGCGGATCGCAGCCTCCGTCGTTTCCATTGGCGGATTGGTGAAGGTCCGGGCCTCCGGCTGCAGGATCGTCACCGGCTGGCCGTTGCGGGTGACCGCAAAGGTTCCGGCCAGCGACGAATAGTTCGGACCAGGCAGCCGCTCCGCGCCGACGAAGGTCAGTTCGAAATCGCTGACGGTCTGCACGTCGCCGGGGCGCATGAAGACCTGCTTCTCTTCCTGCCAGGCTTCCGACGCGGTGATGCCGAAGACGGTCAGGGCCACGCCCAGATGCGCCACCGACATGCCGTAGGATGCGCGCGGCAGCCCGGTGGCACGTCGCCAGCTGTCAGCGATGTCCCAGCGGAACAGCCTGACCCGCTCCGCCCATTCGCGGAACACGCCCAGCGACAGCCAGGCCACCAGTGCGAAGCCGAGCACCGCCAGCGGCATCACGTTCCAGGCGTACCAGGCCATGCCCAGTCCGACGAGAACGGCAATCGCCGCCACGAACTTCAGCCGCCCCATGACCCCGGCCAGATCACCCCGCTTCCATGCCAGCATCGGCCCGATCGCCAGCGCGGCGATCAGCGGCGTCATCAGCGGCACGAAGACCGCATTGAAATAGGGCGGGCCGACCGAGACCTTCTCCTCCGCAACCGCATCGAGGAACAGCGGGTAGAGCGTCCCCAGCAGCACGGTGAAACAGGCGGTGGAGAGCAGCAGGTTGTTGAGCACAAGCGTACCCTCCCGGCTGATCGGCCGGAACAGTCCGCCACCCTTCAGCGATGGCGCACGAATGGCATAGAGCGTCAGCGATCCGCCGACCACGAAGACCAGGAACGCCAGGATGAAGACGCCGCGCGCCGGATCGGAGGCGAAGGCATGGACGGAATTCAGCACGCCGGAGCGGACCAGGAAGGTCCCCAGCAGCGAGAGCGAGAAGGCCAGGATCGCCAGCAGCACGGTCCAGCTCTTCAGTGCATCACGCTTCTCCACCACGATGGAGGAATGCAGCAGCGCGGTTGCCGCCAGCCAGGGCATGAAGGACGCGTTCTCCACCGGATCCCAGAACCACCAGCCACCCCAGCCAAGCTCGTAATAGGCCCAGTAGCTGCCGAGCGCGATACCCGCGGTCAGGCAGCACCAGGCGGCAAGGGTCCAGGGCCGCACCCAGCGCGCCCAGGCGGGATCGACGCGCCCTTCGATCAGGGCGGCGACGGCGAAGGAGAAGGCCACCGACAACCCGACATAGCCAAGATAGAGGAACGGCGGATGGATCGCCAGCGCCGGATCCTGCAGCAGCGGATTGAGGCCCGCGCCCTCGAACGGCGCCGGATCAAGCCGGGCAAAGGGATTGGAGGTGAACAGGATGAAGGCCAGGAAGCCGACACCGATCATGGCCTGCACCGACAGCACCCGCGCCTGCAGGGTCGGCGGCAGGTTCTGGCCGAACTGCGCCACGGCGGCCCCGAACAGGGTCAGGATCAGGATCCAGAGCAGCAGGGAGCCCTCGTGATTCCCCCAGACGCCGCTGATCTTGTAGATCATGGGCTTCAGGGAATGGCTGTTCTCGAAGACATTCACCACCGAGAAATCGGAGGCGATGAAGCTGGTCATCAGGCAGCCGAAGGCAAAGAGCACCAGCAGGAACTGCGCCCGCGCCGCCACGGGCGCAACCCCCATCCAGGCGGCATCGCGGCGATAGGCGCCGATCTGGGGCACGATGGCCTGCACCACCGCGACCAGGATCGCGAGGACCAGTGCATACTGGCCGAGTTCGGGTGCCATCAGCTGTCTCCGCCTTCAGGTTTGAAATGTCCGGATTTCTTCAGCGCGTCAGCGACTTCCGGCGGCATGTAGTTCTCGTCATGCTTGGCCAGGACTTCCTGCGCCTCGAAGGTGCCGCCCGCGTTCAGGGTGCCGAGCGCGATCACCCCCTGCCCTTCGCGAAACAGGTCCGGCAGGATCTTGTCGTAGGAGATGGTGAGGGAATGCGCCCCGTCGGTCACGCGGAAGGTGGTGACGATCCCCTCGCTGCTGACCGATCCATCCTCGACCAGTCCACCGACACGGAACCGCTTGCCTTCAGGGAAGCCGCTCTCGGCCACCTGCGAGGGGCTGCGGAAGACGTCCAGTTCCTCGTTCAGCGCAAACAGCGCGAACCCGATTGCCGCCCCGATGAACACGAGGCCGGTGATGACGATCAGAAGTCGCTGGCGTTTTGGCCTCATTCGGCGTCTGCCTTTCTGCGGCGGCGGCGGGGGCTGAGTTGTTCGATGGCCTGGACTTCACGTGCGGCGGATCGCGCGGCGGCGATGCTCTGAATCAGCAGGCCGATCATCAGTACCGCACCGACGCCCCAGGATGTCCAGACGAAGAAGCCGTAGCCGCCCATGGAAAGAAATTCACTCATGCTGCCCCCCCAACTCATTCCGCGGCCTGCATCGCCGCGTGGCGGTCAGCCTGCGCGAGGCGCAGCATCCGGGTGCGGCGCATGTGGATCTCGGCGCGGACGCGATAGATCAGCACTGTCAGGTAATAGGCCCCGAACCCGACGATCATCAGCAACAGTGGCCAGAGCAGGGACGCATGGATCTTCGGCCCCGACATGGTGATCAGGCTGGCGGGCTGGTGCAGCGTGTTCCACCATTCGACGGAGAACTTGATGATCGGCAGGTTGATCGCACCGACCAGCGCCAGGATCGCGGCGGCGCGGGCGGCCTTGGTCTGGTCGTCGAAGGCCTGCCAGAGCGCCATGTAGCCCAGATAGATGAACAGCATGATCAGCATGGAGGTCAGGCGCGCGTCCCAGACCCACCAGGTCCCCCACATGGGCTTGCCCCAGAGCGAGCCGGTCAGCAGGCAGATGAAGCAGAAGGTGGCACCGATGGGAGCGCTGGCCTTGGCGATCAGGTCGGCGACCGCATGACGCCAGATCAGGGCAATGGCGCTGGCGATGGCCATACCTGCGTAGACGCCCATGGACATCATCGCGGCCGGCACATGAATGAACATGATCCGCACCGTGTCGCCCTGCTGGTAATCGGGCGGCGCGAAGAACAGGCCCCACACCAGGCCCGCGCCCAGGCACAACGCAGCGACGGCCGCGCTGAACGGCAGCACGGCGGCGGCAAGGCGCAAAAAGCGCGTGGGGTTGGCAAACCTGTGCATGTCGCTCCTCAAGCTGGGGCGAAAACCGCGAATTCCAAGGTGACGGTCGTCGCAGTACGGCTCTGATTTCTCACAGGAACCTAGTCCAAGGCAAGTTTCAGTGCCCACGCTGCGGCGATCGGCGCGATCACGATTGCGCCAGACAGGATGGCCGATAGAAAAAGCATATGAGCGGAATAGGAGAACCCTTGCGCCGCTGCCTCCGCGGCACTGACGCCAAAGATCAGCACCGGGATGTAGAGCGGTGTCACGATCAGGGTCAGCAGCACCCCGCCACGCCGGACACCGACCGTCAGTGCCGCCCCGATGGCCCCGATCAGACTGAGGATCGGTGTCCCGAGCAACATGGCCGCGATCAGGGCACCATAGGCATCCGGCGAGAGCTGCATCAGCAGGCCCAGCAGCGGCGCGGCCAGCGTCAGCGGCAGGCCCGTCGTCAGCCAGTGGGCGATGGTCTTGGCCAGCACCACGAGCGACAGCGGCAGCGGCAGCAGGGCGAGCTGGTCCAGGCTGCCATCTTCCAGATCCGCCTGGAACATGCGGTCCAGCGACAGCAGCACCGACAGCAGCGCCGCGACCCAGATGGTTCCGGCGGCGATTCGCTCCAGCGTCTCCGGTGCCGGACCGACCCCCAGCGGAAACAGGCTGACCACCAGCACGAAGAAGGTGATGGACAGCAGGCTGCCCCCGCCCTGCCGACGGGCCAGCAGAAGGTCACGGCGGATCAGCATCAGGAACGTGCGGCTCACCACGCGTCCTCCCTGTCACCGTCCATCTCGTCGTCCAGGTCCGTATCGAGGTCCGCATCCACGGGCGGCACGATCTCCAGCACGCTGCCCGGCTGCCCCGGCAGGTCCGCATGGGTGGCGGCGATGACCATGCCGCCTGCATCGCGATGCGCATCGACGACGACACCCAGTTGCGCGATGGCCCCCGTATCCAGCGCGGTCAGCGGTTCATCCAGCAGCCAGAGACTTGCAGGCGACATCAGCAGCCGTGCAAGGGACACCCGGCGACGCTGGCCTGCCGACATGTAACGCACCGGCAGGTCAGCCAGTTCCGCGATGCCGAAACTGCCCAGCGCCGCGACCGCATCCCGGTCGGACGCCCCCCGCAGGCGGGCGAACAGCTCGAGATTCTCGGTGGCCGTCAGCGCCGTCTTCAGCCCGTCCTGGTGCCCGGCATAGATCAGGTCGGCCAGGAAAGCCTCCCGGTCCCGGCCCACTTCCGCGCCCTTCCAGTGCAGGCTGCCGGCAAAGGGCGCGACGAGACCGGCGATCATGCGGATCAGGGTGGACTTGCCCGCGCCGTTGCGACCGGTGAGCTTCAGCAGCCCGCCATTGTCGAGTTCGAAGCCGACACCGGCAAAGATCAGCCGCTCCCCCCTGAGTGCGGCGAGATCCCGGCCCTGCAGCAGCGGCGCCTCAGCCATCGGCGGTCAGATCTCGCGACGGCGGGTCATTTCCGCGCCGACACTCTCCACATCGCCGAAGACGTCCAGCTTCTCGATCCGCAGGACGGCCTCGATCACGCGCGGGTCCTCCACCACCATCTCCAGCACCGCATCGCCCAGCGTCTCCACCAGGTCGATATGGCCGCGATCGACGATGTCCTTGATGTTGTTGATCAGGTCCTCGTAGGAGACCACGCCGTCGATGCCGGGGGTGTCCACGTCGCGCAGGGTCTCGACATCCAGGTTGAGCCGCACCCTCTGTTTCCGCCCGATCTCGTGATCATGGATCCCGATTTCCATGGCCAGAACCAGGTCGCGTACGAAGATCCTGTAACTGTCCGACACGGTTCATCCTCCGGCAGCGGGTTGCGCGGGTGAGGTAGCCACCCCGCCGCCTCAGCGTCAAGCGGCACTTGCCCCGGCGCGTGACCAACAGTACAGGTCACGCATGAACGATGAAACGCCCTGCCGCCTCTACCTGATCACCCCGCCGCAACTGGACCCGGATGCGTTCGCGGACACGTTGGCCACCGCCCTGGACGGGGGCGATGTCGCCTGCCTGCAGCTTCGGCTGAAGGATGTGGATGACGACACAATCCGCCGCGCCATCGAGAGGCTGATGCCGGTGGCGCAGGCCCGCGATGTCGCCTTCATCGTCAACGATCGCCCCGACCTCGCCGCCGAATTCGATGCCGACGGCGTGCATGTGGGCGGAGACGACGCGCCCTACGAGACCGCGCGGGCCACCGTCGGCAGCAACGCCATCGTCGGTGTCAGCTGCTACGATTCGCGCCAGCTCGCGATGGAGGCAGCGGATGCCGGGGCCGACTATGTCGCCTTCGGTGCCTTCTTCCCCACCACCACCAAGGTGCCGAAGTCACAGGCGACGGTGGACATGCTGGAGATCTGGTCCGCGATGACCACCGTGCCCTGCGTCGCCATCGGCGGCATCACCGTCGACAACTGCCCCCCGCTGGTCGCCGCCGGCGCCGACTTCCTGGCCGTCGTCAACGGCGTCTGGAACCACCCGGACGGCCCCGCTGAAGCGGTGGCGGCGTTCAACCGGGTGTTCGCGGGCGGCTGACCTACTCCACCGTCACCGACTTGGCGAGATTGCGGGGCTGGTCGACGTCCGTGCCTTTCAGTACCGCGACGTGGTAGGCGAGGAGCTGCACCGGGATCGAGTAGAGGATCGGGGCGACGAAGGGGTCGGCCATGGGGATCTCGACGGTGTGGGCGGCGTCGCTGCCGACTTCCGCCAGGCCCTTGGCGTCGGACAGGAAGACCACCCGCCCGCCGCGCGCCATGACTTCGCGCATGTTGGAGATGGTCTTGTCGAACCACTTGTCGGTGGGCGCGATCACGATCACCGGCACCAGTTCGTCGATCAGGGCGATGGGGCCGTGCTTCATCTCGCCGGAGGCATAGCCCTCCGCGTGGATGTAGGAGATTTCCTTCAGCTTCAGCGCGCCCTCCAGCGCGATGGGGTAGCCGGGACCACGCCCCAGATACAGCACGTCCCGCGCCTCGAAGATGCTCTGCGCCAGGTCGCGGATGGTGTCGTCGTGGTTCAGCACCTCCGACACCATGGCCGGCACATGGGCGATGGCCGCTGACAGGCGGTCTTCCTCCGCCTCGTCAATGGCGCCACGGGCACGGGCGGTGGCGATCACCAGGCAGGCGAGCGTCGCGAGCTGGCAGGTGAAGGCCTTGGTGGAGGCCACGCCGATCTCCGGCCCCGCCAGGGTCGGCAGCACCAGGTCAGCCTCCCGTGCGATGGAGCTTTCCGGCACATTGACGATTGCCGCGATGTGCTGGCCGTTGGCCTTGGCGTACTGCAGCGCCGCCAGGGTATCGGCGGTCTCGCCCGACTGGCTGATGAAGATGGCGAGGCCCCCCTCCGGCAGCGGGGCTTCCCGATAGCGGAACTCGGAGGCCACATCGACCTCCACCGACAGCCGCGCCACGCTCTCGAACCAGTATTTCGCCACCATGGCGGCATAGAAGGAGGTGCCGCAGGCAATGATCGTCACCTTGGTCACCGTCGCCATGTCGAACGGCATCGGCGGCATGTGGATCTCGCCCGTCGCCGGGTTCAGGTAGCTGTGCAGCGTGTCGCCGATCACGGCGGGCTGCTCGAAGATCTCCTTCATCATGAAGTGGCGGTGGTTGCCCTTGCCGATCATCGCGCCGGAAATGGCCGATTGCTTGATCTCCCGCTTCACCGGATTGTCGTCGGCGTCGAAGAAGCTGGCGCTCTCATTGTGCAGGACGACGTAGTCGCCTTCCTCAAGGTAGCTGATGCGGTTGGTCATGGGTGCCAGCGCCATGGCGTCGGAGCCCAGGAACATCTCGCCATCGCCATAGCCGACGGCCAGCGGGCTGCCGCGCCGGGCGCCGATCATCAGCCCCTCGTGACCGGCGAAGATGATGGCCAGCGCGAAGGCGCCTTCCAGCCGCTTCAGGGCGCGCGCGACCGCCTGCTGCGGGTCGTCGCCATCGTTCAGGTGGCGCGTGATCAGATGTGCCACGATCTCGGTGTCGGTCTCGGAGGCAAAGACGGAGCCTGCGGCCTTCAGTTCCGCCGCCAGTTCCCGGTAGTTCTCGATGATGCCGTTGTGGACCAGCGCGACCTTGTCCGTGGCGTGGGGATGGGCATTGGTCTCGTTCGGAATGCCGTGGGTGGCCCAGCGGGTGTGGCCGATGCCGATGACGCCATCCAGCGGATGGTCGCGCACCACATTCTCCAGATTGACCAGCTTGCCCTCGGCCCGGCGGCGGTCGATTCCGCCGTCCACCAGGGTCGCGATACCCGCCGAGTCATAGCCCCGGTATTCGAGACGGCGCAGACCCTCGACCAGACGACCCGCAACCTCGGCTCCACCGACAACACCAACAATTCCACACATGGCCTGATCCTCAGTTCTTCTTCTGCGCGGCCTTGGCGGCGGCTTGTCTGACACGGAAATCTGCGGCCCAGCCGCCCTTCACCACCGGCTTCGCACGGGTCACCACCAGGGCATCCGCCGGTACATCCTTCGCAATGGTCGATCCGGCACCGACGATGGCCCCGTCGCCGATCTTCACCGGCGCCACCAGCGCACTGTTGGAACCGATGAAGGCCCCCGCACCAATGTCGGTGTGATATTTCATGAAGCCGTCGTAGTTGCAGGTGATGGTCCCGGCCCCGATGTTGGCCCCGGCACCGACGCGGGCATCGCCGACATAGGTCAGGTGATTGACCTTGGCCCCATCCTCGATCACCGCCTTCTTGACCTCGACGAAATTGCCGATCTTCGCCCCCTGGCGCACGTCCGCACCGGGACGCAGGCGGGCATAGGGTCCGATATCGGCCTTGGTCGCCACGGTCGCGCCCTCCAGATGGCTGAACGCCTTGATGCGGACATTGTCGGCCACCGTGACGCCGGGACCGAAGACCACATGCGGTTCGATCACCACGTCGCGGCCCAGCACGGTATCGGTGGAGAACCAGATGGTTTCCGGCGCGATCAGGGTGGCGCCATCGGCCATCGCGGCCTCCCGCAGGCGGCGCTGAGCCACGGCCTCCGCCTCCGCCAGCTTCAGCCGGCTGTCGACGCCCATGACCTCTTCCTCATCACCCTCGACCACGACACAGGCGCGCCCGTCACCGCGGGCAATGGCGACCACGTCGGTCAGGTAGAACTCGTTCTGCGCATTGTTGCTGTCGATCCGCTCCAGCAGCGACAGGGCCACGCGACCGTCCAGCCCCATGATCCCGGCATTGCAGAGCGTGATCTGCTTCTGCGCCTCCGAGCAGTCCTTGAATTCGACGATTGCCTCAAGCTGCCCGTCGCCGGAGGTGACGAGACGCCCGTAGGCCGCCGGATCATCAGGACGGAAGCCCAGCACCGCGACCGCCGGGTCATCCGTGCCGGCCATGGCATCGACCATTGCCTGGATCGTGGCGGTGGTCAGCAGCGGCGTGTCCCCGAACAGCACCAGCACGGTGCCGTCGAAATCCTTCAGCGTCTCCCGCGCCGCCAGCACGGCATCGCCCGTGCCCCGCGCCGGACTCTGGATCGCTGTCTCGGCGGGCGCAACGGCGGCCGCCACATCATCATAGCCCGGGGCCACGACGGCGGTGGTCCGCGCAGGCTGCAGCGGGGCCAGCGCATCCAGGATGTGATTGATCATGGGCTTGCCCGCAACACGGTGCAGCACCTTCGGCAGATCGGACTTCATCCGCGTGCCCTTGCCCGCAGCCAGTACAATGGCCGCCAGAGATTTCGACCCCATTCCGCATTCCCTTCCCAAGTGCGCCCCGAACGTCTGGCGCACAGTGACAGTGCCACAGTCACACGACACACAACAATTCAAACGATGTTTCAGAGGTTTGCAGACACCATGCCATTCCTGCTGTAAACCGCGCCCTTGATGTGAACAGAGCGGCGGGGCGGAGTGAAATGACAGCAGACACGATTGTCTTCGATCTGGACGGCACCCTGATCGACAGCGCACCCGACCTCTATGGCACTGTCCGCTGGCTGCTGCGGCACGAGGGACGCGCGGATGTTTCCTTCGACCGGGTCAAGGACCTGATCGGCGATGGCGCGGGACCGATGATCCAGGGCAGCTTCCGCGATACGGGAACCCTGCCGGAAGGCGCCGGTTACGAGCGTCTGATGGGCCTGTTCCTCGACCATTATCAGGCACATCTGGCGGACCTGAGCGAGCCCTATCCCGGGGCCATCTCGGCGGTGCTGCGGGCCAGGGCCCGTGGCGCGAAAGTCGCCGTCTGCACCAACAAGCGCTTCGAATTCGCGGACCGGCTGCTCGACCTGCTGGGCCTGAACCACCATTTCGACGCGGTCACCGGATCCGATACCTTCGCCTTCCGCAAACCGGACGGGCGGCATCTGCTGGAAACCATCCGCCTGGCCGGGGGTGATGCGAAACGGGCCATCATGGTGGGTGATTCTGCAACGGATGTCGGTGCAGCCCGCAACGCCGGGGTGCCCGTCGTGGCCGTCACGTTCGGCTATGGCCGGGGGTCGGCGCACGACCTGGGCGCGGACGCGGTGATCGACCATTTCGACCAGCTGGATGCCGCCATCGCGCGGCTGAACGCAAACCGCGCCTGAGCCGATTCCATCTTCTGACGGAATGCTCTAACCTCCCGCGCAGGAATTTCTGCGATGCGGGAGGATGCGCGCAATGGACGTCGGTCTGATACTCGGCACGGGCGATGCCCACTACCGAATTGACATGGAGATGATCAAGGCGGCGGAGGCGATGGGCTATGACTCCGTCTGGACGTCGGAAGCCTGGGGCGCGGACGCCATCTCCTCCGCCTCATGGATTCTCAGCCAGACCTCGAAGATCAAGGTCGGCACCGGCATCTGCCAGATGCAGGCCCGCTCCCCCGCGCTGATGAGCACCACGTCCCTGACCCTGCAGGCCCTGTCCGGCGGTCGTTTCATCCTCGGTCTCGGCCCGTCCGGCCCGCAGGTGATCGAGGGCTGGCACGGCGTGCCCTACGGCAAGCCGCTGGAACTGATCCGCGAGTATGTCTCCATCATGCGCAAGGTGATCGCGCGGGAGGAGCCGGTGACGCATGAGGGCACGCATTACCAGTTGCCCTACAACGGTCCCGGCGCCACCGGCCTCGGCAAGCCGCTGAAGACCATCCTGCGCCCCGAACATCCGCTGAAGATCTATTCCGCCTCCATCTCGCCGGGCGGCATCCGCACCGCCGCCGAGGTCTGCGACGGGGTCATCCCGGTCTACATGGACCCGTCCAACTATGACGCCATCGGCACCTACATCGACCAGGGCTTCGGCAAGACCGAGGGCAAGAGCCTGCAGAACTTCGACATCTGCCCCTTCGTCACCGTGGTCGTGAATGACGACATCGAGGCGGCGCGGCGTCCGGTGAAGGAGAACATGGGCTTCTACATCGGCGGCATGGGCGCGAAGAAGAAAAACTACTACGCCGAATATGCCACCCGTCTGGGCTATGGCGAGGCCGCCTCCGCGATCCAGGACGCCTTCCTGTCCGGTCGCCGGGCCGAAGCCTTCTCGATGGTTCCCGATGAACTGGTGGACAGGGTCGCGCTGGTCGGCCCGGCCGGCCACATCCGCGAACAGCTCGCCGCCTGGAAACAGGCCGGCAAGGAGCGCAAGGTCAGCGCCATGCTCTGCCGCGCCACCTCGAAGGAAGCCCTGGAAATCCTGGCGAAGGAACTGTTCTAGGGAGATTGCGGCCCGCTGAAAGTGCGCCCCGGCACCTTCAGCGGGCCGCCCCCTCTCACTCGGTCCACATGATCTCGATGAACCAGAGTGCCCCTCCGATGCCGAGCAGGGTGACGATCTTGAGGACGGCGGAGACCAGGCCCAGGGTGCCGACGACGGTCTCGACCACGGATTTCTCCTCCGTGGAGATGCGCAGCGGCATCAGGGCACAGGTCACGGCCATGATGGCAACGATGCCGCCGATCGACGGCGGCGTGTGATCGATGTTGAGGCCCAGGTGCTTCTTCACGATCTGCTTGGCGTTCTGCAGCAGTTCGGTGGCCTCCGCCTGTCTGGCGCTGAGGTAGCCCTGCTGACCGACATCCTGCACCAGCGCGCGGAAACCGGGATCGGTGATCAGGGCCCGCGCCAGCCGCTCCAGCTGCTCCAGCGACAGTGCCTGCAGCAGGAAGACCGACTGCTCCGCCTCCACAACCACATTGATGCACTCCAGCAGCTTGAAGGCGCGCGGCTTGCTGCCTGTCTCCACCAGCATGGCGGACGTGTAGTCGAGGCAGTGATCATTGATGACATGAAACAACTGGCTGCGGCGCGGCGCGCCGCTGGTCTCGCCGGCACGGAAGCGTACGTCCCGGGTGCCGTCGGCACTGTCGAGATAGCCGCACCCGGCAAGGCAGGCGGCAATGGAGAAATGGCCCTCATCCTGGTCGATGACACGGAAGAGCTGGCTGCCATCACTGGTGTGCGGGCCCACCACCACCTCGCCTGACTGCCGCTCCACCCCCAGGAAGGGCCGGTCGGCGGCATCCTTTCGCAAGGTCAGTATCCGATGATATGATTCATCCACAGGTACGAAGACGAAGCGCTGGTCTGCACCGCCATTGCCCTGCCACATCGTCAGACTGAAGGTATCGTGGTTGTCGGGACGCAGGGACAGGAAGTCGGATTTTCCGGGTGAGGCAATCTCGCAGCTTCTGAGCAACATTCGGTTCACGGCCTTCTCTGTGACGGAGAACATTCATCCAAGGCTAGCCCGCGCGATATTGTCGCGCCCGATCATGTGTCCCGGATATTCGACAGGGAGTGGAGCCGATGCTGGGAGGAGACGCGACAGGTTCAGGCGCTGACCTTTCACCGTCGAACCGCAAGGGGTTCGCGCCGGAGGCGCTGTTCGACGTCGGCAATGTCGAAACACGTGACCAGTTCGGCATCTGGAAGGAGAGTATTGCCGTCATCTTCGATGTCGATGCCCCGCGCAGCGCCTTGCAGGACGGTTTCGAGGCGCGCATCCACGCGACCATGCTGGGGCCGATGATGCTCGCCCGCTGCCAGACGCGGGCGCAGATGTTCACCCGTGGTGCAGGGCGGATCAGCCAGGACGGCCTGGATCACTACATGATCCAGTTCTTCGAGACAGGCGCGCAAAGGATAGTCGCGGGATCCCTGGAGATCGATCATCCGGCCGCCACGATGCTGGTCTACGACCTTGCCCGTGAAATGCACGCGACCACGGATACCTTCAGCAACCTCTCCCTGATCATCCCACGGGAATTGCTTTCGGAGCGGCTGATCGCCCCCGACGACCAGCACATGCGCCACTTCACCCGCCAGCAACCGACGGTCGCCATCCTCTGGGACTTCCTCCGCGGTGCGATGAGTCACGCCGGAAAGATGTCCCTTTCCGAAGCCGAGAACCTGGGCGCGGCGGCGCTGACGCTGGTCGCGGCCTGCCTGAACGCGGCGCATGACGAGAACCTGCCACAGGAGCAGTTGCGCAACCTTGGCCGGATGACGGCGGTCCGGCGGCTGATCCAGACGCATCTCGCGGAACCCGACCTGACCCCCGAGTGGCTGGCCGCAGAGGCCGGCATGTCACGCACGGTGCTGTACCGGATGTTCGAGCCGATGGGCGGCATCGCGGGCTATATCCGGGAGGCGCGAATGCGCCGCGCGCTGCAGCAGTTGCTGAGCCCGCAGCACCAGCACAGGTCCCTGCTGGAGATCGCCCTGATGCATGGCTATGGCAGCGACACGGCGTTCGGCCGGGCCTTCAAGAAGCGGTTCGGCATCACCCCCAGCGAAGTCCGCGACGGCCAGATGCCCGGTCCCGGCCATGCGGGGCCGATCGACCACGACCGGCTGGACCGGCAGTACGAGGGGTGGCTGACCTACCTCGCCAGTTGATCAAGTATGCGCCGGGCGACGTGGCGACCACTCAGCAAGGCGCCATGTGTGGTGCCGCGATGCCGCCAGCTGGTATGTTCACCCGCCAGGTGCAGGGCGACTCCGATCGGCTTCGCCAGCATGTGCCAGTCATCCATGCTGCTGTCCCGGTGACTGAAGGAATAGGCCCCGAGCGCGTGCGGTTCCCGGGACCAGCGTGTCGCCATGATCTGCAGCGGTTCGGGCACAGCTGACCCGAAGGCACCACGCAGCACCTGCATCACATCAGCGGTCATTTCCTCATCCGTCATGGCCTCGGCGATTGCCGGATATGACCCTACGGAAATCGCGATCAGGATATTCCGGGATGAGAAGGTGCGGGCGTTCATGAACCAGCACCAACGACCCGGTGGATCCGTCACGATGCCGAAATACTGCGTCCCGACAGGCCAGAACGGCGCGGCAAACCTCAGCGCGATCCGGGTCACGTTTCCCATGCCCATCCGCGCAATCGCAGACCGGTGGCCATCTGGCAGAGGCGGCTCGAAACCTATCCGGCCCTGTTTCAGAATGCCCAGTGGAACGGTGCAAACGACCTGGCGCGCGCGCCATGTCCGGTCTCCCGCCCGGACCTCGACCCCGGCACCGCCGGGCAGCAGGCGTATCGCGTCCACCGGCGTCCGGAAGGCGATATCGAGGCCCCGGCGCAGGGGGTCGAGAAGGCGGTCGTAGCCCCCATTCACGATCACATCTGCCCCGTCGAACTCTGCGCCCTCATCGAAGTCACTGGCCGAAAGCAGATGCAGCGGGCCTCCCTGATCGAACTCGGTAAAGGCTGACCCCATCCAGCGAAGCAGGGGCTGATCCAATGCCCCGGGCGCGACATCATGGATCACGTCCGCCAGTCCCGCACCTGGCTCCGCGACTGCATCAACGGCGTCGATGATGTCCTGCAACCGGTCCTCCGTCGCCTCCACTTCCTGACCGGGAACAATGGAACCGTCCGCAGTGCGCACCTCCAGACTGTCGTCATCGGTGACGAATGTCTCGCTGCCGGTCGCCGTGACCAGCCTGCTCAGCGGATTGCCATCCGGGCCATGAATCCAGCCCGCACCAGCCTCCAGCGGAATACCCATGCTGCGGTCTGTCCGGATGCGCCCGCCGATTCGCCCGGATGCCTCCAGAACCACGACATCAATTCCGCTCCGGTGGAGCATTCGTGCTGCGGTCAGTCCGGCAATCCCGGCACCAATGACAATCACGGACCTGTCGGCACCCACAGCCATCGACGACCCCGAACCGGTACCGGCCATCGCCGCCGTGGCCGCCAAGCCACCCAATGCGCGCCGCCGTGAGATCATTGCGGGACCTTCTCCGGAAAGTTCATGCGTCCGGGGCAGGATCGCCGCCGGTGTTGCAGGCAGAGGATATCGCATTGCCCGCCACCAGGAACCGCTTGACGCGCGCCTCATTATCTATATATCTAGAAACATGGATAACGAGATAGCAGCAGAAGCCTTCGGGGCGATGGGTCATCCCAGCAGGATCCAGATCCTGCGCTATCTGGTGGAACGCGGACGCGACGGTGCCGATGCCTCCACCATGGTGCGGGAACTGGAGATCGCCTGGACGACGCTCAGCCATCACCTCGACCACCTGAAACGGGCAGCTCTGATCACGGCCACCCGCGACGGGCGCCGGATGGTGCATCGGGCGGAGTTCCCGAAGGTCGCGCTGCTCTCAAGCTTCCTGATGCAGAATTGCTGCGCCCGAGAGGAGAAGACGGATGAAACGCCTGCACGTGCATATCGCGGTTTCGGATCTTGAGCGGTCCAAGACCTTCTACTCGACCATGTTCGATGTCGCGCCGACAGTGGAGAAGCACGACTACGCCAAGTGGATGCTGGATGATCCGGCAGTGAACTTTGCGATCTCCACCCGCGCCGGACGCAGCGAAGGGCTGGATCATCTGGGCCTGCAGGTCGATACGGACGCCGAAGTCGAAGAGATCGAGGCGCGCATGGCTGCTGCGGAAGAGATGGTTGCCCCGCAGCGCGATGCTGCCTGCTGCTACGCCAAGGGCAACAAGTCCTGGTCACGCGATCCCGCCGGTGTCCCGTGGGAAACCTTCCACACCATGGCGGAGATCCAGTTCTACGGCTCCGACCACCAGCCGCTGGACGAGGTCGAGAAACCGGCCTCCGGCGGCGCCTGCTGCGGCTGATCCGACAGACCGGACTTGCCACTCCTCCCCTATCGCCTAGGCTGCGGCCCGGGAGAGACACAGGGGAGGAGACGGCAATGGCCGATACTGAGGAAAATCCGGTACGTGTGGAGATGGATGGCGCGGTCTGCCGCATCACCATCGACCGGCCGGAACGCCGCAACGCACTGAATGACCGGGTGACGGGCGGCATCGCCGCGGGACTGGCCAGCGCACAGGCTGACCCGGCGATTCGCGCGGTCGTGCTGACCGGTGCCGGGGACCGTGTATTCTGCGCCGGGGGCGACCTTTCCCCACAGCCGGACGGCAGCCCCTTCGCCACCGATCCGGCGCGTCCGCAACTGCAGCTGACGGAAATGTTCCGCGCCTTCGAGACCTGCACCCTGCCCGTGATCGCGCGGGTGAATGGTCATGCACTGGGCGGCGGCTTCGGCCTGGTCTGCGTCGCCGACCTGGCGGTGGGTGTCGAAGGCGCGCGCCTCGGCACGCCGGAAGTCGGCGTCGGTCTGTTTCCCATGACCATCCTGCCCTACATGCTGCGCGTCCTGCCCCGCCGCAAGGTGATGGAACTCTGCATGCGCGGCACCCCGTGGAGCGCGGAGCGCGCCGCAGCGGAGGGTGTCCTCAATGCCGTCGCGCCGCCAGGCGAACTGGACAAGGTGCTGGACGAGATGCTCGCCGACATCACCAGCCGCTCCCCCACCGCGATGCGGCTGGGCAAGCTGGCGCTGCACGCCGTGCAGGACATGCCGATCCACGAGGCGCAGCAGTACACGCAACTGATGCTACCGGTCATGGCCGGCACCGAAGACGCCAAGGAAGGTTTCCGCGCGTTTCAGGAGAAGCGCAAGCCCGACTGGCCGAACGGCTGAGGGGAATCATTTGCGGTCCCCGGCCTGCCCTCTCCGCCTCCCGGCCGCCCGTTCAGGATAATCCCGTGGGTGGTCGGCAGGGGGAGAGGGCAGGCCGGGGTCGGCGATAAAATACCGCTCACTCCCCGCCGAATACCTCAGCGTTGGCCTCGCCCAGCGCGGGCGCGCTGCTGCGCAGGCCGGGGCGATTGCCGTCGAACTGCAGCGGCAGGCCGATAAGGCCCAGCGGATAGCCGGTCAGATGCTGCACCATGCCCGAGGCAATCGTCTGCGGGTGGGCCAGAACCTCCTGGGTGGTCTGGGTCGGGGCGCTGGGCACCCCGGCGTCATCCAGAATCCCCTGCCAGTGGCTGCGGGGCTCACGCAGGAAGATGCCGGTCAGCATGGTCTTCAGTTCCACCCGGTGTGCGTCGCGCTGCGGATTGGTGGCGAAGCGCGGGTCGTTCTTCCACTCCGGGTGACCCAGCGCGTCCGCCAGCTTGAAGAACAGCCGGTCGTTGGAGGCGGCGACGATCTGGTAGCCGTCGGCGCACTCGAACGCCTCATAGGGGGCAATGCCGCGCACGCCGGAGCCATGCCGTGTCGGTGACTTGCCGGTGACCTGCGCATCGGCGGAATAGAAGGTCATCCACTGCACCGCGGTCTCGAACAGGGCCGCATCGACCACCCCGCCCTTGCCCGTCACGCCGCGCCGCAGCAGGGCGGAAAGGATACCGATGGCGCACCACATGCCGGTGCCCATGTCGATGACGGAGATGCCGCACCGCACCGGCGGACGCCCCTCCTCCCCCGTGACCGACATGATGCCGCCGAAGGCCTGCATCAGCGCGTCATAGCCAGGGCGGTCCTTCAGCGGACCGCTGGCACCAAAGGCGTGCAGGTTGCAGACGATCAGACGCGGGTTGAGGCCCAGCAGGGTCTCCGCATCCAGTCCCAGCCGCGCCATGGCACCGGGGCGCATGTTCTGCACCACGATGTCGCCATCGGCGGCAATGCGTGCCTTCAGCTCGTCCAGCGCCGCCTGGTCCTTCAGGTCAACGGTGATGGAGCGCTTGTTGCGGTTCAGGGCGTGGAAGATCGTCGCCGTGCCGTCATCGGCGAACGGCGGTCCCCAGACACGGGCGTCGTCGCCCTCCAGCCGCTCCACCTTGATCAGGGTCGCGCCCAGTTCCGCAAGGATCGACCCCGCGAAAGGCCCCGCGACATTGCTGCCGAATTCGTAAGCCGTCAGTCCTTCCAGAGGCAAGGTCACGACCGGTTCTCCCCAAATGTTCCGTCTGTCGCGAACCTATGCCCCCGCAGAGGCGATGGTCAAACCGCGATGTCGGTATTGTTGCCGTCCACGCCGTGCATGGACCGCCCCCACGCAAGTACATTGACGCTAGGGTAGGACGCGCGCGCTCAGGAGGCTGCACCCATGACCATCAGCGTCTTCGACATGTTCAAGGTCGGCATCGGCCCGTCCAGTTCCCACACCGTCGGCCCGATGTGGGCCGCGCGCCGCTTCCTTGACGCGCTGGACAGCCGTGCGCTGACGGAGGCCACCGCCCGGGTACGGGTCGACCTCTATGGCTCCCTCGCGCTGACCGGCCTTGGCCATGCCACCGACAAGGCACTGATCCTGGGCCTGGCGGGCCAGGTGCCGGACAGGGTGGATGCGGACGATGCCGACCGCATGGTGGCGCAGATTCGCGAGACCGGGCGGATGCTGCTCGACGGGCGGGTGGAGATCGGCTTCGAGCCGCGACGCGACCTCGATTTCCTGCTGACCGAAAGCCTGCCCGAGCATCCGAACGGCATGGTCTTCGTGGCTGAGGACGCCACCGGCGCGGAACTGCACCGGGAAGTCATCTTCTCCGTCGGCGGCGGCTTCATCCAGGACCAGGCGGAGATGCGGGGCGAGACACCGGCCTGGGCGGGACGCAACATCGCGGTACCCCATCCCTTTGCAGGGTCGGTCGAGCTGCTGGAACGGGGTCGGCAGACCGGGCTGAGCATCGCCGAGATGATGGCCGCGAACGAGGCGGCGATCAGCCCCGGCCTTGATGTTTCAGCGCACCTGATCGAGATCTGGCAGGTGATGGAAAGCTCCATCGAGCGTGGCTGTCGGGAGACAGGCCTGCTGCCCGGCGGGCTGAAGGTGAAACGCCGCGCCCGTGCCATTCACCAGTCCCTGCTGGCCAGGCCGGAAGCCAGCATGAAGGACCCGCTGACGGTGATGGACTACATCAACCTCTACGCCCTGGCGGTGAACGAGGAGAATGCGGCCGGGGGCCGGGTCGTCACCGCCCCCACCAATGGCGCGGCGGGCGTCATCCCCGCCGTGCTGGCCTATTACACCCGCTTCGTGAACAGCGCCTCCGACGCCGGTGTCGTGAAGTTCATGCTCACCGCCGCCGCCATCGGCAGCCTCTACAAGCTCAACGCCTCCATCTCGGCGGCGGAGGTCGGCTGTCAGGGCGAAGTCGGCGTCGCCTGCTCCATGGCCGCGGGCGGTCTCGCCGCGGTGCTGGGCGGCACGAACGAGCAGGTGGAGAACGCAGCGGAGATCGGCATGGAACACAATCTGGGCCTCACCTGCGACCCCATCGGCGGGCTGGTGCAGATCCCCTGCATCGAACGCAACACCATGGGCGCCATCAAGGCCATCAACGCCGCCCGGCTGGCCCTGAAGGGCGACGGCACCCATTTCGTCAGCCTGGACCAGGTCATCGAGACCATGCGCGACACCGGCCGCGACATGGCCGCCACCTACAAGGAAACCTCCCTCGGCGGCCTCGCCCTCCGCATCCCGGTCAGCATGGTGGAGTGTTGAGGGACGCAGACGACGGCGATCGAAATCAGAACGACGCCCTGTAGGTGGTCGGTTTCAAATTCACCGACTTTTCCAATGGCGGTCGGAGTTCGAAGCCACCGGGTTCATGGCCGAACTGGTAAAGCCGCACCAGGCAGAAGGCGTCGGGACGCTCCTCCGAGAAGCTGAGCTCATTCTCCGAGATGAAGAACGGCGTGGTGCGGGTGCCGGTGGTCGTCTTGACCTCCAGCAGGCGCTCCCTGCCGCGAAGGTCGAAGGAGTGGATGTCATACCCCGCGCCGTCGCCCCGTTCCTGCGAAGTCCATTCGACCTTTCGGGCGAGATCATCACGCCCACCAAGTTTCAGGCGCGCCCGTTCGTCATGGAACACCTTCTCCTCTCCCCGCTTGCCCAGCGCCCTGTTGCGGGCATCCCGTGCTGCGGGGTCGAACTTGCGTACCAATCTCTGCATTTCGGTGCCCAGGACGGTATCAGCTGCGACCAGCGGCGGTGCGGTTTCAAGAAAGATGATTCCGCTCTCCTGCAATCCCTGCGGCGGTCGCAACGCTTCTGCGGTCGCGACGGTTTCCGGCTGCTTCGTCAGATAGCGTTCGATGCCTGCGGGCAGGGCGGTCTTCTGGTAGTTCTTTGCGGGCTTGTAGCCCCAGATCCATGGCAGGCTGAGTTCTCGCAGAACGGCACTGATGTTCTGGTGCTTGAATTCGATGGAACCGTCAGAGCGCTTGACGAACTGCTGCAACGCCCGCCGACGCTCGGTCTTGTTGTAACGTTCGCCGGCAAGCTCCAGCCGCAGCATGGCGAAGTAGTCGGCAACGATCAGGTCGATCTCGCGATCGCTCCAGTCCTGACCCGCTGGCGACTCTCCGCTCATGACACCTGATCGTCCCTATCCCGCCTCCGCCTCGCCGCCGCCGACGCGCTGGGCGAGGGCGGCTTCCATGAAGGCGTCGAGGTCGCCGTTGAGGACGTCCTGGGTATTGCCGGTTTCCTCGCCCGTGCGCAGGTCCTTCACCATCTGGTAGGGGTGCAGGACGTAGGAGCGGATCTGGTGGCCCCAGCCGATGTCGCCCTTGGCGTCGTGCAGGGCCTGCTTCTCGGCTTCCCGGATCTGCAGCTCACGCTCGTAGAGGCGCGCCTTCAGCATCGACATGGCGGCGGCGCGGTTCTTGTGCTGGCTGCGGTCATTCTGGCACTGCACGACGATCCCGGTCGGCTCATGCGTGATACGCACCGCCGAATCGGTCCGGTTGACGTGCTGGCCACCCGCGCCCGACGCCCGGTAGGTGTCGACCCGCAGGTCCTTGTCCTCGATCTCGATGTCGATCTCGTCATCGATGGCCGGGAACGCCCCGACGGAGGCAAAGCTGGTGTGGCGGCGGCTCTGCGAATCATAGGGCGAAATCCGCACCAGGCGGTGCACGCCGCTCTCCGACTTCAGCCAGCCATAGGCGTTGTGGCCCTGGACCCGCACGGTGGCGGACTTGATGCCGGCCTCCTCACCGCCCGATTCCTCGATCCATTCGATCTTGTAGCCGCGCTTCTCCGCCCAGCGCACATACATGCGCAGCAGCATCTCCGCCCAGTCCTGGCTTTCGGTGCCACCGGCACCCGCATGGACTTCCAGATAGCTGTCGTTGCTGTCGGCTTCCCCCGAAAGCAGGGCCTCCAGCGACAGGCGGTCGACCTGTTCCTTCATGCGGCGCAGGGTGGCCTCGGCCTCCTCCACGGTGGCGGCGTCGTCCTCTTCCTCCCCCAGCAGAATCAACTCCGCGGAGTCATCCAGTTCCTGTTCGAGTTCGCGTTGCCGGGTGATCGACTGGTCGAGCGTCGTGCGCTCCTTCATCAGCGCCTGGGCCCGGTCCGCGTCGTTCCACAGGTCCGGATCCTCGGCGAGGGCATTCAGTTCATCGAGACGGCGAAGGGACTGATCCCAGTCAAAGACGCCTCCTCAGCAGTTCCAGTGACTGCTTGATGTCGGCGACCAATTGTTCGGTTTCGGCGCGCATGGCCAGTACAACCCCTTGGAAGGTATCGGAAAATCAGGTTCGGAGGCGGGAAGATACACGATGCGGCGCAACAGGGAAACCGGATGCGCCGCGCAGGGTGTCAGAAGTGGTCCAGCAGGCGGTACCAGAGACGCCCGAGCGTGACCAGCGGGCGCCGCAGCAGCGGCCCGCCCGGAAAGTCCCTGTGCGCCACATCCGCCATGACGCGGAAGCCGCTGTCGTCGCCCCGGATCGCCTCCGCAATCAGCTTTCCGGCGATGCCGGTGACCGCCACACCCTGGCCGGAGAAGCCCTGCGCATACCAGACCCGCCGCCCCACACGCCCCAGATCCGGCAGGCGGTTCATGGTGATGGAGACCTTGCCGCCCCAGACCTCCCCCACCGGCACGTCGGCCAGTTCAGGGTAGGTCATGGCGATACGACGGCGCAGCAGCCCGGCGGCCTGCGGCCCATCCTCCCGCCCCAGATAGCTGACGCCGCCACCGAACAGCAGCCGGTTGTCTGCCGTGAAACGGAAGTAGTCGAGGACATTGTTGTCGTCGCAGACGCATTCATTGCCAGGCAGCAGCCGCTCCCTGACCTCCATCGGCAGGGGCGCGGTGGTCATGACCCAGGTGCCGACCCCCAGCGCGCGTGGTTCAACCGCGGGCAGCAGCCCGTCCAGATAGGCATTGGCGGCAACAACGACATGCTCGGCGCGGATCGTGCCCCGATCTGTGGTGACGATGCCCTGTTCGGCGTCCACGGCGGTGGCCGCCACGTTCTCATGCAGTTTCGCACCCGCCGCTGTCGCCGCGCGCGCGAGGCCGAGACAGTATTTCAGGCTGTGCAGGTGACCGGCGGAAGGGTCGAGCAGACCCCCATGAAACCGGTCCGAGCCGGTCAGGTCGATGGCTTCGGCCCGGTCAAGCACATGCAGCCGGTCGAGACCGAAGACATCCCGCAGGGCATCGCGCTCCGCCACCATGTGTTTCATGCGCGATGGCTTTACCGCGCCGAAGAAGAACCCGCGCGCCAGGTCGCAGTCGATGCGGTACTGCGCCACCCGCGCATCGATCAGCCGGATCGCCTGCTCCGAAAGGTCGAACAGCGCCCGTGCCGTTTCCCGGTCGCAGAGGTCCAGCAGGCCGGTGGCGCCCGGTGCCAGCCCGGTATTGATCTGCCCGCCGTTTCGCCCGCTGGCACCGCCACCGATCCGCCCGGCATCGATCAGCCGGACATCCACACCCTGTTCCGCCAGCTCCAGCGCGACGCTGACGCCGGTCAGACCACCGCCGACAACGCAGACCTCTGCCTCGACATCGCCGTCAGGCAGGTCCGCGAACACTGGCCGGCGCACCGTGGCCTCGTAGTAGGACCATGCTTCGGGTGGGATGCTCATACGCGCCTCATACGCCTCCCCCGCGCAGCGGGCAAGCCACGGAGACAGGCATTGCAACATCCCTGCCCTACGCCATATTGGCTCGGTCCGGGAAGGTCGCGTGACCGCAGGCATCCGGAGGGGGAACAGGTCCATGGCGGCCATCGAGCCGACTTTGCAGATGTGGCTGGTCTTCGGCATCATCGCCGTGGCGGTGGTGGCCTATGCGACGGAGCGGTTCTCCATCGAGATGGTGTCCCTGTGCGTCGTGGCCTTCCTGTCGGCACTGTTCTTCCACATGCCGCAGGCGGCGCAGCCGGGCCTGCCGGAGATCACCACCACGACGCTGCTGGCGGGGCTGGCTGATCCGGCCCTGATATCGGTACTCGCCCTGATGGTCGTCGGGCAGGGAATCGTGCGGACGGGCGCGCTGGACGGGTCCGCGCGCAGGATGGTGTCACTGCGGCGGAAACACCCCTTCCTGGCCGTTGCGGCGGCCCTGAGCGCTGTCATGGCACTCAGCGGTTTCCTCAACAACACGCCGGTCGTGGTCATCTTCATTCCGATCATGGTCGTCATCGCCGACCGGATGCGGCGCAGCGCCAGTGGCCTGATGATCCCGCTCAGCTATGCCGCGATCCTGGGCGGCATGACCACGGTCATCGGCTCGTCCACCAACCTGCTGGTCTCCGCCGCTGCCGTCCGCGCCGGTCAGCCGAAGATCGAGTTCTTCGACATCACCGCCATCGGCATCGTGCTGGCCGGGGTCGGCATGATCTACGTCATCTTCGTTGCCCCAAGACTGCTGCCGGACCGTGCAACCCTGGCCCAGTCCCTGACCCATGGTGTGGAGGGGCGGCAGTTCATCGCCCAGATCGATGTTCGCGACGGATCGTCCCTGGTGGGCGAGAAACCGCGCGCGGGACTGTTCCCCAGCATGCCCGGCATCACCGTGCGCCTGATCCAGCGGGGGGAGGAGCAGATGCTCCCCCCGTTCGACGAGATCGAGTTGCAGGTCGGCGACGAGCTGATCATCGCCGCCACGCGCAAGTCGATCACCGAGGCCATGGCAAGGACGCCGGATATGCTGCAGGCGATGCATGCCAGCGACGACCTGCCCCCGCCGGAAGGCGATGACGCGCCGATGGACCGCGACTTCCTGCTGGCGGAAGTCATCGTCGCTCCGGCCAGCCGGATGATCGGACGCAATCTGGCACAGATCGTCTTTCACACCCGCACCCGTTGTACGGTCCTGGGTATCCAGCGCCGCAGCCGCATGATCCGGCAGGGCCTGAACGATATCCGTCTGGAGGCGGGCGATGTGCTGCTGACGCTGGGGCACCGCAGCGACGTGCACAGGCTGCGGTTCAACCGGGATGTCATCCTGCAGGAATGGTCGGCCTATGACCTGCCGGCGCGGGAACTGGCGAAGCGGGCGGCGCTGATCTTCGGCGCTGTCGTGGCGACGGCGGCGACCGGCATCCTGCCCATCGTCGTGGCGGCCCTTGGCGGGGCGGTGCTGATGCTGGCCACCGGCTGCCTGAACATCCACCAGGCCTCCCGCGCACTGGACCGGCGAGTGGCCGTGCTGGTCTGGGCCGCACTTGCCATGGGCACCGCGCTGCATGGCACCGGCGGTGCCGACTATGTGGCGCAGCAATTGATGGCGGTGCTGGACGGTGCGCCGCCGGTGGTGATCCTCTCCAGCTTCTTCCTGCTGGTCGCCTGCTTCACCAACGTATTGTCGAACAACGCCACTGCGGTGCTGTTCACCCCCATCGGCATCGGCCTGGCGGACCAGCTGGGGGTGCCGCCGGTGGCTTTCGTCTACGCTACCCTGTTCGGGGCCAACTGTTCCTTCGCGACCCCGATGGGCTATCAGACCAACCTCCTGGTCATGGGCCCCGGCCATTACCGGTTCAGCGACTATGTGAAGGCGGGACTGCCCCTGCTGGTGCTGATCTGGCTCACGTTCACATGCGTTGCGGCCCTGACATTCGACCTTTGAGCCATTCGGTGCGATGATACGCGCACCAGTGGCGTATCCGCGTACCGTTCCGCCAGTTCTACGGCCCGAGGCGCGCGGTCAGGGCAGGGTTTCGCGCGCACTGCGGAATGGCGGCCTTGGTGCCCTGGTCCTGTGGCCCGTGGGGAGCCCGAGCAGATGAACGCGATCTGGCAACCGTTCGACCGTCAATACCAGTCCCTGGGTGTGGCGCCGGATTTCAACATTGATCTGACGCTGCAGTTCGACAACAAGCTGCCGGACTCACTGCTCGACCTCTGGACTTCCCGCTGCACTGCAGGCCAACTGCCGGCACGTCGGGACTTCGACATGGACAGCCTGCGCCCCTATCTCGGCTGGTTGTGCCTGCAGCGCGTCACCCCGGACCGGTCCGACATGGTCCTCTCCCTGGTCGGCACCAACATTGTCCGGAACGTGGGACGCGACTCGACCGGGAAGAAGCTGAGCGAGGTCCTGCCGGAGGGCGTGCGGAACATCTCCATGCAGCTCCTCAGGTATCCACGTCCCCTGCGCCTCTGGGGTCCGGCCGCCTGGCGAAAACGCGAGTTCCTGCGGCACGAGGCCCTGATGCTGCCCCTCGCCCACGATGGCGTCGAAGTGGATCAGGTGATGATACTGGCAATGTTCTACAGCCCTCCCGACACGCCACACCGCACCTGACGGATACGACATGATTCCCGACCGCCGGTCGGCATGGCGAGAACCGGACTGCGACACCGGGTCCGTGGGTTGTGCCGGTCCGGCTCTGGACAAAGCATGCCACCAGGGATAAGGCCGGTCGCGAAAACGGGATGTCCGTCGCGGCTCCTCCACCCAGAACGAGAAGTTGCTGGCCTCCGTCCGATTGAGCGGCGCAGGGCGCACCAGTGAAAAGGCAGACATGAATCGCACCTGGCCCGCCCAAGATTCCCGACTGGAAGCACTTTCCGCCCCACCAGAGTTCTATCTGGACCCCGCACTGGCATTTGATGACCCACTGGTCGCCTCCCTGCTGACCCTCTGGGAAAGCCGGTATGTCGGCGAAAGATTGCCCGCGCGGTCCGATTTCACAGTGACGGAGCTTCAGCCCTACTTCGGATGGCTCTGCCTGCTGCGCGTCAACCCGGACCGGCAGGACCTGGTCTATTCACTGGTCGGCACCCGCATCGTCGATCTGGTCGGTCGGGACAACACCGGCAAGGCCGTGGGCGCGTCCATGCCGTCCTGGGCGCTGGAGACCTACCTGTGCCTCATGGACACCCCCCGGCCAGTCCGGAGCTGGGGCACCGTCAACTGGCGTGGGCGTGACTTCCTGAAACAGGAATCCCTGATGCTGCCGCTGGCCACCGATGGCCGGACAGTTGACCAGTTCCTGACCATCATGACCGTCCGCTGAGACGTCGGACCCGTCCCGCAGCCACGCATTCTGTATCTGCGCGCCCGGTTCAGGCATCATGGTCCTGACCGTTCGCCGCAGGAGGGAGTGACCGATGAAGCCAGCCTTGAGGATCGGCGTCGCCTATGACTTCCGCAATCCACCGGATTCCGGCATCGCCAACCCGGATCTCTATGCCTCGATCATGGATCAGGTGGCCTGGCTGGATACGCTGGGGCTCGACCTCGCCTGGTTCACCGAGCATCACTTCCTCGACGACGGCTACCTGCCGTCGTGGATTCCGGTTGCGGCGGCCATGGCGGCACGCACGAAGCATGTGCGCCTGTCGTCGGACATCTGCCTGATGCCGTTCCAGAACCCGGTACGGCTGGCCGAGGATCTGGCCGTGATCGACAACATCAGCAACGGACGGGTGGAGATCGGCATCGGCATGGGCTACGCGCCGCACGAGTTCCGCGGCTTCGGCATTCCCGTGAAGCAGAGGGTGTCACGCACGGAGGAAGGGATCGCGGTCCTGCAGCACTGCTTCTCCGGCGAGACGTTCAGTTTCACCGGCAAGCGGTTCCAGTTCGAGGATGTGGTGATCAAGCCGGGTTTCGTGCAGCCGGGTGGCCCGCCGCTCTGGATCGCCGCCATGTCGGAGGCCGGCGCCCGTCGCGCTGCCCGTTTCGGCACCAACCTGCTGCCCCAGGGCACGCGGGCAGAGGTGCTGGACCCCTGGCGGGAAGACATGACGGCAAAGGGCATTGACCCGGACACCCGGCGCATCGGCATCATCCGCTCCTGCCTCGTCACCGACGACCCGGAACGCGACTGGCCCGCCGTGAAACGCGCGGAACGCTATCGCATGGAAGTCTACCTGCGCTTCAACCGCGAATCCGGGGACGGCCTGTCCAGCACGACCGATGTCGGCCGCATTCCCCAAAGCTGGGTAGTCGGCGACGTGGACCATTGCGTTCGCGAACTGACCGCCTTCGTGACCGAGTTCGGCATCACCGACCTGGTCACCTGGGCCGTCCCGCCCGGCATGACCACCGACCAGATGAACCCGCACCTGGAGAAGTTCGTGAAGGAAGTCGCGCCCCGGCTGAAGGCGGCGGTGGGCTGAATTACCCCCACAGATCCGCAGTCGCCGGACTGACGGTCGAACCGTCGAAGGTCAGGCCCGGTTCGCGGTCCTGTTTCAGCATCAGGGGGCCGTCGACATCGACGAAGTCCGCGCCCTGCGCCACCAGCAGGGCCGGGGCCATGGCGAGGCTGGTGGCGACCATGCAGCCGACCATGACCTGGAACCCCTGTGCCCGGGCGGCGTCGCGCAGGCGCAGCGCCTCGGTCAGGCCGCCGGTCTTGTCCAGCTTGATGTTGACGATGTCGTAGCGGCCCCGCAGCGCGTCCAGGCTGTCGGTGGCGTGGCAGCTCTCGTCGGCACAGATCGGCACCGCCCGGCTGACCGTGCCCAGCGCGGCGTCGTCACCGGCACGCAGGGGCTGTTCGATCATCCGCACGTCCAGTTGGGCAAAGGCGGCGAAGAGGTCATTCAGCTGGTCGGGCTTCCAGCCCTCATTGGCATCCACGACGAGGATCGAATCCGGGGCTGCCTCCCGAACGGCACGGGCGCGCACCACATCGCCGTCCGGATTGCCGAGCTTCAGTTTCAGCAGCGGGCGATGCGCCTCCCGCGCCGCGACTTCCGCCATCTTCTCCGGATCGTCCAGGGTGACGGTGAAAGCGGTGGTGACGGGTCCCGGTGCGGGCAGGCCTGCCAGTTCATGCACGGGCTTTCCGGCCAGCTTCGCCTCCAGATCCCACAGCGCGCAATCGACCGCATTGCGGGCCGCGCCCGCGATCATCAGCTCCAGCAGGGCGTGCCGGTCGGCGCCGCCTTCGATGGCCTTCTGCGCCTCCGAAATCTGCTTCTCCACCTTCTCGAAGGTCTCGCCATAGCGCCGATAGGGCACGCATTCACCCCGCCCCGTGACGCCGTCCTGGGTCACCTGGGCAACCAGCACCTCGGCGGTGGTCTTGGTCCCGCGGGAGATGCGGAAGGTGCCCCGGATCGGCCAGACCTCCCGCTGAAACGAAAGCTGCCTCACGCCAGCGCGTCCACCAGCACGGCAACGCCGGTCCGCACCGGATCGACGGTCGGCAGGCCATGCTGGTCGGCGATCATCTTCAGGCAGTCGGCGGCCTCGGCCTCCGGCAATGCGCTGGTGTTCACGGCGATGCCGATGCAGCGGGCGTCCGGGTTGGTCAGGTGCGCCGCCTCCACATGCGCCCGGATGCAGGCGTCGATGGCCGGAATCGGATGTTCCACGTTGCGCATCTTCCGCCGGGTCGGCTCATGGCAGAGCACCAGCGCATCGGGCTGGGAGCCGTGTATCAGCCCCATGGTCACCCCGGCGAAGGAGGGATGAAACAGCGATCCCTGCCCCTCCATGATGTCCCAGTGGTCCGGGTCGTTGGCCGGACCCAGCACCTCCGCCGCGCCGGAAATGAAGTCGGCGACCACCGCGTCAACCGAAATGCCGGAACCGGCGATGAAGATTCCGGTCTGGCCCGTGGCGCGAAAATCCGCCTTCCAGCCCCGCGCCTGCATCTCGGCAGCGATGGCGAGGGAGGTGTACATCTTGCCGACGGAGCAGTCGGTGCCCACGGTCAGCAGCCGCTTGCCCTGACGTTTCGTGCCCTTGCCGGTGGGCAGGCTGCCTGTCGGATGGCGCACATCGAACAGGGCGCGGCCCGTGCGTCGCGCCGCCGCCGCCACCTGCGGCTGCGCGGCGAGCCGCATGTGCAGGCCGGAGGCCACATCCATACCGCTCTCCAGCGCCTCGACGATGGCTGCCACCCAGTGATCGGGCAGGACGCCACCGGGATTGACCGCGCCGATCACCAGTGTGGCCGCCCCCGCCTGCCGCCCTTCGGCCACGGTCATGTCGGAGAGGCCCAGATCGGCCTTGCAGTCGGGAAAGCGCACCTGGCCGATGCAGTCGTCACGGCGCCAGTGGACCACCCCCGTGGCCGTCTTGGCGGCAAGCTGGTCATGCACGTCGCCCAGAAACATCAGGTAAGGGGCGCGGATCTCGATGTTGGCGGTGCTCATTGCTGCTGTGCCTCCTGTGACTGCATCGCGGCCAGTTCAGCCTTCAGCCGGTCCATTTCGTCGGCGGCAAGCTGCACGAATGACTCCTCGTTCCAACGCCGATAATTGCCCAGCGCATAGGCCAGCGCGTTCTCGTAATACATGAACGCATTCATGCGGTTGGCGAGATAGTTGTTGCGTGTCGCCTTCACCACGGCAGGCACGCCGACGACGATGGAATTGGGGGGCACCACCTGGTTCTCCCGCACGAAGGCATTCTGCCCGACGATGCAGTTGTCGCCCACCACCGCCCCGTCCATGACCGTCGCATTGATGCCGACCAGCACGTTGTCGCCCAGCTGGCAGCCATGGATGATCGCATGATGGGTGATCGAGCAGTCCTGCCCGATGATGGAGCTGGTATGGGACCCCACGTGCACCATGCAGAAATCCTGAATGTTGGTGCGCTTGCCGATGACGATGTCGCGTACTTCCGCGCGCATGGCGACATAGGCCCAGACGGACGCCTGTTCCTCGATCGTCACCTTGCCGAAGATGCGCGCGGACTCGTCGATGTAGGCCGGATTGTTGAGCGTGACATCAGGACCGAAGATCGGCATGTCCCAGTTTCCTCCCCAGAGGGCGGATCAATCCCGCCCCGTCAGTGATCGAATTCAGGCCGGTGGAATTCCGGCCGCGACAGGTCGGCGTCCAGCGCCGCCCCGTCTGTCTGTCGCGATGTGCGCCGCGACAGGGTAACGGCCCTGCGCTGATAGTACAGTGCGCGCTGGCGCTCGTAGTGGTTCTCGCCATTGCGTATGGCTTCCTCGGCGGGATAGGCGATCATGCGGTCCGACAGTTCCTCCACGGTACCGTGGACGATACGGCCCGGCACCCGGGTGACCAGCGCGAAGGGGTCCGCCGCCTCCGCCGCCGCATAGCCGAACGCGTCACGCAGGTTGGTCGGCCCCAGCACCGGCAGCACCAGATAGGGACCCGGCGGAACACCATAGCTGTGCAGCGTCTGCCCGAAGTCGGCGTTGTGCGGCTCCCACCCGAACCACATGTCGGCAACATCGAACAGGCCCCCCAGGCCCAGCGTCGTGTTCAGTGCGAAACGCCCCACCGACAGGCTGGCCTGCGTGAACTCGCCCTGCAGGATGTCGTTCACGAAGATGATCGGTTCGCTGTAGTTGTGGACCGCATTGGCGATGCTGGTCTGGACCGGGTCCGGTGCCTTGTCCAGCAACCAGGCCGCAGGACGCAGCACCACCAGGTCCACCGCCTGATTGAAGCTGTAGAAAAGCAGGTTCATGGGCTGCAGCGGATCCCAGGGCTGCTCCACAGCCACGAGCGGGGGCAGTTCGGCTGAACGCTTCGGCCCGGTCCCCGATGCTGGCCCGGCCCCGACCGATGGCAGCGGGGCATCCGAAACGGCAACCGCCGGGCCGGTGCGGAACCGGTCGAGGGCAGGCTGGTTGTACCAGAAGCCGACCGTATCCGCGCCCTGCGCGAACGCAGGCTGTGGCGGTGTCGGCGGCGTACCGGCGGCGGCGCGAATCTCCGTGCCGAAGCCCGGGAAACTGCCACCCACCGCGCGGCTGATCTGTCCCCGCGCCTCCGGCATCTGCTCCGAGAGATAGCCGACGATCGCAGCGGCGCGCGACGGGTTGCCTGCCGCGTTGATCACCGCGACGGAGGCGACATGTTCATTGCCGGGTCTGAGATCGCTGAAAGCCGGGTTTTCCCGCGCCTCCGCATTGCGTGCCCGGGCCTCCGCAACACCATGGTCGAGGCGCTGTCTCAGGTCGGGCGGCAGATCCGCCTGTGCATTGGCGGTTCCGAGCAGAAGCAGCAACCCGCACAGGACAAGCAGCCCACGACGAAGCAACTGCCACGCCACGGACGTCACTGGGTCACCGCCGTGGAAGGCGGGACAGGCACGAAGGTATCGGCGAACCGTACTGCGGCGGCAACATCCATGATCCCCAGCTTCTGTTTCAGGTCTTCGGCCATGGCGAGAGCATCAGGGTAATCCTGGCGGGCGGCAAGCAATGCGAAGCCCAGCGCCGTGACGGGATCTGCCGCGACCCCCTCCCCCATCACGAGGCGTCGGGCATAGTGATCCTGTCCCCCGGCGTGACCGTGACGCGCCGCGCGCCCGAACCAGTCCGCGGCGGCGACCGGATCAGCCGTCACACCCTGACCGTCGCGATAGATCTTGCCCATGTTGTATTCCGCCTGTGGCAGCCCGGCGTCCGCTGCCCGACGCAGCAGTTCAAGCGCCCTGGCCTCATCCTGCGGCACGCCGACACCCATCAGGTACATCTTGCCAAGGGTATAGGTCGCCCTGGGCAGACCGGATGCTGCGGCCTGCTCCAGCCGCGCGCGGGCGGCCTCCAGACGGGCGGGATCTCCCTCCGCCTGTTCGAGTTCCATCAAGGCGAGATTGTGGGCCGCGATCAGCAGGCCCTGATCCGCCGCAGCGGCCCAGAGCTCGGCCGCGCGCGCGGTATCCTGCGCAACACCCTCGCCGGAATCATAGAGTGTTCCCAGATTGAACTGCGCGGCGGCATTGCCGTCATCGGCCAGGTCCTGCCAGATCTGCCGTGCGCGCTCGAAATCACCGTCACGATAGGCATTCAGCCCGTCGGCAACCGTTTCCGCCATGGCAGATGGTGCCAAGGCGATGACCAGCAGCACCCAGCAAAGAACGCGGCGGACACTACTCCGCCAGGCCGCTCCGATCTGCATCCGAACCCTCCGTCAGTCGACGAGGGAAACTGTCACATACTGGAGGCCGGGCGCAACTCATGAACGTTCTCGGCTGCCTTGCCGGATACGCGGAGATGACGCGGTGAGGTGCTGGGCTTCGCCATGCCGCCTGCCATGGTGGTTTCCAGCCCCCAGGGGGACGTCATCAGCCATTCGGTCAGGTCATCGGCAGGAAGCGGACGTGCCATGTAGTAGCCCTGCGCGAAATCACAGCCGACCTCGCCCAGTGTGCGCAGGGTCTGCTCATCCTCGACCCCTTCGGCCACCACGGTCATGCCGAGGTTGTGGCCGAGTTCGATCAGGGACGAGACGATCACCCAGTCGTCCGGCGATGTGGCCATGCCGATGACGAAGGACTTGTCGACCTTCAGTTCCTCGACCGGCAGGCGCCGGATGTAGGAAAGGCAGGTATAGCCCGTGCCGAAATCGTCGATGGAGATGCGAATGCCCAGATTGTCGAGCTGGTTCAGCGTTGCCGTCGCGCGGTCGACGTCCAGGATGATCGCGCTCTCCGTGATCTCCAGCACCAGCTTGGTCGGATCGGAGGACCACTTGCGCATCATGTCCTGCACCTGGGCCGGGAAACGGGCGTCCTGCAGGGTCTTGGCCGACAGGTTGACCGCGACGGTGAGGTCGATGCCCTCCGCCCGCCAGGCCGCCTGCTGGGCCAGCGTGTGGTTCAGCACATGCATGGTCAGCTTGTCGATCAGCCCGGCATCCTCGGCCAGCGGGATGAAGTCGTCGGGGAAGACCATGCCGCGGTCTGGATGACGCCAGCGAACCAGTGCCTCGACACCATGGATCTGCTGCTTGCGCATGTTGATCTTGGGCTGGAAGGTCATGAACAACTGGCGGTCGCCATCGTTCAGGGCGTGCTTGAATTCCTCGACCAGGGGACGGCCCTTGTCCTGATCATGGTGGCGGCCCGCGACATGGACCGCGAATCTCTGGTTGTCACGCCGACCGTCCCGCATGGCGTTCTCCGCGCGCACCAGCAGGGTCGATCCCTTGGTGCCGTGGGTCGGATACAGCGCGATGCCGATCCGCATGCCGATACTGAACGTGTGGTCATGCAGCTCGAACGGCATGTCGAGCGCGGCGATGATCTTGGCCGCCGCGCGCTCGGCCCCTTCCTGGGTGGCGCCGGTGGGCAGGATGACACCGAATTCGTCATCGCCCAGACGCGCCAGCGTGTCGGAGCGGCGCAGGGCGGAACTGATCCGCTCCGACACCGCACGCAGCAACTGGTCACCGACATGGTGACCCATCTCGCCATTGATGCGATTGAAGCCATTGATGTTGCAGGTCAGGATCGCCAGCGGTGTCCGCTGCCTGTCACCCAGGGACAGGGCCTGGTCGAGGCGGTCGAAGAACAGCGAGCGGTTCGGCAGATCGGTCAGATGATCGTGCAGCACGTTGTGGACGCGCTGTGCCTCCGCCAGGCTCAGTGCCCGCTCGGTGCGGGCGGACCGGGACGCGTTCCAGATCGCACGCACGACACGGTCGATGCTCAGGTCCCTGCCGGTGATGCAGTCAGCCACATTGGCACGCATCAGTTCCACCATCTCCGAGGACGAGAGACCGTCCGCGACCACGATGATCGGCAGGTTGATGGCCTTGTCGAGCAGGCGATTGCGCAACGCCTTCGGCGCGTCGGCGTCGGTTCCCATGTCCAGCAGGATGCAGTCGAACTGATCCGCCTCGGCGGCCTGAACCGCCTCTTCCAATGAGGCGACCCTGTGACCGACGACCGTGGTGCCGCCGACACTCAACCTGGGTGCTATCTCATCGAGGCGACCGTGGCCGGAAGACACGGTCAGAACCTGAAAACGACCATTGTGCATACTGCTGCCCCTGGGCATGAAAACTCCTGCACGGCCTTCTGCCATGTCCACGATCCGCAGCTTGCTCCCGTAACCGGAAAGCCTGGTTCTGCAAGGGACCGGCTCCCAGTAGTACCTATGACCTGTAAATATCCCCTTAATCAGGTAACCCTTCCGGCGTGCCTTGTCCGACCGGTCTCAGTAGGTACTTTCCCACTTAAGGTACTTGTACCGGTCGCCGGAGGTCACGGTGACCTTGTGAAATCCGCCCTGGCGTCCCAGGGTCAATGGCACCGCGACACCGGGATTGCCCATCGTCCAGACCTTTCGGTACATTTCCGCCATGGTCCGGACCCGTTCGCCGTCGACTTCCAGCACGATATCTCCAGGTCGCAGTCCTGCGGCCTCCGACGGGCCATCGACGGCGACGTATGTAACCACAACATACCCCCTCTGATCGTCGGTGAAGATGCCAAGCCACGGACGTTCCGAGGCCACGCCGCGCCCCGCGGTCAGCATGTCGCCCAGCACCGGCTTCAGGGAATCTATCGGAACGAACATGTTGCCCGGACGGCGCGAGGGCCTGCGTCGCGCATCAGGCACGAACAGCGAGCCGACACCCAGCAACTGCCCTTCAGGACCGAACAGTGCCGCCCCCTGCCAGGCCGGCACCGGAGGCATCGTGAACAGCGCATCCTCCAGCAGATACTCCCAGTAGGCGCTGAAATCCCGGATGTCAGCCACGGCGACGGGCCAGGCGGCTTCCTGTCCGCCATGACCGGCCACCAGGGCAGGCGCTTCCCGCGACAGTCCGGACGAATTTCCCAGCCGTGCGGCGGGTCGGCGCAGTGATTTCCGGGCGCGCAGAAGGCCGAGCCCGGTCGCGTGATCGTAGGCGACAACATCGGCGGCGACCGGGTTCCCGTCGATGTCGGTGACGGTCGCGGCCATCGCCTCGAGAATCAGATAGCCGATGGTCAGGACCAGCCCGGAATCATCGACAACGATTCCGGTACCTTCGCGCTCGGTGCCCAGTGCCTGCGCCGTCCGGCCATCGGGCGCGATTTCCGTGTTCACCCGAACAAGACTGTCCAGTGCCCGCAGTAACGGCGTATCGTCGGCCCTGGCACTCCCGGGACTGCTCAGGACCGTTGCAAGGATCAGAAGGACAAGGCAGTGAAACATTGCACGCATGATCGGATCTCCCTTGCGGTTCAGCCTACGCCTGGCGACGCCGTGCAGCCAGCCTCCCTGCATCACGAGAAAGCGACCGCACCATGACCCAGCCACCACCCGCGCGTCCGGGGGATGCGATCGCGGACGTCGATACCCCTGCCCTTCTGGTCGATCTGGACGCGTTCGAGCGCAATCTGCAGCGCATGCAGCAGCTCGCCGACTCGTCAGGGGTTGGCCTGCGCCCGCACGCCAAGACCCACAAGTCCGTGGATGTGGCGCTGGCACAGATCAGCCTCGGCGCTGTCGGGCAATGCTGTCAGAAGGTGTCGGAAGCCGAAGTGCTGGTGCACGGTGGCATCGGCAACGTGCTGGTCAGCAACCAGATCGTCGGCCCGCGCAAGCTGGAGCGTCTGGCACGGCTGGCCCGCACGGCGACAATGGGCGTCTGCGTGGATGATGCGGCGAACATCGACGACCTCTCCGCCGCCGCAACGCGGATCGGTGTCGGGCTGGACGTCTATCTGGAGATCGATGTGGGCATGGGGCGCTGCGGTGTTGCGCCGGATGCCGGGGCGGTCGCGCTCTGCCGCCGGATCGGTGAGGCGCCGGGACTGCGGTTCGCCGGGATCCAGGCCTATCACGGCAAGGCCCAGCACATCCGGGGCGCGGGGGAACGCGCCGGCGCAATTCGCCATGCAGCCGGGGCGGTGCAGACGATGCTCGATCTGCTGGCAGCGGCCGAGATTGCCTGCCCGACGGTCACCGGGGCGGGTACGGGCACGGCACCCTTCGAGGCCGAATCGGGCCTCTGGACCGAGTTGCAGGCCGGGTCCTATGCCTTCATGGATGCGGACTATGGCCGCAATCTCGACGCCGATGGCGCACCGGACCGGCGGTTCGAACACAGCCTCTTCCTGCTGACCACGATCATGAGCACCGCCCGCGCAGGCACCGCGATCTGCGACGTCGGTCTGAAGTCCACCAGCTTCGAATCCGGCCTGCCGCTGGTCGTGGACCAGCCCGGCGTGACCTATGCCGGTCCATCGGATGAGCATGGCACCCTGCGCCTGGACGGCGGGGCAAGGCTCGACCTGGGGCAGAAGATCCTGCTGATCCCGGGGCATTGCGACCCGACCATCAACCTGCACGACTGGTATGTCGGCCATCGCGGTGGCGTGGTGGAGCGGATCTGGCCCGTCTCCGCCCGTGGCGCATTCTTCTGAAGGAGCCGTTTCGATGAACGCACAGCCAGCCATCCTGACCGTCGCGCCGAACGGCGCGCGCCGCACCACAGGTGACCATGCGGCGCTGCCCGTGCTGCCAGCGACCCTTGCCGAGACCGCGCGTGCCTGCCGCGAGGCAGGCGCGGCGATGATCCACCTGCATGTACGGGATTCGGGCCAGCGCCACAGCCTCGACCCTGAACTGTACCGGCAGGCCACCGCCGCGATCCGGGCAGCCGTGGGCGATGACCTGGTCGTGCAGGCCACCAGCGAGGCGGCGGGAATCTACCAGGCACCGGCACAGCTCGCGGCCATGCGCGCGCTGGTGCCGGAGGCGGTTTCGCTGGGACTGCGGGAGTTCGTGCCGGATGAGACGGATGCGGACGCCGTCGATGCCTTCGCCCGGTTCCTGGCCTTCGCGGCTGAACAGCGGATCATGGTGCAGCACATCCTGTATGACGACGCCGACGTCCGGCGCTTCCAGCGCCTGCGGGCGCGACAGGTCGTGCCGCAGGGGCAGCCGAACGTGCTCTTCGTCCTCGGCCGCTACAGCAAGGATCAGCAGTCGGAACCCGCCGACATCGACCCGTTCCTCGCCGCCATGCGCGCCGCACCGGATCATGCCGGCTGGCTCTGGTCGGTCTGTGCCTTCGGGGCGCAGGAAAGCGCCTGTGCGGCGCGTGCGCTGGAACTCTCGGGCCATGCCCGGGTGGGATTCGAGAACAACATGCAACTGGCCGATGGCAGCATTGCACCCGACAATGCCGCCCTTGTCCGACAGGCCGCGAAAGCCGCGGAAAGCCTGGGTCGCCCGCTCGCCGACCCGGCGACGGCACGCAGGCTCATGACCGGACAGGGCTGAGACAGGACCTTCAAAGCTCATACCCGATGACCATATGGGGTGCTGTCAGACACGTTCAGTATCCATGGAGGTACATGACCATGAGCCGATTTCGCACCACGATGATTGCCGCCCTGGCGTCGGCCGGCGTTCTCGCCGCCAGTTCAGCCGCCTACGCCACCGAGACCGGCAAGGAGACCCGCGAGGAACTGCGCGAGGCATGGGCATCTGTCCAGGAATATTCCGTCGAGAAGAAGGATCAGGCCATCGAGAAGGCCGAGGAACTGATCGACGCCCTCGACGAGCGGATCGAGACCCTGAGCGACGAGGCCTCGGATGCCTCCGGCGAAGCCCGTGAGGCACTGGACGAGCGCTTGGTGGAACTGAAGGAACTGCGCGAGGACGCTGCAGAGAAGCTGGAGGAAATGCGAGAGGGCTCGGCTGATCGCTGGGACCGTCTGAAGGCATCCTTCAGCGACGCCGTCGATGCGTTCCAGGAACGCTGGAACGAGGCGACGGAATAGACCTGCGGCGACTTCAGACCGCGTGATCGTGCAGGATCACGATCTGTCCGGACTGATCGTGTCTGGCGGTCTTGCCGTCGGCCAGATGCACGCTGACAATGATCTGGTCGATGGCGTCGCCAGACGTCGTGAAGGGCACGAACATGTTGTCCGATGCCCGCCAGGTATCGGCGAAAAGTACAGGTGATCTGGTCTGGACTGGCGCGCGCGCCTGAACGACAGCCTGGTAGGGGCTGATCATTCGGGAAAATTCCGCACCATAGAGTTCATCGTCGAGCATCAGGCCCGTCGCATTGCGACCGGCGATCTGCACGATGCGGCTGCCCACCAGCCGATAGCGGAACGCCGTGCCGCCCTGCAGCACCTGGACGACCGCCAGAGAAGGCAGCACCGAGACCAGGTCGGCCGGTCTGAATGCAGCGCGATGGGGCAGCCGTCCACCGGCTTCGCGGCGCAGTCTCTGCCACAGATGCAGCAGCGCCAGGCCGTCCGGGTCGAATTCCAGCGACGGGACTGTCCGCCAATAGGAGTCGATATCTGCCAGCGTCAGTGCTTCCGGCCAACGAGGAACTTCAGCCCCTTCGGCCCCACATCCTCGACATGTTCGCAGCCGGCATCCATGACCACGATGTCGCCGGGACCGTAGGAGCGTTCCTCCCCGTTGAAGGTCAGGGTAACGCCGCCCTCGAAGACCATGGCGCGGACGGCGAAGTCATGGGCATGGGCATCATTGTGACAGCCAGGCTCCAGTGACTTGATGCCGACGACCTCATAGCCGTCCCGTGTCAGCCCGGCCTCGAATTCCGCTGTATCCACCATTTGCCTTCATCTCCTGTCATGCGTAGGGAACTGCAACCTTGCCGATCTTCTCCCGAGAGATGATCATCTTCTGGATCTGGGCGGTTCCGTCCCCGATCTGCAGGCCCATGATATCACGAAGCCGCTGCTGGTGCGGCAAATCCATCGCATAGCCCATGTGGCCATGCAGCAGCAGGCACTGGTGCACGGTCTCGAACGCCACCTGCGGCGCGAACCACTTGCACATTGCCGCCTCGGACGTGTGGGGCAGTCCCTGATCCCGCAGCCAGAGCGTCTGGTAACAGATCAGTTCGGCGGCCCGCATCCTGGTCTCCGCCTCGGCCAGCGGCTGGGTCACGCCCTGGTACTTGGCGATCGGATTGCCGAAGGCCTGGCGCTGCTGCACCCATTCCCAGGTTTCCTCCAGCGAGGCACGGGCACAGCCCAGCACCTGCAGGCCGATCAGGGCGCGCGAATAGTCGAACCCGGCCATGACCTCCTTGAACCCCGAGCCCTCCGCCCCGAGGCGCATGTGATCGGGGATCCGCACATTGTCGAAGAAGACCGAGCCACGACCGACCACCCGCGCGCCGGCATCCTCGAACTTCGACGTGGAGACCCCGTCCGCATCCATCGGCACCAGAAAGGCGGTGACACCACGGGCACCGTCATCCGTGCCGCTGGTCCGCGCCGCAACGATGATCCAGTCCGCCTGGGTGGCGCAGGAGATGGAGGTCTTCTCGCCATTCAGGACATAGCCGTCATTGGTGCGATCGGCCTTGCAGATCAGATTGGCGGCGTCCGACCCGCCGCGCGGCTCCGTCAGCCCCAGCGCGATCATGCTTTCGCCACGACAGACAGGCGGCAGGACCTTGCGCCGGACGTCCGGATCAGCATGCCGCGCAACGATGTCGCCCAGCAGCGAGGCGAGCAGCTGCGCATAGGCGACATTCATGTCACCGACCGAGGTCTCCTGCATCAGCAGGCCCGCCGTCACGGCATCGACGCCGGAGCCACCGAACTCGACCGGCAGGTCGGCGCCCAGCAGCCCGACCTCTCCCATGGACGTCAGCAACCCGTCCTCGAATCCGTCCTGACTCTCGCGGGACTGGTAACGCGGTGCCAGATGATCCGCACTGTATCGCCGCGCCGTGTCCCGGAACGCTTCCTGTTCCTCGGTAAACCCAAATTGCATCCTGAAGACCCTCCCCGGTCATATGCTCACGTGCATTGAAGATAGACTGACGCTCCGCCATGCTGTCCGCAATACTGCGGAGAAAGATGCTTGCCCCAGATGCGCCTGACACGACCGAAGGAACTGACCGAGACCCTGGACCTGCTGGCCACCCGTCAATGGCATGTGCTGGCCGGGGGCACTGATCTCTACCCGGCGCATGTGGAACGACCTTTCAGACACCCGCTGCTGGACATTTCCGGCATTTCCGGACTGCGCGGCATCGAGCCTGCCGATACCGGCTGGCGGATCGGGGCCACCACCACATGGACCGAAATCGTGCGCGCCGACCTGCCGCCTGCCTTCGATGCGCTGAAGGCCGCGGCGCGCGAAGTCGGCTCGATCCAGATCCAGAACGCCGCCACGGTCGCGGGCAACCTGTGCAATGCCTCGCCTGCTGCCGACGGTGTGCCACCGCTGCTGATCCTCGACACGACGGTCGAACTGGCCTCCGCCGCGCGCGGGACGCGGCAGGTGCCACTGTGCGACTTCATCCAGGGCAATCGACAGACGGACCTGAAGCCGGACGAGATGATGGTGGCCCTGCATGTTCCGTCGGAAAGTGCGACGGGGCGCAGCAGTTTCGTGAAGCTGGGCAGCCGCCGCTATCTCGTCATTTCCATCGCCATGGTCGCCGCACGGCTGGCGGATGGCGAGGCCGCCGTCGCTGTCGGTTCGTGCTCCGTCGTGGCCCGCCGCATGGCCGGTCTGGAGCAGGCCCTTGCCGGGCGCGACCCAGCGGAACCATGGGAGAAATGCGTGAGCCCGGAGCATTTCGCCGATCTGACGCCCATTGATGACGTTAGGGCCAGCGCAGGATACCGCCGCGACGCCGCCCGGACCTGCACGATCCGCGCGCTGGAGGAGATCGCATCATGAGCATGGGCGCGGAACTGGCCGGACATGTCGAGGGCGTACGCTTCACGGTCAACGGACAACAGGTGGAGGCAATATCCGATCCGGCGACCCGGCTGACCGCCGTCCTGCGGGAAGAGTTCGCGTTGAAGGGCACCAAGGTCGGTTGCGATGCGGGCGACTGTGGCGCCTGCACGGTGCTGATCGACGGGGCACCCGTCTGTGCCTGCATGACCGCCGTGGCCCAGGTCGAGGGCCGGTCCGTCACGACCGTGGAGGGGCTGGCCGACAATGGCACCATGAGCCGCCTGCAACGCAGCTTCCTCGACCACGGCGCGGCCCAGTGCGGCATCTGCACGCCCGGCATGCTGATGGCGGCGACGGCGTTGCTCGACTCGGTGCCGGAACCGGACGAATTGCAGGTCCAGGATGCGCTCGGCGGCGTGCTCTGCCGCTGCACCGGCTACCGCCGCATCATCGACGCCGTGATGGACGCCGGAACCCGGATCGAGAGCCGTGGCAAGGGGGTCGGCGCAGCCATCCCCCGCCTCGACGGCGTGCCGAAGGTCATGGGGACCGACAGGTTCGGCGATGACGTGGCGGCGGCGGACACCCTGCTGGTGCGCGTCATCCGCAGCCCGTTCCACCGGGCGGGCTTCACGCTGGGCGACCTGAAGGGCTTCGTTGCGGAAACTCCCGGACTGGTCGCCGCGATCACTGCCGAGGACATTCCGGGCCGGAACCTGTTCGGCGTCATCCCGCCCTTCGCCGACCAGCCGGTCTTCGCGACCGGCGGTGAAACACGTTTCAAGGGGGAGGCCGTGGCGGCCCTGGTCGGGGACCGGGAGGTGCTGCTGGATCTCGATCTCGCGGCGGTTCCTGTTTCATGGAGCGAACGCGATCCCTCCATGACGACCGAGACAGCGAAGACGACAGCTCCCATGCACGACAGCCGGTCCGGCAATGTGCTGGTGGAGGGCTTCGTGGCGCGCGGCGACATCGACGGCGCGCTGGCCGGGGCCGCACATGTCGTCAGCGATCACTTCGCCACCGCCTTCGTCGAACATGCCTACATCGAGCCGGAGGCAGGCACCGCCTTCATCCGCGACGACGGGCGCATAGAGATCCAGGCCTGTACCCAGGCCCCGCACATGGACCGGGAAGCCGTCGCGGCGATCATGGGCGTGGCGGAAGACCAGATCGTCATCACGCCGACCGCCGTGGGCGGTGGCTTCGGCTCCAAGATCGATGTCTCGATCCAGCCGATCCTGGCACTGGCGACCCGAATCACGGGCAAGCCCTGCCGCATCTGCTACACGCGCCCGGAATCCATGCGTTCCACCACCAAGCGCCATCCGGCCCGCATGCAGGTGAGTATCGGCGCGGATGCGGAGGGGAAGCTGACGGGGCTGCGCTTCGACGGGGACTTCGATACCGGGGCCTATGCCTCCTGGGGACCGACAGTCGCCAACCGGGTGCCCGTGCATGCCTCCGGCCCCTACAGCACCCCCGCCTATCGCGCGCGCGCCGTCGCGCTGCATACCAATGGCCCGGTCTCCGGCGCGTTCCGGGGCTTTGGCGTGCCGCAGGCGGCAATCGCGCAGGAGACCCTGTTCGACAGGCTGGCGGATGCCTGCGGCATCGACAGACTCGAATTCCGGTTGAGAAACACCCTGCGGGACGGCCAGCCGACCGTCACCGGCCAGAGCTTCCGGACCGGTGTCGGCATCCATGCCTGCCTCTCCGCCCTGCAGGAACCATGGGCGCAGGCGCGCGCGGCGGCGGCGCAATGGAACGGGGACAATCCGGACTCTCCGGTCCGGCGCGGTGTCGGCCTTGGCACCTGCTGGTACGGCTGCGGCAATACCTCCCTGCCCAATCCCTCCACCATCAAGGCCGGGCTGATGGCGGACGGTCGGGTGCGGCTGCATCAGGGTGCCGTCGATATCGGCCAGGGCTCGAATACCGTCATCACCCAGATCTTCGCCGAGGCGCTGGGGGTGCCGACCTCGGCCGTGGACCTGTTCATCGGCAATTCCGATGTCACGCCGGACGCCGGCAAGACCTCCGCCTCCCGCCAGACCTTCGTTTCCGGCAAGGCGGCGATGCTGGCCGGTCTGGCCCTGCGGGAGGCACTGCTGCGCCAGGGCAATGTCAGCGACGCGGCAGAGATTTCCCTGGACCATGGCAAGGTCGTGCTGCGCGACGGTGGTGCCGAGCGACAGGTCGACCCGGCGGTCATGGCGGCGGATGCGGACGGGTTCGTGCTCCGGGTGGCGGAAACCTACGATCCGCCGACGGCGGCGCTGGACGGGAACGGTCAGGGGGAGCCCTATGCGCTCTACGGCTACGGCGCGCAGATGGTGGAACTGGAAGTGGACCGGGAGCTCGGCACCGTGAAGCTGCGCCACATCACGGCGGCCCACGATGTCGGGCGCGCCATCAATCCCCAGCTTGTCCAGGGTCAGATCGAGGGCGGGATCGCACAGGGAATCGGCATGGCGCTGATGGAGGACTATCAGCCCGGTCGGACGGAGAACCTGCACGACTATCTGATCCCGACCATCGGCGACGTGCCGGAGATCGAATCGATCATCATCGAGGTTCCGGATGCCGAAGGCCCCTATGGTGCCAAGGGACTGGGCGAACACGTGCTGATACCGACAGCCCCGGCCATCCTGAACGCCATCCGCGACGCCACCGGCGCCGTCGTGACCACCACCCCGGCCACCCCCGACCGCATCCTCACCGCCATCCGGGCCGCACAGGCATGAAGCGGATCGCGCATTCAACTCGGTCGGTGCATGACAATCTTCCTCCTCCCCCCTGGCGGGGGAGGACCGAGGAGGGGGGGAAGCCCAGGCGCCGCAGGAAAGGCACCCTGTCATGTCAATCCAGCGCGCCCGAAACCTGCGCAAGAACCCAACGCCTGCGGAACGGAAACTCTGGCAGGTCCTTCGCCGACGCCAGATCGCCAGCGTCAGGTTCCGCCGCCAGGTTCCCATTGGCCGCTACATCGCCGACTTCTGCTGTCTCGAGCTACGGATCATCATCGAGGTCGATGGGGGTCAGCATGCCCGGCAGGCGGATGCAGACGAACACCGAACCCGATGGCTCAAGGATCGGGGCTTTGTCGTCATTCGATTCTGGAACAACGACGTGTTGCAGAATCCCGACGGCGTGCTTGCCCGGATATCACACGCCTGTACGACCGCGATCAGCTTGGCAAGGCCCGACGCGGAGTGAGCGCCGGGTTGGTGCCTTGCGGCACCTTCACCCCCTTCCCGACCTTCCCCCATCAAGGGGGAAGGAGAAGAGCTGGGCGACCGGACCCGACCGGACCCTGCCGGCAAAGGCAACGGAGACATGCAATGACTGACGTGGTGCGCAAGGACGGGAAGATCCGCTGTGATGCCTGTCCGGTCATGTGTTTCATCGCGGAGGGACGCTCCGGGGCCTGTGACCGCTATGCGGTGGAGGATGGTGAGCTGATCCGGGTTGATCCGCTGACCGTGGTGCAGCGGGTCCGGGACGCGGAGGGGCGGCTGGTGCCGTTCCTGGAGGGCGCGGAGGACTGGGACGGCGAACTGGTCCGCCCCGGCGACAGCTTCATCACGGCGGTCGGCGCGGGCACGACCTACCCCGACTACAAGCCGGCCCCCTTCATCGTCAGCCAGGATGTCGAGGGCATCGACATGGTGACCATCGTGACGGAGGGCATCTTCAGCTATTGCGGTGCCAAGGTGAAGATCGACACCGACCGCCACCTCGGCCCGGAACGCAATCTGGTCCGCGTGGACGGGGAGCCTGTCGGCCATGTCACCACGGGCGAATATGGCTCCCAGATGCTGTCGCTGGGCGGGGTGCATCACCTGACCGGCGGCGGCAAGAAGGAAGGCCGTATCACCTGCGCCACCCTGATGGACCTGTGCAACGGCAAGGCCGTGGACATGACCGTGGATGACGGCGTGGAGATCACCGTGCAGGCGGGGCAGCCCCCGATCGTCAACGGCACGGCGGAGAACCGGATGCGGGTCGGCTGCGGGTCGGCGACCATCGGCATGTTCGCCACCCAGTGGCAGGGGCTGGTGGATGAGGTGGTGGTGGTGGATGACCACATCACCGGCGTCGTCTCCGAGCATCAGGCCGGCAAGGTGCTCGACTGGCCCGACACGGGGATTCGCATCAAGGGCCGCCGTTCCACACCGGGCCGCTATTTCCAGGTCGCGGAGCCGGGCACCGGCTGGGGCGGTACCAATGTCTCCGACCCGCTGACCATTCTGGGGGCCTGGGATCCGAAGAAGGCACGGCCCGGCCTGACCATGATGATGGTCTCCACGACCGGGGAGCAGTTCGGTTACTACGTCCTCGACGACGATCTGGTCCCGGTGGAGCACGACCTGCCGGACAGCCTGCGTCCCTCCGTCGACCTGATCGCGGAGAACTGTGAGCCCGCACTCTGTTCGGTGCTGTTCATGGGCGGAGCAGGGGGGTCGCTGCGGGCCGGTGTCACGCGCAACCCGGTGCGGCTGACCCGATCCGTCGCCGAGGCGGTCACCAATGTGACCTGCGGCGGTGCACCGGTCTATCGCTGGCCCGGCGGCGGCATCACCGTCATGGCGGATGTCAGCCGGATGCCCAGCAATTCCTTTGGCTATGTCCCGACGCCCGCCATCGTGGCACCGATCGAGTTCACCATGTCGCGGGCCGACTATCTGGCTCTCGGCGGTCACGGCGACCATGTGCAGAACCTCTCGGAGGTGCTGGGCAGGGACGGCCAGCGCCGGGTGGCGCACAGACAGGGCAATCCCTGGCCAGCCGGACAGCGCAAGCGGGACGACTGATGGCACCGGGTCCACAGGTTGCCCTGCTGCCCGATGGCAGGCGGCTGCACCTGCAGCACGGTCCCATTGACCTGCTGATCGACGCAGACGGCCCTGCCCCGGCGGTTCGCGCGACCTGGCGGGCGGCGGAGGAACGGTTTCGCGATGTGCTGGCGGTGCTGGTGGAGGAACTGCCCGCCATGCGCCGACCCTGCCCCGAGACCGGGATTGCGCTGGCCGGTCCCGTCGCCAGACGGATGGCCGTCGCCGTCACGCCGCATGCACGGACATTCGTCACCCCCATGGCAGCGGTGGCCGGATCGGTCGCGGACGAGATGCTGGCCGCGATCCTGGCCGCTGCGCCCAACCTCGACCGCCTGCACGTCAACAACGGTGGCGACATCGCGCTCTGGCTGGCGGCGGGCCAGTCCTGCGTCAGCGGCATTGCCGGACCGCCGCCACGGTTGCGCATCATCGACCGGGTGCTGATAGGCGCGGATGACGGGATTGGCGGCATCGCCAGCAGCAGCCGTCACGGGCGCTCCCTGTCACTGGGCGTCGCGGACAATGTGACGGTCTTCGCGCGCAACGCGGCCATGGCCGATGTGGCGGCGACGCTGATCGCCAATGCCGTCGATACCGGCCCCCATCCGAACGTGAAACGCCGCCCGGCAACCGATCTCGACCCGGACAGCGACCTCGGCGCGCGGCTGGTCACGGTCGATGTCGGCAGGCTGGCGGCAGACGACGTGAGACAGGCGCTGGAGCGGGGCATGGCGCAGGCAGAACAGATGCGTGCCGCTGGTCTGCTGGATGCGGCGCTGCTGATGCTGCAGGATGAGACACGACAGGTTGGCCACCTGAGACGGCCAGGAGGCGAGCATGGAATACATCCGGAACCACTGGTACGTGGCGGGCTTCGCGTCGGAGTTCGGTGAGGGTTTCACCACCGCGACGATCCTGGAGGAAGAGATCGTGCTCTATCGCGCCAGCGATGGCACGGTCGTGGCGCTGGAGGATCGCTGCCCGCATCGCGCCCTGCCGCTGTCCATGGGCAAGCGGATCGGCGATCAGGTGCAGTGCGGCTATCACGGTCTCACCTTCGGGACCGACGGGCACTGCGTCCGGGTGCCGGGACAGCGCAGCATTCCGCCACAGGCCTGGGTCAGGCGCTATCCTACCCACGAACGGCACGGCATCGTCTGGATCTGGATGGGCGCGGAGGATGCGGCGGACACGTCGCTGGTCTTCGACATGCCGGAGTTCACCGATCCCGGCTGGGCGGCGCACCAGGGGGAAGCACTGGCGTTCGAAAGCAACTACCTGAACGTCGCCGACAACCTCTGCGACCCGGCCCACGTCAGCTTCGTCCACCCCACGACCCTCGGCAATCCCGACAGTGAGGACGTGCCGGTGCGGGCGCGGCGCCATGGCCAGATGGTCGAGATCTCACGCTGGATCCGCGACAGCGCGCCCATCGGGTTCTTCCAGGCCTATGGCGGTTTCAGCGGCAATGTGGACCGCTGGCACTACTACTATCTGCATGCCCCCTGCATTGCCGCCATCGACTTTGGCAGCGCCGATACGGCTCTGGCCCTGCCGGAGGAGCGGCGCGGCGAAGGCATCCAGATCCATGCGCTGCATTTCATGACTCCGGTCAATGCCACCCGGACCATCGACCGCTGGATGCACCTGCGCAACACGGCGGTAGATGACCCGACGGCGGGGGAACGGATCAGCGACCTGCTGCGCAAGGCCTTCGCGGAGGACAAGGCAATCCTGGAAGCCGTCCAGCGCAAGGAACTGCAGCCCCGCGACCGCCCGCCGGTCCGCGTCGCCATCGACGCCGGTGCCAATCACTACCGCCGCATCGTCGCAGAGATGCTGGCCGCCGAGCAGGAAGTCGCAACGGCGGCGGAGTAGCGGCGGCAGGCACGTGCTGTTGGGTGAAATGCCCGGTACTTCAGGGTGGTCCCAGGCCTTCGACCCGATCAGGCGCTCTCGCGCAGGGCGGCGGCTTCGGCGAGGTCGACGGAGACAAGCTGGCTGACACCGCGCTCCGCCATCGTGACGCCGAACAGCCGGTCCATCCGGGCCATGGTGATCGGGTTGTGGGTGATCACCAGGAACCGGGTGCCACCGCGACCGGCGAGATCCTCCAGCAACAGCATCAGCCGTTCCACATTGGCGTCGTCCAGCGGCGCATCGATCTCGTCCAGCACGCAGATCGGGGCAGGATTGGTCAGGAACACGGCGAACAGCAGCGCCGTGGCGGTCAGAGCCTGTTCGCCACCGGACAACAGGGTCAAGATCTGCATCCGCTTGCCCGGCGGGCTGGCCATGATCTCCAGACCGGCCTGCAGCGGGTCCTCCGCCTCCGTCAGTGCCAGCCGCGCCTCGCCGCCGCCGAAGACCCGTTTGAACAGCACGGTGAAGTGGCCGTTGACGGTCTCGAAGGCTTCCAGCAGGCGCGCCCGCGCCTCGCGGTTGATGGCACTGATCCCCTGACGCAGCCGCTGGATCGCGGCTTCCAGATCGGTGCGTTCGCTGGTCAGGGTCTCGATCTTCTCCTCGACCTCCTGCGCCTCGATCTCGGCCCGCAGGTTGACCGGCCCCATATTCTCCCGCTCGCGTTTCAGCCGCTCATGGCTGCGTTCCGCATCGGAAAGCTGCGGCAGTTCGGCATCCTCTTCCAGTCCGCCAGCCTCCAGCACCTTGCCCGGCGGGCACTCCATGGAGTCCCGGATCTCGCGGGTCAGCCGCTGCAGCTCCGCCTGTCCCATCTCGACCGCGCCTTCCTTGCGGACATGGTCTTCCCGCGCGGTCTGAAGCGCCGTCTGGATGGTACGCAGTTCCCGGTCGGCCTCGGACAGCAGCCCCTCCGCCTCCGACAGGCGTTTCACGGCTGCGGCGCGCGCGGCCTCCGCCTGCCCGATCCGTTCCACCAGATCGGCACGCTGCGTGGTGATCGTGTCGGGACGGCGGGCAATGTCCTCCAGCGCCTGCCGTGCAGCGGACTGGCGTTCGCCGAGTTCGGCAACCGCCGTGCCCGCCTCCGTGGCGCGGTTGGTCCAGTCGGCGGTTTCGCGAGTGATCTCTTCCCGCCGCCGCTGGCGGAAGCGCCGTTCGCGTTCCAGTCGCTCCTGCGCCTGTCGTGCGGTATCCAGCCCGGTGCGCGCCGTCTCCACGGCCTGCCGCGCCGTCGCCTGCGCCTGTTCCGCGCTGTCGGTCTGGGGCAGCGTCGCGAACTCGCGCGTCAGTCCCTCGACAGCCTCCGCCGCCGCTGCACCATCGCGGCGCAGACTCTCCAGTGCCGCCGCGAGCCGTTCCCGCTTCTGCCGCTCGCCATCTGCCTGGCGACGCATGGCGGACAGGGCCTGACCCGCCTTCGCGATCTGCTGTTCAGCCTCCGCGCGGCGTGCCCGGCTGGACCGTTCCGCCCCGATCACACGGGCCACGGACTCCCGCGCCTTCGCGACCGCCTGTTCCAGTTCCTGCATCTGCCTGCGGGCCGGTTCAACCTGGCCCTGCACGGTCTTCAGCCGGTTCTGCTGTTCCAGCCGGATCGCGCCCGCCGCATGCTTGCCCGCGCGACGGACGAAGCCGTCCCAGCGCCAGAAATCGCCCTTGCGCGACACCAGCCGCTGTCCGGGTTTCAGCGTGGCGGCGACCCGGTCCCCGGTGTCGCGATCCGCCACGACGCCCACGGCATTCAGCCGTCGCGCCAGCGCGGCGGGACCCGTGACATGGGCCGAAAGCGGCTCCACGCCATCGGGAAGGGCCCCGGCGAGGTCCGCCGGTTCGACGGTCAGCCAGTGTGCGGGTGCATCGGTTTCAAGCGCCGCCTGGGCACCATCCCCCAGCGCGGCAGCGAACGCGGTCTCGAACCCCGGCGTCACCTGCACCTGATCGAGCACCGGCCTGTGCGTCGTCCTTGCATCACGCGCCAGCAGCCGCGTCAGCGTGTTCAGCTCTGTCTCCAGGGCGGAGAGCGTCGACTTCGCGCCGCGTTCCGCCTCGATCGCGGCCGTCAGTTCCTCCTCCGCCGTCGCCCGCGCCTGTTCCGCCTTCGCGATCTCGTCGGCGATGCCTTCGATCACCTGTCGCGCCGCTGCCTCCTGCGCCTCGGCGGCGGCAATGCGGTCGGCCAGCCCCTGGTCGCCGGTCCGGGTCATGTCCTGTTCGGCAGCCCGCGTCCGGCGCTGCAACTCGTCCCGCCGGGTGGTTTCCTCCGAGACCCGGCGGCTGAGCGCCTGACGACGGGCGCGCAGGTCGGCCAACTGTTCGGTCGCGGCGGACAGCGCAGCCTCGGCCTCCGCCAGCACCGACTTGCGGGCGGCCACATCCTGCTCGGCAGCCTGTTTCAGATCATCCTGACCGGCAGACGCCTCGTCCAGCCTGGCGGTCTCGCCGGCCAGTGCCTGGACCCGTTCCGCGGCCTCCGCCTGGCGACGTGTTTCACGTTCCAGATCGCGGTCGAACTGGACCAGCCGTTCCTTCAGCTCCGTGATCGTCTGCCGGACCCGTGCCTCTTCCTGATCCAGCGATTCACGGGCCACCAGCAGCCGCTGCAGGGCTGCCGCCGCTTCCGCCTCCGCCTTGCGCAGCGGCTCGATGCGGGCCATGGCATCGGCCTGCAGGGTGCTTGCCGCCGCCGCCGCGCGGGTGGCTTCCGTCACCGCGGCCTCGGCCTCGTCCTTCACGTTGCGGGCGCGGTTCAGTGCCTCCAGCGCCGCCGAGTAGCGCAGATGGTGGATGATCGCCTCCGTGCGACGGATCTGGTCCGACAGGTTGCGGTAGCGGCTGGCCTGCCGCGCCTGCCGTTTCAGCGCCGCAAGCTGCGTGTCGAGCTGTCCGGTCACATCGTCCAGCCGTTCCAGGTTGGTTTCCGCCCCGCGCAGGCGCAATTCGGCCTCATGGCGGCGCGAATGCAGGCCGGTGATTCCAGCCGCTTCCTCCAGCAGCAGGCGACGCTCCGACGGTTTCGCGCCGATCAGGGCACCGACGCGCCCCTGGCTGACGATGGCGGTGGAGCGGGCACCGGTCGCCAGATCAGCGAACAGCAACTGCACGTCCCGTGCCCGCACATGGCCGCCGTTCAGCTTGTAGTCGGAGCCGGATTCACGGGTGATCTTGCGGCTGACCGTGATCTCCGGCGCCTCGCTGTAGGCGGCGGGAACCGGGCTTCCGGCCGGGTTCTCAAGCGTCAGCTGAACTTCGGCATGATTGCGGGCAGGCCGGGTGGCGGAACCGGCGAAGATGACGTCATCCATCTCCCCGCCGCGCATGTTCTTGGGCGAGGTCTCACCCATCACCCAGCGCAGCGCCTCGACCAGGTTCGACTTGCCGCAGCCGTTCGGTCCCACCACCCCGGTCATGCCGGGGGCGATGGTCAGTTCCGTCGGTTCGACGAAGGACTTGAAACCGGTCAGCCGAAGCTTGTTGAACTGCACTGGTGCCGCGCCACCCCTGTCCTGGCCCTAGAGGGCGCTCTCGATCCGGTCCGACAGCGCCTCGAAATCCAGGCCCCCTTCGAACTTCTCGCCATTGACATAGACACTGGGCGTGCCGCTCACCTTCATGCGCTGGTGACCGTCCAGCCGCGTGGCCAGCAGCATGTCCACCAGCGACTCATCAGCCATGCAGGCGTCGAACGCCTCCGACGAAACCCCACCGAGCAAGCCGATCTGGCGCAGGGCTGCGGCCGGGTCGCTGGCGCTGGTCCAGTTCGGCTGCTGCTGGAAGAGCTGATCGATGAAACCGAAGAACTTCTGCTCCCCGCCACAACGCGCCAGCATCGAGGCCTGCAGCGCATAGCGGTCCAGGGGAAATTCACGGAACACGAAGCGGACCTTGCCCGTTTCGATGAATTCCTTCTTCAGCTTCGGATAGATCTCCTCGTGAAACCGGCGGCAATGCGGGCAGGTCATGGAGGCATATTCGATCACCTCCACCGGTGCCTCGGGGTCGCCCAGAACCATGTCACCCTTGGCATAGTCCGCTGCCCGCGCGACGCCAGGGACCAGAAGGCCACTCATGGCCAGCCCGGTCGCGATGCCCCCGCTCACCAGCACGCTGCGGCGCGAAACATTCCGGTCACGGCCCGTGTCTTGAATCTTGTTTAGTGTCATTGCCTGTTCTTACCCACTACATGTTGTGAAATCATACTGCCGCCCGCACACAGCCTCAATCCGAAAAAGACGGAGACTGCCAACCCGACAGCTTGGTGCAGAATAGGGCCAGATCATGACGATTTGTGATCGGAGTCAGTCACTTCCCGGTGTCTTCACCCGCGCCGAAGATCGCCGCCCCCAGCCGGTGCAGGGCCTTGCGGGTTTCCGGGTCCGTGATTCCGGCGGTCACGCGATCCAGTTCCACACGCTCCGATTCGGTCAGGGGACGCAGGTTGCGCGCCGGTTTCTGCTGCCTTGGCTGGATCGCGACCTGGCGCAGGCGGATCCCGGTCACCGCCCGCCAGCCGAAGAAACGGTTCACCCGCTCGATCAGCAGCGGCTCCAGATGCTGGATCTCCGTGGCCCAGCCCGGCGCGACACTGAGGTGCAGCAACGCGCCGTCAGCGGCGGCGGCGCGTTCCTGCCCCTCCACCACGCGGGGCCAGTTCAGCCGCTCCGGCCGGCACTGGTCGGCCAGCGCGGCACCGACGATCTCCGGCCAGCGCAGCACGATGTCGGTCTGCGCGAAGCCACGTTTGCGGAAGGTCGGCGACAGGATAGCGGCCACATCCTCGCCCGCCCGGCGGAAGCCGCCCTTGCCTCGGCGTGGTCCACTGCCTAATGCTGCTGCCGTGCTGTCGGTGCCCGCCGCCGGTCGCTTCGCTGTCACCTGCCCCTCCCGGAGCCATGCCTGATACACGTCGCATCATAGCCGACCTGCTGGCCCACTACGACAGCCACCGTCGCCACCTGCCCTGGCGCGCCGATCCTGGCGTGCGACCGGACCCGTACCACGTCTGGCTGAGCGAGATCATGCTGCAGCAGACCACCGTGCAGACCGTGATCCGGTATTTCGAGCATTTCCTGAGCCGCTGGCCCACCGTCGCCGATCTGGCCAATGCCGATCAGGACGCGGTGATGCATGCCTGGCAGGGCCTGGGCTACTACAGCCGGGCGCGCAACCTGCTGAAATGCGCCCGGGCCGTGGTGCAGGATCATGCCGGGTGGTTCCCGGAGACGGAGGCCGGACTGCTCGGCCTGCCCGGTATCGGCCCCTATACCGCCGCCGCCATCGCCGCCATTGCCTTCGATCAGCCGACCATGCCGGTGGATGGCAATATCGAGCGGGTGAGCGCGCGCCTGTTCGCGGTGGAAGAGGCCATGCCGGGTGTGAAACCGGAACTGAAGCGTCTCGCCGCGAGACTGATCGCCCCGACACGCCCCGGCGACATGGCGCAGGCACTGATGGATCTCGGGGCCACGATCTGCACACCGCGCAGCCCGGCCTGCGGGCGCTGCCCCATCGCCGGCGAATGTGTCGCGCGGGAGCGCGGCATTGCCGCGGACCTGCCGCGCAAGGCACCGAAGAAGGCAAAGCCGACGCGGCACGCCGTCTTCTTCTGGCTGACGCGGGCCGACGACGGTGCCGTGCTGTTTCAGCGTCGCCCCGACAAGGGACTGCTGGGCGGCATGATGATGCCGCCATCGACCGAATGGCGCGACGGCGAGGCATGGGAAGCCCGTGCCGCACGGGAACAGGCCCCGGTGACCGCGGACTGGACACCGCTCAACGGCGGTGCGCGCCATACCTTCACGCATTTCCATTTCGAGATGCAGGTCTGGGTCGGATCCGTGCGCAACGGCCACGGCTTCGACAGTGCGGACGACATCTGGTGTCCGCCGGACCAGCTCGACCGGCTGGCCCTGCCCACGGTCGCCAAGAAGGTCTGCCACCATGCCCTGTCGGGAGGCACACTTGTCTGAGCGGTTTCACGACGATGACCTCTGGGTCTTCGGCTATGGCAGCCTGATGTGGCGGCCCGGCTTCGACCATCTGGACCGGCAGCGGGCGCTGCTGCGGGGACGGCACCGCCGTCTCTGTGTCTGGTCGTGGCACCATCGCGGCAGTCAGGCCAGTCCGGGCCTCGTGATGGGGCTGGACCGGGGCGGGGCCTGCGTTGGCATCGCCTATCGGGTCGCCGCCGCGCAGGCCCGGGAAGTCCGCGACTATCTGGATGCGCGGGAACGGGTGACACCGGTCTACCTCGCCACGGACGTGAAGCTGAGACTGGCCGACGGTCGTCCGGTGACCGCCCTGACCTACACGGTGGACCGTGCCAATCCGCAATACGCCGGGCGGCTGGATCTGGAGACGGCGGTAACGACGGTACGCGGCGCGGTCGGCCACAGCGGCCGCAATCCCGACTACGTGCGCGAGACGGCGGCGCATCTGAGGGAAATCGGTGTATACGACCCCTTCATGCAGGCGGTCGATGCGGCCCTGCACAGTTGAGGACCGGACATGCTCGCCCTGTGGATACCCGTCACCATTGCCGCCGCCTTCCTGCAGAACCTCCGCTCCGCGCTGCAGAAGGCGATCAAGGGCAGGCTGTCCACGGCGGGTGCCGCCTATTCGCGCTTCATCTACGCCCTGCCCCTGGCGCTCCTTTATGTATGGGGCCTGCATGACATCGGCGGTTTCGACCTGCCGCAGCCGAACGGGCTGTTCCTGCTCTATTGCGCGCTGGGCGGGCTGGCGCAGATCCTGTTCACGGTGACGCTGCTCTGGATGTTCTCCTTCCGCAGCTTTGCCGTCGGCACGACCTTCTCGAAGCTGGAGGTGGTGCTGATCGCCATTCTTGGCGCGATCCTGCTGGGGGACACGGTGGGGCCGCTGGCAGCCGTCGCGATCGGCGTCGGCGCGGCAGGCACGGTGCTGCTGTCGCTGACCGAGACCCGGCTGACTCTCGGTGGTCTCTGGCGCGGCATGGGGGAGAAGGCAACGCTGATCGGGCTGTTGAGCGCCATGCTGCTGGGCGCGTCCGTCGTCTTCTATCGCGGTGCCGCCCTGGCGCTGGACGGGCCGGAGTTCATCATGGCCGCCGCCTATGCCCTGGCCATCTCGCTGGCGATGCAGACGGTGATGATGGGCGCATGGTTCCTGGTCTTCGACCGTCCCGAACTGGGCCGGGTGCTGAAGGAATGGCGGCGCGCGGCCCCCGTCGGGCTGGTCGGCATGGCCTGTTCGGTCTGCTGGTTCACCGCCTTCACCCTGCAGAACGCCGCCTATGTGCGCGCGCTGGGCCAGGTGGAACTGGTCTTCACCTTCATCGCCGGGGCGTTCTGGTTCCGCGAGAAGGTGCAGAAGATCGAGGTCGCGGGCATCCTGCTCATCGTCTGCGCAATCCTGCTGATCCTGCTGGCAGAGAGCTGAGAGGTTTGGATGGAACAGGCAGCAAGAGACACCCCCTCATCCCGTGACAAGCTGCCTGCCGCCGCGTTATGTAGTCACCGCCATTCAACGATCCCGGAGCAAGGGTCATGATCCCGAACCAGTTCCCCAGCCTGAACTTCCACCTCGGCGAGACGGCGGACATGATCCGCGACACGGTTTCCGGCTTTTCCGCCGACCGGATCGCGCCGCGCGCCGCCGACATCGACCGTGACAACGAATTCCCCCGCGACCTCTGGCCGGAGATGGGCGAGCTTGGCCTGCTGGGCATGACGGTGGAGGAGGAATACGGCGGCAGTGGTCTGGGATACCTGGAACATGTGATCGCCATGGAGGAGATCAGTCGCGCCTCCGGCTCGGTCGGCCTGTCCTATGGCGCGCATTCCAATCTCTGCGTCAACCAGATCCGCCTGAACGGCACGGAGGCCCAGCGGCAGAAGTACCTGCCCAAGCTGGTCTCCGGCGAGCATCTGGGCGCGCTTGCCATGTCGGAGCCCGGTGCGGGATCGGATGTGGTCAGCCTGAAGCTCAGGGCGGAGAAGAAGGGCGACCGTTACGTCCTGAACGGCAACAAGTTCTGGATCACCAACGGCCCGACCGCCGACACGCTGGTGGTCTACGGCAAGACCGATCCGGATGCCGGTCCGCGCGGCATCACCGCCTTCATCATCGAGAAGGGGATGAAGGGATTCTCCACGGCGCAGAAGCTCGACAAGCTGGGCATGCGCGGTTCCGACACCGGGGAGCTGGTGTTCGAGGACTGCGAGGTGCCGGAGGAGAATATCCTCGGCGGGCTGGGTCAGGGCGCACGGGTGCTGATGTCCGGTCTGGACTATGAACGCGCCGTGCTGGCGGGCGGACCGCTGGGCATCATGCAGGCCTGCATGGATGTGGTGATGCCCTATGTGCACGACCGCAAGCAGTTCGGCACCCCCATCGGCGAGTTCCAGCTGATGCAGGGCAAGATCGCCGACATGTACACCACCATGAACGCCTGCCGCGCCTACGTCTATTCGGTGGCCGGGGCCTGCGACCGGGGGGAGGTCACGCGCTATGACGCCGCCGGCTGCATTCTCTACGCGGCGGAGAAGGCGACCTGGATGGCGCTGGAGGCGATCCAGGCGCTGGGTGGCAATGGCTACATCAACGAATATCCCACCGGGCGCTTCCTGCGCGACGCCAAGCTCTACGAGATCGGTGCCGGGACCTCGGAAATCCGGCGGATGCTGATTGGCCGCGAACTGTTCCAGAAGAGCGCCTGAGCCATGCGGATCGCGGTGATGGGGGCCGGTGCGCTGGGCTGCTACTACGGTGCCCGGCTGCAGCGCATGGGTGCCGATGTGACCTATATCGCGCGGGAGCGCACGGTCGGTGCGCTGCAACAGAACGGCCTGACCGTGGACATGATGGAGGAGACGCTGCATCTGCCCGATGTCAGCGCCACCACGGATCCGTCAGCGGTCGGTCCGGTGGATGTCATCATCTTCGCCACCAAGCTCTACGACGTCGACGACGCGGCCCGGGCCATGGCCCCGCTGATCGGGCCGGAAACACATGTGCTGTCGCTGCAGAACGGGGTCTATACGGAGGAACTGCTGGCCGAACTCTACGGCGCGGACCACGTCTGGGGCGCGCAGTCGCTGCTGCCGGCGCAGGTCGTGGCACCGGGCCATGTCCGCCAGATCGCCAGCATCGACCGGCTGGAGTTCGGGCGGCTGGACAATGTGCAGGATGCCGCCATCACCGGCTTCCGCGACCGGCTGGAAGAGGCGGGAGTCTGGGCGCTGCTGGCCGAGAACACGCTGGAGTGCCTGTGGCGCAAGTTCGTCATGGTCGGGTCCTACGCCGCCGTCAGCACCCTGGTGCGCGCCCGTCTGGGCAAGGTCAGGTCCTGCCCGGAAAGCTGGCAGCTCTATCGCGAACTGATGCAGGAAGCCTTCGCCGTCGGCCAGGCCAAGGGCGCCGGCATGTCGGAGGGGCTGGTGGACCAGCACTGGGCCGACGGCCTGAAACGCGACCCGGAGGTGGAGACCTCCATGCAGTTCGACCGCGAACGCGGCGCGCGCCTGGAACTCGACTGGTTCTCCGGCTACATCGTCCGCGAGGGCGAGCGGCTGGGCATCCCGACCCCCTGCCATCGCGTCGCCTGGATGGCCCTGAAACCCTGGGCCGAGGGTAGCTGAGGCCCGGCTATCTCAGCCGAACTTCGCGAGGAACTGCACGATCTTGCGAGTCCGGGCCGTGAACAGTTTCGGGGTGAAATACTGTCCGGCGGCCCGCTTGGAGACCTCACCCAGCGTCGGATAGGGCAGGATGGTGCCCGCGATGTCACCGATCTTCAGCCCCTTCGACACGGCGAGCGCCCAGAGACCGATCAGTTCGCCGGCATGGGCACCAACGATCCCGGCGCCGAGAATCCGGCCCTTCCTCGTCGTGATCACCTTGACGAAGCCTGATCCCTGCCGCTCGGCGGAGGCACGGTCGTTCTCCGCGAAGGGCCAGCGCAGGATATTGATCTCCCCGTTCGCCTCCCGCGCCTGATCCTCCTGCGCGCCGACCCAGGCCAGTTCGGGATCGGTATAGGTGACCCAGGGCACCGCATCCGTCTTCGCCTTCGCGGGCAGGCGGAACAGAATGTTGCGAATGACGATTCCGGCGTGATATCCCGCGACATGGGTGAACTGCAGCCCGCCCGCCACATCGCCGATGGCATAGACCCGGCGGTTGGTGCTGCGCAGCCGGGCATCGACCTGAATGCCCTTGCCCGAATGTTCGATCCCGGCCGCGTCCAGGTTCAGACGCTCCACATTCGCCTTCCGGCCCGCCGCGACCAGCAGATGACTGCCCGCGATCCTCTCGCCCCCCTCCAGCACGATGACGGGGCCAGGCTCCACGGCCTCGATCTTCACGCCTTCGCGAATGTCGACGCCATCGTCGCGAATGCGGCGCAGCGCGATGGCCGTCAGCTCCGGGTCATCCTTGCCGAAGGCGCGAAAGGCCTCCAGCACCGTGACCCGCGACCCGAGCCTGCGGTGCGCCTGCGCCATTTCCAGCCCGATGGGGCCACCGCCGATGATCAGCAGGTGCTCCGGCTGCTCCCGGTTGTCGAAGATGGTCTCATTGGTCAGATAGTGAACCGCATCCAGCCCCGGGATCGGCGGTGCGACGGCGGAGGAGCCGGTGGCGATCACGAAGCGGCGGGCGCGGATGCGCTGCCCCCCGGCCTCCACCGTGCGCTCGTCGATGAACCGGGCCCAGTCGCGGATGACGGTGACACCCAGCCCCTCGAACCGTTCCTGGCTGTCCACCGGCGCAATCCCGTCGATGACATGGCGCACGTGATCCGCGACCGCCGGGAAGTCTACTTTCGGCGCGGTGGCCGTGATGCCGAACGGTGCGGCCTGTGTCCAGGCGTGCGCGTGATGGCTGGCGGCCAGCAGCGCCTTGGACGGCACACAGCCATAGTTCAGGCAGTCGCCACCCATCTTCCCGCCCTCGATCAGGACGGTCGGTGCCCCCATCTGGGAGGCACCGGCGGCAACGCTCAGACCGCCCGAGCCGCCGCCGATGACACAGATGTCGGTTTCCAGAATGTCGGACATGGTGCGATGGTTCCTGTTCGTGGCCGGGGGGATGGCTGTCCGCTGGCCGTTCCCCCCCTCTCCCGCCGGATTGCCCATTCGGAAGGATTCCATGGGCGAAGGGGACGGGGAGAGGGATGGAACGGTCAACGATCAGCATCAAACCTAGGATGCCTGTGGCCGAATTGCAGCCCCGGCGCGGTTGACTTGACCGTGAGGCCCACATATACACCCCTTCTCTTGCCCCCGGCACGTGTCCGGGTCCCCATTCTGTTCGTACAGGAGAGCCTGTCGTGAAGCGTACATTCCAGCCGAGCAATCTCGTGCGCGCCCGCCGTCATGGCTTCCGCGCCCGCAAGGCCACCGTGGCCGGTCAGACCATTCTGCGCCGCCGTCGTTCCAAGGGCCGGAAGAAGCTGTCGGCCTGAGGCACGGCCACGTGGAAGTCGGTCGTTTGAAACGGCGGGCCGACTTCCTCAGGCTCGCACGCAAGGGGCGCCGCACCGCCGCCAAGGGTCTGGTGCTGCAGGCTGCCCCCATTCCGGTGGGTCCGGAGAGCACCGATGAGACGGGCAACGCCATGGCGATCCGTATCGGTTTCACAGCATCCAAGAAGGTTGGCAACGCGGTCCGGCGCAACCGGGCCAAGCGTCGTCTGCGCGCGCTTGCGACCGATCAGCTTGTCCGCCAGGCACAGCCCGGCAATGACTATGTGCTGATCGCCCGCGCGGCGACGGTGGAACGAGACTTCGCCGATCTGACCGACGATCTGCTGCACTCCCTAAAACGCCTGAAACTGCTGCGGGAGGGCACGGCATGATGCTGCGCCGGATCGCGACAGTTCCCATCCGCTTCTACCAGTACGTCATCTCGCCCTGGCTGGGACCCAACTGCCGGTTTCAGCCCACCTGCTCCGCCTATGCCATCGAGGCGCTGGAGCGTCACGGCGTCCTGCGCGGCAGCTGGCTGGCGCTCCGGCGGCTGTCACGTTGTCACCCCCTTGGCGGTCATGGCTATGATCCTGTGCCGGAAACGCGTAAAAGCGCGGCAACCACGGCACCTTCCAGCCATCTTTCCCGCCGCTCCTGATCCCTGAAGTCGAGGCCCCCGCATGTCCGAACAGCGCAATCTGATCCTGGCCATCGTGCTGTCAGTCGTGATCCTGCTGGGATTCCAGACCCTGTTCCCGGGTGATCCGCCCCCGCCGCCGCCCATCGAGTCGCCTGCGGTCGGCACGCCCGGCAGCACCGGCGCGGCCAGCACGGTACCCGGGGTGTCCGCACCCGGCGCCAGCCTGCCTGGCACGGTGCCGACGGCAGGCGTGAACCGCGAGACCGCGATCGGGGCGGAGCAGCGTATCCGCATCAACACGCCGCGCCTGCACGGCTCGATCCGCCTGCGCGGCGGCTGGATCGACGATCTGACCCTGCCGGACTACCGCCAGACCACCGATCCGACATCGCCGGAAATCGAGCTGCTGAACCCGCGCGACGCGGCCGATCCCTACTTCGTCGATTTCGGCTGGCTGAACGCCCTGGGCAGTTCCGCGGCCATGCCCACGTCGGAGACGCCGTGGGTGGCGGACGGGGACACCCTCGCCCCCGGACAGCCCGTCACGCTGACCTGGGACAATGGCCAGGGCCTGACCTTCGTCCGTCGTTTCGAGATCGACCCGAACTACATGTTCACGGTGCAGCAGACGGTACGCAACAATTCCGGCCAGCCGGTCACGATGCATTCCTATGGCCGCATCAGCCGCCATGGCACGCCGGAGACCAGCGGTTTCTACATCCTGCACGAGGGCATGCTGGGCGGCCTGCAGGACAAGGTGATGGAGGTCGACTACGACACCATCGCCGAAGACGGTGACATCAAGGAGCAGACCAAGGAAGGCTGGATCGGGTTCACCGACAAGTACTGGATGACGATGCTGATCCCCGACCGGGGAACCGCCTTCGAAGGGGCCTTCCGCCATACCTACGTGGGCGGCATCGACAAGTACCAGACCGACTTCCTGGCCGATCCGATCACGGTGGCTTCGGGCAGCGAGGTCACGCTGACCAACCGCCTGTTTGCCGGCGCCAAGGAAGTGGACCTGATCAACGGCTATGCCGAGACACTGAAGATTCCGCTGTTCGAGAATGCCATCGACTGGGGCTGGTTCCCGTTCCTGACCAAGCCGCTGTTCATCGCCATCGACTTCTTCAACAGCCTGCTGGGCAATCTGGGTCTGGCGATCATCGCCACCACGATCATCATCAAGACCCTGTTCCTGCCGCTGGCCTACAAGTCCTACGTCTCCATGAACGCCATGAAGGAACTGCAGCCGGAAATGGTGAAGATCCGCGAACGCTATGGCGAGGACCGCCAGCGGATGCAGCAGGAGATGATGGGGCTCTACAAGAAGAACAAGGTGAATCCGGTTTCGGGCTGCGTGCCGATCCTGTTGCAGATCCCCGTGTTCTTCGCGCTCTACAAGGTGCTGTTCGTGACCATCGAGATGCGTCATGCGCCCTTCTATGGCTGGATCCAGGATCTCTCCGCACCTGATCCCACCAATATCTTCGAACTGTTTGGTCTGATCCCCTGGGATACCCCGGACCTGCTGCATCTCGGTATCTGGCCGATCCTGATGGGTGGCTCCATGTTCCTGCTGCAGAAGATGAACCCGACACCGCCGGACCCGATGCAGGCCCGGATCATGATGATGCTGCCGCTGGTGTTCACCTTCTTCCTGGCGCGTTTCCCGGCGGGTCTGGTGATCTACTGGACCGCCAACAACCTGCTCTCGATCCTGCAGCAGTATGTGATCAAGCGGCGGATGGCGAACCGGAAGAACCAGCCGGCCAAGAGCACCTGACGCCCGGAAGGGACTCGCGGCATGATGGATCCGGAGCCGGATATCGAGGCGGGGCGCAAGCTCTTCGCGGGCGATTGCACCTTCCTGAAGGGCGTGGTCGCGCTGGAGCACCTGCCTCCGCCCGACATGCCGGAAGTGGCCTTCATCGGACGCTCCAACGTCGGCAAGTCCAGCCTGGTGAATGCGCTGACCGGACGGAAGGCGCTGGCGCGCACGTCGAACACGCCGGGCCGGACACAGGAACTGAACTTCTTCGATCTGGGTGGACGGCTGATGCTTGTCGACCTGCCCGGCTATGGCTTCGCCAAGGCGCCGAAACCGGCGGTCGAGGCCTGGACCCGGCTGATCCGGCGCTACCTTCAGGGCCGTCCGAACCTGACGCGGGTCAACCTGCTGATCGACTCCCGCCACGGCATCAAGCCGCCGGACGAGGATTTCATGAGCATGCTGGACAAGTCGGCGGTGGTGTTTCAGGTCATCCTGACCAAGGCCGACAAGCTGAAGACCACCCAGCAGGAACGGGTCTTCGAGGCAACGCGGAAGGGCCTGGAGAAGCACGTGGCCGCCTATCCGAAACAGTTCCTGACCAGCGCCGAGAAGGGCACCGGCATCGCCGAGCTGCGCGCCGAGCTTGAACGTCTGGCGACGCAACAGTCCGCCGGGCTATAACAGGGATCGATTCGAGGCGATTGGGAGGAAGTTCGTGGACGACGAACTGATGAAGAAGGCCGCGACGCTGCAGGAAGCCCTGCCGTATCTGAAACGCTTCGCCGGCGAGGTCTTTGTCGTCAAGTATGGCGGCCATGCCATGGGCGACGAAGCGCTTTCCAAGGCATTCGCCCGCAACATCGTGCTGCTGAAGCAGGTCGGCATCCATCCAGTCATCGTTCACGGCGGCGGCCCGCAGATCGGGGCCATGCTTGACCGGCTGAAGATCCAGAGTGAGTTCGTCGACGGCCTGCGGGTCACCGACCGCGCCACTGTCGATATCGTCGAGATGGTGCTCTCCGGCTCCATCAACAAGCAGATCGTCACCGCCATCCAGCAGGAAGGCGGCATGGCCATCGGCCTGTCGGGCAAGGACGGTGGTCTGATTCAGGCACGCAAGCTGAACCGGTCACGCCGCGATCCCGATTCCAACATCGAACGGATCCTCGACCTGGGTTTCGTGGGAGAGCCGCGCACCATCAACCCCGACATCTTCAACGCCATCGATCTGGACTCGGTGATCCCCGTGATCGCGCCGATCGGTGTCGGCAAGAAAGGCGAAACCTTCAACATCAATGCCGACTCGGCAGCAGGCGCCATCGCCTCCGCCCTTTCGGCCGCGAAGCTGATCATGCTGACGGATGTGGCCGGGGTGCTGGACAGGGACAAGAAGCTGGTGCAGGTGCTGACCCCGCGCGATGTGCTGGTGCTGCGCGGTCAGGGCGTCATTACGGGTGGCATGATCCCGAAGATCGAGACCTGCCTGGACGCCATCCGCAATGGCGTCGGATCAGCAACCATTCTGGATGGCCGCATCCCCAACGTGGTGTTGCTGGAAACCTTCACCGAGCATGGCGTCGGCACAATGATCCGCCGCGACGAGGCCGCGGAAGACGAGGACTAGACCGCAGGGCCTGCTGGCGGACGTCAACCCGGCACGCTGGGCACCCGGGTCGAGCCCGGGTACGGCGTCCGTGGGGTGGTGGCGCAGGTTTGCAATGCTTCCCCCCAGCCGCTCGCGGACCTGATCCGCGAGCCCGGTCTCCGGCCTGCATGCCGAAGACCGGGTCGTGTGGTCAGGCAAAGGCGTAGGTGCCGCCCTTTTCCAGCGCGGTCTGCCAGGCCGGACGCTTGTGCAGGCTGGCGATCCAGCGGTCGACATTGGGGAACGTGCCGCGCTTGCCGAAGGGGCCGAGGATCTCGCCGACGAAACTGAGGTTGATGTCCGCACCGGTCAGGCTGTCGCCGACCAGGAACTCGCGCCCCTCGAGGTGGCGATTGATATAGCCGACATGATTGGCGATCTCGCTCTCGATGCGCGGATGCAGCGGTGCGCCCGCCTCTCCGAGCCGACCGACGTACATGAACAGCATCAGCGGCAGCATGGCCGAGCCTTCCGCGTACTGCAGCCACTGCACATAGGTGTCGTAGTCGGCGGTCGACGGATCGGGTTGCAGCCTGCCGCCGCCATGGCGACGGATCACATAGTCGATGATCGCGCCGGATTCGATGATGGTCTGGTCACCATCGGTGAGCACCGGCGACTTGCCCAGCGGATGCACTGCGATCAGTTCCGGCGGGGCGAGGTTGGTTTCGGCGTTGCGCTGATACTTCTTCAGTTCGTAGTCGAGGCCCAGTTCCTCCATCAGCCACAGAATGCGCTGGGAACGGGAATTGTTCAGGTGATGCACGGTCAGCATAGGGGTGTCCTTGTTCCTGTCTTTCGGGGCACGGTAGTTCAGCAGGGTGGCAATGTCTGCAATACCTCGCCCACCAGGTACAACGATCCCGTGATCAGCACCTGGCGGCGCGGATCGCTCTGTTCCAGCGCCTGCTGCCAGTCCGGCGCGTGCCTTCCCGACAGACCGAGATCACGCGCGATCGCTGCAATCTTTTCGGGGGCGGTTGGCGTGCCGACGGCATATACGGGCTGGTGCTGGATCGGGACACCGATGACTGTGGGATCGAGGTGCGCGAAGGCACTGAGGAACGGGGCCACGGGTCGGTTGTCCAGGATGCCGACGATCAGGGTAAGCGGCTGTGAGGGCATGGCGGCCAGCGCCGCCGCAGCCGCCTCGGCCGCGTGAACATTGTGTCCCCCATCCACCCAGATCCGGCGGGACGCGTCGGGATGCCGGACCTGATGGAAACGCGCAGACAGCCGGACGTCGGCAATTGCCGCCACGGTCTCGCTGTCCGGCGCCCTGACGGCAGGCGCCCGCCTGGCCAGCACCTCCATCACCGCGACCGCCTGGGCCGCATTCTGCCACTGGTGCTGTCCGGTCAGTCCCGGACGTGGCAGGACCAGGTCCGACTCACCTGCGTAGGCACCGCTCTCCCCATCGATGGACCAGTCCCGGCCCGCCAGATGCAGGGGACAGCCGAGCGCCCTTGTGGCCGCATGGGCGACCGCGATGGCATCAACGTCCTGCGGGTTGGCAACCACAGGCACACCGGCCCGGAAGATACCCGCCTTCTCCCGCGCGATACTGGTCGTGTCGGGGCCGAGAAACGCCTGATGATCCAGGGCAACCGGGGTCATGACGCTGACGCAGACATCCGGCACGGTATTGGTGCAGTCCAGCCGCCCCCCCATGCCACATTCCAGCAGCAGCACGTCAGCCGGGGACTCCGCAAAGCAGAGGAAGGCCGCTGCGGTCATGGCCTCGAAGACGGGGAGCGGGGCGCCGTCATTCACGTCGGCGACCCGTGTCAGCGCCTGCGCATAGACCGCATCGGCAATCTCGCCGTCAGGCAGCAGCACCTGCTCCGTGGGGCGGGACAGATAGGGCGAGATATAGCGCTGAACCCGCAAGCCCTGCCGCGACAGCATGGCGTTCAGGCAGGCAACGACCGAACCCTTGCCGTTGGTGCCGGTGATATGGACAACAGGCGGCAAGCGCCGGTGCGGTGCGCCCAGCCGTTCCAGAAGTGTCGGCAGACGCTCCAGATCGAGTTCCATCCGACGCGCGCCCAGGCGGGTGATCCGGTCCAGTGCGGCGTCGGTCAGGGGCGTTCTCACGATGACTTCTCAGGTACCTCCCCGGCGTCATCTTCCGCGCTGTCCGGCTCCGTGTTCATCAGTTCGGAGTCAGCATCAGGCTCGGGAATCACCACAGGCTCCGGCGGCGGCAGGGACGCAGGTGGCGCCACCACCGGTTCCCGCATCAGCGAAAGGATGCGACCCAGCGTGTCCGCCAGTTCATGGCGATGCACCACCATGTCCACCATGCCGTGCTCCAGCAGATACTCCGCCCGCTGAAACCCGTCCGGCAACTGCTCCCGAATCGTCTGTTCGATCACCCGTGGCCCGGCGAACCCGATAAGCGCGCCCGGTTCGGCAATCGCCACGTCCCCGATCATCGCGAAGGACGCGGTCGTGCCCCCCGTGGTCGGATCCGTCAGCACGCTGATGTAGGGCAGGCCCTTTTCCTTCAGCCGCTGGATCGCGACCGTGGTGCGGGGCATCTGCATCAGGGACAATATCCCCTCCTGCATCCGCATGCCGCCCGATGCCGCACAGACGATCAGGGCCGCATCTTCCTGCACGGCCCGTTCCGCCGCCGCGACAATCGCCTCCCCTTCGCCCGGGGAAACGGAGCCGCCCATGAAGAAGAAGTTCTGCGCCGCAACCACGACCGACTGGCCACCGATGCGGCCCAGACCGGCCTCCACCGCGAAGTCGGCTTCCGCCGCGCTGCGGGCATCCTTGATCTGGTCCGGATAGCGCCGGGAATCCTTGAACTTCAGCGGATCCATCGGCGGTTGCGGCGTCTTCAGCCGCTCGAACACGCCATCATCGAACAGAAGCTCCAGCCGCTGGGACGCGGTGAGACGCATGTGGTGGTCGCAGTGCGGGCAGACCCTGAAGCTCTGCTCAAGGTCACGATGGAACACCATCTGCCCGCAGGCGCGGCATTTCTCCCAGAGATTGTCCGGGCCATCCTTGCGGCGGCCCAGACCAATCTTGGGCAGGACACGGTTGGTCAGCCAACTCATGCGGCAACGCCCTCCCGATAGGGACCATTGTTGCTCAAGGGGATACCTCCGTTAGATCCATGTCCAGGACAGACACCCGTCAGGCAGAACGTACACCATCGGCAAGGGCTGTCACCAGTTCCACCACATTGGCCACCGCCGCATCGCGGTCATCACCGGCCTTGCCCACCTGATCAACGATGGCCGTACCAACCACTGCAGCGTCCGCGACCCGGGCCACCGCCGCCGCCTGCTCCGGCGTCTTGATGCCGAAACCGACTGCGACCGGCAGATCGGTATGGCGCTTCAGCCGTTCCACCGCTGCGGCGACTGCAACCGTATCCATATGGCCCGCGCCGGTGATCCCGGCAACGGAGACATAATAGACAAAGCCGGATGTGTTCTGCAGCACGGTCGGCAGCCGCTTGTCATCCGTCGTGGGTGTTGCCAGCCGGATCAGCGAGATGTCCTGCGCCGCCGCGGCAGACAGCAGTTCGGCATCCTCCTCCGGCGGCAGATCGACGATGATCAGGCCATCCACCCCGGCGGCGGCGGCATCCACCGCGAAGGCGGCGATGCCATGGTTCAGCACCGGGTTGAAATAGCCCATCAGCACGATCGGCGTGTCCTGATCGGCCTTGCGGAACCGGGTCACCAGTTCCAGCGTCCGCTTCAGGGTCTGGCCATTGCCCAGTGCCCGCAGACCCGCGACCTGGATCGCGGGACCATCCGCCATCGGGTCGGTGAAGGGCATGCCGATCTCGATCACGTCGGCACCGGCACCCGGCAGGGCCTCGAGGATGCGCGCGGAGGTCTCGAAGTCAGGATCCCCACCCATGACGAAGGTGACAAGGCCGGACCGGCCCTGTTCCTTCAGCGCCGCGAAGCGCCGCGTGATACGCGCGCTCACAGCTTCACCCCCAGGGCGTCGGCAACGGTGAAGACGTCCTTGTCCCCGCGACCGCACATGTTCATCAGGATGATGTGATCCTTCGGCAGGGTCGGCGCGACACGGGCAACATGCGCCAGCGCATGTGCCGGTTCCAGCGCGGGGATGATCCCCTCCAGCCTGGAGCAGAGCTGAAACATCTCCAGCGCCTCCTGATCCGTGGCGGAGACATACTCGACCCGCCCGGCATCCTTCAGCCAGGCATGCTCCGGCCCGATGCCGGGATAGTCGAGCCCGGCGGAGATCGAATGCGCTTCCTCGATCTGCCCATCCTCGGTCTGCAGCAGATAGGTCTTGTTGCCATGCAGTACGCCGGGGCGCCCGCCCGTCAGGGAGGCGGCGTGCTTGTCCGTGTCGACACCATGGCCTGCGGCCTCGACACCGACGATCTGCACGTCCGGGTCGTCCAGGAACGGATGGAACAGGCCCATGGCGTTGGAGCCGCCGCCGATGCAGGCAACGATCTGGTCGGGCAGGCGCCCTTCCTTCTCCATCATCTGCTGCTTTGCCTCATTGCCGATGACCGACTGGAAGTCACGCACCATGGCCGGATAGGGGTGCGGTCCCGCCACCGTGCCGATGATGTAGAAGGTGTCGGAGACATTGGTCACCCAGTCCCGCAGCGCCTCGTTCATCGCGTCCTTCAGGGTGGAGGAACCGGAGGTGACGGGGACGACCTCCGCCCCCAGCAGCTTCATGCGGAACACGTTCGGCGACTGCCGCTCCACATCCACCGACCCCATGTAGACATGGCAGGGCAGGCCGAAGCGGGCGGCGACGGTCGCGGTTGCGACACCATGCTGGCCCGCGCCGGTCTCCGCGATGATGCGCGGCTTGCCCATCCGCCGGGCCAGCAGGATCTGGCCCATGCAGTTGTTGATCTTGTGCGCGCCGGTGTGGTTCAGCTCGTCCCGCTTGAAGTAGATCTTCGCGCCGCCGAAATGCTCGGTCAGCCGTTCAGCGTAGTACATCGGGCTGGGACGCCCGACGTAGTCACGCAGGTAGTAATCCAGTTCCTCCTGAAAGCTGGGGTCGGCCTTGGCCGCCTCATAGGCCTCGTCCAGTTCCAGGATCAGCGGCATCAGCGTTTCGGCGACATAGCGCCCGCCGTAGTCGCCGAAATGGCCGGTCCCGTCCGGGCCGTTGCGAAAGCTGTTGGGATTGTTGGTCACAGTCATGGAATTGCTTCTTTCTGAAACCCGGCAACCGCCGGGAGAAGGTCTGTCACACCGCGTGGACGGCCTGCAGGAAGGCCGTGATCCGCGCGGGGTCCTTGTGGCCGGGGGCGCGCTCGACACCGGATGAAACATCCACCCAGGGTGCGCCGCTGATGCGGATCGCCTCCGCCACGTTCGTCGCATCGAGCCCGCCGGAGAGCATCCATGGATGGCCCCAGTCGCGCCCCGCCAGCAGTCGCCAGTCGAACGTCATGCCATTGCCACCCGGCAGGGCATCTTTCGCATCGTCCGGCGCCTTGGCGTCGAACAGCAGCCATGACGCGGCGCTGTCGTAATCCCCGACAGCGCCGAAATCCTCCGCATGGCGAATCTTGAAGGCCTTCATGGCCGGCAGGCCGGTGCGGCGGCCGATCTCCGCCACCCGCTCCGGCGTTTCCGATCCGTGCAACTGCACCAGATCCAGCGGCACCCGGGCCAGCACGGCGTCCAGCAGGGCGTCATCGGGATCGACGAACAGCCCGACCTTCTGAACCCTGTCCGCAACCGAACCAACTTCCGCCAGCAGGGCGGCAGCCTGTTCCGGGCTGACCGCACGGGGTGACGGGGCATAGAAGACCAGGCCGATGGCATCCGCACCGCCGGCAAGCGCTGCCCTCAGCGACACGGCATCGTTCAGGCCACAGATCTTTGCGCGTACAGCCATCAGCCGATCTCTTCCAGAATGGCCATCGCGGCGGCAGCCGGATCATCGGCGCCGGTGATCGGGCGACCGATCACCATGCGGCTGGCCCCGGCCCGCATCGCCTCCGCCGGGGTCATCACACGCTTCTGATCGCCCAGCGCGGCACCGGCAGGTCGGATCCCCGGCGTCACCAGCAAGGGCTCCCCCCCCAGCGCGGCACGCAGCGGCGCGATCTCCTTCGGGCTGCAGACCAGTCCGTCCGCGCCATTGGCAATGGCCAGCCTGCCCAGCCGCACCACCTGTTCCTCCGCGCCACCGGTCACGCCCGTGTCGGCCAGATCGCTGTCGCTCATGCTGGTCAGTACCGTGACGGCCAGCAGTTTCGGGCGGGCCGCACCAAAGCCTTCCGCTGCCTCTCGCGCCGCAGCGACCATCGCCGCACCGCCGGAGGCGTGCAGGGTCAGGAAGGCGGGCGCCAGGCTGCGCGCCAGCGAGGTCACGGCACCGGCCACCGTATTGGGAATGTCATGCAGCTTCAGATCGATGAACAGGGGCAGACGTTCCCGGATCGCTTCAGGCAGCACGTCATGGACCCCCTGGGGGCCGTTCGCCATGAAGAACTGCTTGCCCAGCTTGATACCGCCCACTGCCCCGGCGAGCGTCAGGGCGAGGTCGCGCGCCGCCGCCACATCGTCGGTGTCGATCGCCACGAAGATCGGGTTGCTGGAGACTGGATCAGACATGGGGGCGTTATAGTCATCCTGAACGCCCGACAAAACAAAACTGTGCCGAGACGGAGAGATTTTCGCTTTTGGGCCCCAGGTGCGCGCGCCAGATAGGAAGCAGCAACGAAACCAGCGGAGGACATCATGGCCACGGCAACAGCATACGCACCACGCCCGACAGAGACGGAACAAGTGACACCGGTTCCGGCAGTGCGCGCGGACATCATCTATACGGTGACCGACGGACAGCGCCACAAGGCCTTCATCCCGCCGCAGGGCACGAATGCCGAGACCCGGCGCACCCACCCGGACCGGCCCGTGACCGTCAGCATCAGGGACGGACGACCGGAGGCCGAGCACTTCCACCTCGACCGCGCCGGCTTCGCGTTTCGCGCCGTGCCCGCGACCGACATCGACTTCCATGATCCGGTCCAGGTGGAACGCGACTACTACCCGCAGCTCGAGGCATTGCTGAAGGCGGAGACCGGTGCCAGCCGGGTCCGGATCTTCGACCATACCGTGCGCGTCACGGGCGGTGGCACGGACCAGACGAATCCGACCCGCCTGCCGGTGCATCGTGCCCACGTGGACTACACGGAGAAGTCCGGACCGACGCGGGTACGCGACCTGATGGGCGACGAGGCAGAAGGCCTGCTGTCGCGGCGTGTGGCGGAGATCAACGTCTGGCGGTCGATCACCGGCCCGGTGCTGGCCTCCCCCCTCGCCGTGGCCGAAGCCGACAGCCTGCGGCCCGAGCACCTGATCGCCACCGACCTGGTGTTCGAGGACCGGGTCGGCGAGATCTACGAGTTCGCCCATGATCCGGCCCACCGCTGGGTCTACTTCCCGGAGATGTCACGGGACGAGGTGCTGTTGCTGAAGAGCTATGATTCCGCCACGGACGGACGCGCACGCTTCACCCCGCATACCGCCTTCGCGCACCCGGACACGCCTGCCGACGCGCCGGCACGGCAGAGCATCGAGGTGCGGGCATTCGTGTTCTTCGACTGATGCAGGAAATTGACAGCAGGGTGCCGGGGCAGGCCCGGCACCGCTGGCGCAGGGTCAACGGTATCCCTGGCACCGGGTGGACGCGTTCAGACCACGTCCCCGGTCAGGTCGGTCGGAAACAGGGTGCTCCGAAATTCAGCGGTCGGTACGCGGAATCCCGATCGCGGCACGGGCTTCGGTGAGCAGCTTGCGCTCCCGCCCCGTGTCGATGGAGATGTGGGCGGTCATGCCGGCACGCAGCGGCGGGCGGTCCTGGTTCGGCAGCAAGCGCAGGCGCACCGGCACCCGCTGGACGACCTTGACCCAGTTACCCGTCGCATTCTGGGGCGGCAGGATGGAGAATTCGGCACCGGTTGCCGGGGCAATGCCCTGCACGGTCGCCTTCCAGGTCACGCCGGGATAGGCATCGACCTCGATCTCCGCCTTCAGCCCTTCATGCACATGGGTGAGCTGGGTTTCCTTCAGATTGGCCTCGACCCAGGTCTCCCGGTCGTCGACCAGGGCGAAGATCGGCTCGCCCTTCTCGACAAACTCGCCCGGCTCCAGATGGATCGCGGTCACGATCCCGTTCGCGGGCGCGATGATGCGGGTATAGTCGAGCCAGAGCAGCGCCTGATCACGTGCGGCAGCAGCGGCCAGATAGAGCGGGTGCTTCTCCACGGGGCGGTTGATGTCGCCGCCAATGGAGATCAGTGCTTCCTTCACCCGTTCCTGCTGCGTCGCGACCCGGCGCTTGGCGGCGGAAAGGTCAGCGGCGGCTTCCTCATACTGCGCCGAGGCGGCAATGCCGCGCTTCGACAGGCTGCGGTAGCGTTCGGTCTGGCTTTCCAGATGGCTGATCCGGGCGCGGGTCTCTTCCAGTTCCGCCAGCGAGGCACGGTAGTCGGACTTCAGACCGGCCACCTGACTGCGGGCACGGGCCAGATCGGCCTCCGTCTCCGCCAGCCTGATCTCGTGCGCGCGGCTGTCGAGTTCGACGAGCACGTCACCGGCACGGACGCGCTGGTTCTCGACCACATGGACCGCGGAAACCCGGCCATCCAGATCGCTTGAGACGGCGAACTTGGCGGATTTGACGTAGGCATTCTCCGTGGTGATGTAGCGCCCGCCCAGTGCGTAGCCGAAGCCCACACCGGCAATGACCAGCACCGGAATGACGAAAAGCAGCACGAAACGGCGCATCAACCGCTTTCGCGGGCGCGCCGGCTGGGACACTGCCAGACCGCCGTCAGCACTGGCGGCGCCAACTTCCTGACCCTGTGCGTCGGCGGTGGAGAGTTCCTTGCGTGTGTCGGACAAAACAAACCTCACAACATTTAAGGAGTCGTATCCTAACTTGTCGGCAGACTACCCACCAGTATCGTTCCTGCATGGCTCCTCTTCGCCAGTGCATGAGCCAATACTCAACATACCGCCCGAAACGCGCTGTTCTGACCCACCGGGTCAGGCGTCTGGCGTGCCCCCCGCTGCGGCGTCGATCTCTGCAGCACCGGCACGAATGCGGGGTATGAGTTCACGACCGTAGGCCGTCACGTCGCCCAGCGGATCGAACCCGCGCAGCAGGAAACCGCCGATCCCCAGCCTGTAGTATTCCAGCATCGCATCCGCGACCTGTTCCGCCGTGCCGACCAGGCAGGTGGTATTGCCCTGTGCGCCATAGGCCTTTGCCAGCGCCGTCCAGAGTCGCGTGTCATGCACATCGCCGCGCGCGGCCGCCTCCAGGATGCGACGGCCCGACTCATCAGACGCGGCACGGCCTGCGTGCCTGCCCAGCTCCGCATTCACCTGGGCCAGGATCTCATCCGCCTTCTGCCAGGCTTCCGCTTCGGTCTCCCCCAGTATCGGGCGGATGGACATGTTGAACTGGGGGGTGCGCCCGAAGACGGCTGCCCGCTTTCGGAAGTCCGCAATGCGTTCTGCCGTCTCCGCCAGCGGCTCGCCGAAGATGGCGAAGACGTCGCAATGTTCCGCCCCCATCGCCAGCGCGCCCTCCGACGATCCGCCGAAGAACAGCGGCGGATAGGGCTGCTGCAACGGCTGGACGTCGCTCCGCACGCCCTCGAACGCGTAGAACTCGCCCTTGTGGTCGAACGGGCCGGGCTCGGTCCAGACTCGCCGCATGACCGAGAGGTACTCCGCGGCGCGGCGATAGCGGATGTCCTTCGGCTGAAAGTCGCCGTCCATGCGCTGCTCGGCATCACTGACGCCGGCAATGATGTGCACGGCGATCTGGCCCTGATGCAGATTGTCGAAGGTGGCGATCTTGCGCGCCGCCAGCGTCGGCTGGATGAAGCCGGGCCGGTGCGCGATCAGATAGCCCAGCCGTTCGGTGTGTGCCGCCGCGAAGGACGCGACCTGGAACCCTTCGGCAGACTGGGAGGTATAGCCCACCAGCACCAGGTCATAGCCCGCCGCCTCATGGGCCTGGGCGAAGGTCTTGAGGAACGCCGGCGAAATGCCGCCGGTGATGATGTGCACCGTCGCCTCCGTGGCCTGTGGTGCCACGCCGATCATGCCGACAATTCGTACCGGAATGGCTCGATCCTCCCCTTCCGGAGCAACCGTTAAGGCCTGGTCCGGGATTTCCCCAGGTGCATTCGCGGGAACGACAATGCGGCCAGTCATGCCGAAGGGCAAGCCGGTGCGGCACAGGGCAGACGCTCCGCCGGGTGCAGTTTTTTCTGTCTTCGGGATCAAACTGACGCTAAAGAAAATGGCATGAGCACGTTCATGGAACAGCGACGACGCGGCGGCTGACGTATCGGGTGGGCACCTGATGCGTGGTTCAGCAGCTTGCCCGCCTTATTGCAGCCACCAGATCGAAGTCGCCTCATAATGTTCCGGATTTCCCACATGGACGCAGAAAGTGCGTCCCGGTTTCCCGCCATCCTCGACATCTGTTTCGGTCCCGACCGGACGACCAAGATCGCCTATCGGTTTCGCGATGGCGTGCCCCCTTGCGACCGTTTCGGCCTGGCAGCCTACGCGGACGAGGGCATGATCGGCGGCATCCAGTACTGGCCCTGCCGGGTGGAGGGTGTCACCGCACGTCTGCTCGGTCCCGTTGCCGTGCTGCCGGCGTGGCGGGGACGGGGCGCGGCGCGGGCACTGGTCAGCCAGAGCATGGAGCTTGTGGCAGAGGCCGGTATCGACCTGGTGGTGCTGGTGGGAGACGCCGCGCTGTACCGGCAGTACGGATTCTATCCGGCTTCCGCCCAGAGCCTGTTCATCGCGGACGAGAACCCGGAGCGGGTACAGATCCGCCCCCTCACCCCCGCCGGTGCCGCAGCCTCCGGTGAAGTCTGCACGGCAGGCAAGGTGCTCGCCTGACCTCAGTCGTTGCCTGACCTCAGTCGCTGCCTGACGTGACCGGTTCTGCCGCAACAGGGGCGACACCCAGTTCATCCAGCCGCTCCCGAAAGCTCAGCAGGTCCTGCCAGGCCTGGCGTTTCAGTTGCGGCTGGCGCAGCAGATAGGCCGGATGGAACATGGGCAGCGCGGGGATCGGGCCGGTCGCCGCCGGATAGTCCCGCCAGCGTCCCCTCTCCCGCGTGATGCGGGCGTCGAAGTCGAACAGGGCGCTGAGGGCGGAGCCCCCGACCATCAGCAGGGCCTTCGGCGCCACCAGTTCGATGTGGCGCACCAGGAACGGCAGCATCGCGGTTACTTCCGCAGGGGTCGGCTTGCGGTTGCCGGGCGGACGCCAGAGCACTGTGTTGGTGATGTAGACCGATTGCCGGTCCAGGCCGATGGCCCCAAGCATCCGGTCCAGCAGCTTCCCCGATTCCCCGACGAAGGGGCGGCCCAACCGGTCCTCGTCACGGCCCGGTGCCTCACCGATCAGCATGATGTCAGCCTCGGGATTGCCGTCCGCGAAGACAAGCTGCGTTGCCGTTTCGCGGATCGCCAGCCCCTGGAACCCCTCCAGCGCGGCGCGCAGGGCATCCAGGTCGGCGCACTGGGCCGCCAGTTGCTGCGCGGTGATCGCGGCCTGACGTTCCGATATCACCTCCGGCGATTCCGGGCGGGCGGCAACCGGTCGGGACTGCGGCAGCGGCTCACGGGCAGCGGGGGCCGCTGCGGTCGTGCGCGCGCGCTCCGGTTCAGCAGGCGCGGCAACAGGCGCGGGTGGCGGTTTCAGCCGATCCGTCGGCTCGGCCCCGATCACGACGTCCAGCCCGGCGTCCACCAGAAAGGCGAGCGCCGCCAGATCGGCGTGGAACTGACTTGTGGTATCGGTCATTCATTGAATATACCCCGGATTGACCGTCGCTTGAATTTGTTGTGTTCAAGGCTAGGCTGATCCGTGTTGCGCGGGCTGGCGTATGGCGAACAGGGCCCGCGGTCACGGGTCGTTCGGGGTCGGCGGGGTCCGGCACAGGTGCAAGGGGAGTCTCTCAATGGAACGCGAGTATATGGAGTACGACGTTGTGGTCGTTGGCGGTGGTCCGTCCGGCCTGTCGTCGGCAATCCGGCTGAAGCAGCTCGCGGAGAAGGCTGGCACGGAGGTGAATGTCTGCGTGCTGGAGAAGGGGTCCGAGATCGGTGCCCATATCCTGTCCGGCGCGGTTATGGACCCGCGCGCCATGAACGAACTGTTCCCTGACTGGAAGGAACGCGGCGCACCGCTGAACGTCCCCGTGACGGGCGAGAAGTTCTGGATGCTGACGGAGCCGAGCCACATCTCCGTTCCCGCGAAGCTGCTGCCGCCGCCGATGCAGAACCACGGCAACTACATCGTCAGCCTGGGCAATGTCTGCCGCTGGCTGGGAGAGCAGGCGGAGGCGCTCGGCGTCGAGATCTACCCGGGCTTCGCCGCCGCCGAGGTGCTGTACCACGAGGATGGCTCCGTGAAGGGTGTCGCCACGGGTGACATGGGCATTTCCCGCACCGGGGAGCAGAAGGACAGCTATACGCCGGGCATCGAACTGCATGCCAAGTACACCTTCTTCGCCGAGGGCTGCCGCGGTTCCCTGACCAAGACACTGATGGAGCGGTTCAACCTGCAGGAAAGCTGCGAGCCGCAGACCTATGGCATCGGCATCAAGGAACTCTGGGAGATTCGCCCGGAAATGCATCAGGAAGGCCTGGTGGTCCATACGGCGGGCTGGCCACTGGACCGGGGCACCTATGGCGGCTCGTTCCTCTATCACCTGGAAGACAATCAGGTGGCCGTCGGCTACGTCATCGGACTGGACTACAAGAACCCCTACCTGTCGCCGTTCGACGAGTTCCAGCGCTACAAGAATCACCCCGACATCCGCCCGTTCTTCGAGGGCGGAAAGCGCATTTCCTACGGCGCGCGGGCGCTGAACGAAGGCGGGCTGCAGTGTGTGCCGGATCTGGCATTCCCGGGCGGCGCGCTGATCGGCTGTGCCGCAGGCTTCATGAACGTGCCGAAGATCAAGGGCAGCCACAATGCGATCAAGACCGGCATGATGGCCGCCGACGCTGCCTATGACGCGCTGATGGCCGCCGGTGAGGAGGGCGAGGCCGAGAAGGTGCTGAGCGCCTATCCCGAAGCCTACGAGAACAGCTGGGTCCACAAGGAACTGCATCAGGCCCGCAACGTGCGCCCGGCCTTCGCCAAGTGGGGCCTGATCGGTGGCACGCTGTATACGGGCATCGAGCAGATGCTGTTCCGGGGCAATGTCCCCTGGACGTTCAAGCATGGCCACAAGGACCATGAGGCCCTGGTCAAGAAGGATCAGGCCAGGCCCATCGACTATCCGAAACCGGATGGCGAGGTTTCCTTCGACAAGCTGTCTTCGGTGTTCCTGTCCAGCACGAACCACGAGGAAGACCAGCCGATCCACCTGACGCTGAAGGACGACACCGTTCCGGTGCAGCACAATCTCGCCTACTACGATGCGCCGGAGCAGCGGTTCTGCCCTGCTGGCGTCTACGAGATCATGCGTGACGACGACGGGTCGAACCCGCGGCTGCAGATCAACGCCCAGAACTGCGTCCACTGCAAGACGTGCGATATCAAGGACGTGACGCAGAACATCAACTGGGTCACACCGGAAGGCGGCGGCGGCCCGAATTACCCCAACATGTGATCAGGCAGCATCGGGAAAGCGCGCGGCAAAGCCCTCGGGCGACAGCCGCGCGACATTCGCGACCTGGCTGACGGTGTGATAGGCGCCGCAGAGCGCGATGACCTCCAGCTGCTGCGCGACCGTCCAGCCGTCCCGGAAGGACTGCAGCACCGGATCGGTCAGGTTGCCGGTCGCCGCGAGGCTGTCGGTCACGGTCAGCAAGGTGCGCTCCCGCCCGGTCCAGCACGCGGCCTGCGGATTTGCGTGCACCGTTGCCGCAATCTGCTCCGGCGTGAGACCGACGGCCTCCGCAAAGACGGCGACATGCACCCCCCATTCGTATTCGCAGCGCCAGTGCGCCGTGGTGCGCAGGATGACGATCTCCCTTTCCCGCAGGGGCAGCGGGCTTTCCCGGTCCAGCAGGTTCGGCACCCCCTTGCGCAGGAAACGCGCGCTGTTGGCGAAGGTCCGGAACAGGCTGAGCAGATGCCCCTGCACACGCGGATAGCCTTCCAGCAGCGCAGCGGTCTCGGCCTCGAAGGGCGGCTCCACAGGGGCAAGAATGTTGGTCATGGCATTGGCACTCCAGGCTTGCTACAGAATGTGTAGGAGCAATGTAGCTACAAATTATGTAGCGTCAAGGAGGGTGTCTTGAGCCTTGGACCCGTGCGGGGATCGACCACCGGTCGCCCGATCATGGTGCTGTTCGACATTCTGGGACAGCGGTGGAGCCTGCGGATCCTGTGGGAACTGCGACAGGGTCCATTGACGTTCCGGGCGCTGCGGGACGCCTGTGACGGGGCATCACCGACCGTTCTGAACACACGCCTGAAGGCGCTGCGCCAGCTTGGGCTGGTGGACCTGGGGCCTGATGGCTACCTGCGGACCGCTGACGGCGATGACCTGGGCAAGCAGCTCGCAGATCTCGACCGCTGGGCCAATGCCTGGGCCGAACGCAGCGCCCCGGAGCGCCCACAGCAGTCCTGAAGCCGCAGCCTGTTCAGCCCTGGCGATATCCATCGCCGAAATGGGCCTGCCGGGCGGAAGGGGGAAACATTCTTCCGGCGCTGGAAGACCCGAAACCTGCCATCCGATCAACGCTGATGCGGCGGGATCCCGTCAGTCCGCTGCCGTGCTGGCAAGCCGGCGACGGGGCAGCGCGGGCGGTGTCAGGCCGGAAACTTCCGTGATCAGTTTCGCCAGCATCGCCCGCGGAAAGTCGTTGAAATCCAGCGTCGGCAGGACGAAGGCTCCGTTGCCGCCTGCCACGTCGGTCTCGAAATAGCGCACCAGTTCCTCGCGGTCCTCGTGCTCCTTCCGGTCCTGCAGGATCGGAAGGCCATTGATCACGATACCGCGGAGCACCACGAGGTCCCGCGCCTCCGCCGACTTCACGCCCTGATTGGACGGGTCGTCGCCCGACAGGTCGATGATGCGCCTGCGCCCCTCGAAGCGATTGCTGTCGATCTCGTCAGCCCCCCGCAGCAGCGCCGTGCCGATGGCCGTGAAACTCAACCCTTCCCACGGCGGTTCCGTCTCCGCCGCGACGCTGTCGGCAAAGGCATGCGCGCTGGCCTCATCCGTGATCAGGGTCCAGGGCACGGCCATGATCTGGTTCTCCGGCCCGGCCCAGAACATGACCGCCACAGCGGCCCGCCCGGTCGGCAGGTTGCGGATGGCGGAGATCAGACGCGCATTCCGGAAGGCCGCCGCCAGCCCGTAGATCTGCGATTCATGCTCCTCCACCGTCACGCTGTGGGAGACATCCAGAGCCAGCAGCAGTTCCAGATCGACCTGCTGCCGCGCCTGCGCCGATGCGGGTCCGGCGAACGACAGCATCAGAAGACAGAAAATCATCGAAAGTCGCCAAGTCACGCATCAATCCTCCCCCCAACGTCACCGACATTGTTGCAAATGTTTCATCACTGTTGGAGACTTCATGCATTCAAAGAGCGGCATGCAACGCAAAAAGAATCGCCGCCTGGGAGGAGATGACCATGTTGAAACGCGTACTCTGTGCGGCGGTAATCGCTGGCATGCCGGTGATCGCCGGTGCGCAGACCATTGAAGATCTCAAGAATGATGCAGCGACGCCAGACGATGTGCTGACGCTCGGCATGGGCTGGGACCAGACCCGCTACAGCCCGCTGGAACAGATCAATGCGAAGAACGTCGGGCGCCTGGTTCCGGTCTGGAACTACAGCCTGGGTGACAACCGTGGTCAGGAGGCACAGCCGATCGTCCACAATGGTGTCATGTACGTCACCACCCACGATGCGACCCACGCCATCGATGTGAAGACCGGCAAGAACCTCTGGGTCAACAAGATCGAATATCCGCCGGAGACGCCGCGCATCGTCTGCTGCGGCATCGTCAATCGCGGTGCCGCCGTGCTGGAAGGCCGCCTGTTCCGCGTGACGCTGGACGGCAATGTCATCGCGATCAGCATGGAGACCGGTGAGGAACTGTGGCGCTCCGCTGCTGCCTCCATCGATGACGGCTACTCCATGACGCTGGCACCGCTGGTGACCCCGGCTGCCGTGATCACCGGCGTGTCCGGTGGCGAATACGGCACCCGTGGCTTCATTGACGGCTGGGATCCGGCAACCGGTCGCCACCTGTGGCGCAAGTACGTGATTCCCGGGCCGGGCGAGGAAGGCAACGAGACCTGGCCGGGTGACACCTGGAAGCACGGTGGCGCTCCGACCTGGATCACCGGTTCCTACGATCCGGAGTTGAACCTGGTCTACTGGGGCACGGGCAATGGCGGTCCCTGGAACGCCGAGTTCCGCAAGGGCGACAACCTCTACATCACCTCCACCCTGGCCATGCGCCCGGAGACCGGTGAGATCGTCTGGCATTACCAGTACTCGCCGAATGATCCGTACGACTACGACGAAGTGGGCGAGAACATCCTCACCGACATGATGATCGACGGCCAGAACCGGAAGGTCATGATCCACGTCGGGCGCAACGGCTTCATCTACGTTCTGGATCGCACCAATGGCGAACTGCTGCGGGCCAACCAGTACGTCAAGCATCTGAACTGGGCCGACGGGATCGACATGAAGACAGGTCGCCCGATCGACTCGGAGATCACCAAGAAGATGCGGGCGGGCGAGGAAATCGTCGTCTGGCCGGGCGCTTTCGGTGGCAAGAACTGGTTCCCGGCGTCCTACAGCCCGAAGACCGGTCTGGTCTATTCCAACACGCTGGAAATCGGCATGGGCTACAAGCCCGTCGAGCCGAAGCTGGTGAAGGCCACGTTCTATGTCGGCATCGACCTCTCCAAGGCACTGTTCTACGTCAAGGAGGGCGAGAAGCATTCCTACCTGCGGGGCATTGACCCGCTGACGGGCAAGGCCAAGTGGGAAGTCGGCTTCGACGTCGCCAACTGGAGCGGCACCATGGCAACCGGCGGTGACCTCGTATTCACGGGCGCGCAGACCGGCGAGTTCATGGCCTTCGACGCCAACACCGGTGACAAGCTCTGGCAGTTCCAGACCGGCTCCGGGATCATTGGTCAGCCGGTGACCTACACGATCGATGGCGTGCAGTACATCACGGTCGCGTCAGGTATCGGCGGTGCCTACCGGAACTACTTCCCGCTGCTGGGTGGTGTGAATGCTCCGGAAGTCGTGGAGAAACTGACCAAGGTACAGCCGGGCGGATCCTTCTGGACCTTCGCGCTGCTGAAGTAAGCGTCCCCTGTGGATGCCTGAAGGGGTCGCCTGCACACCGGGCGGCCCCTTCTGCTTCTCTGCCTTCCAAGAACGAACCTACTGGAGAAATCGGACAATGCGTGCTCGATGGATCAGACTGACCGGCATCGGCGCAACGATGCTCGCGACCACGGTATTCTCGCTGTCGGCACAGGCTGCCGGCTCGGCGGAGACCGGCAAGGAACTCTACAATACCTACTGCGTCATCTGCCACGGCCCCAACATGGTCAATTCCGGTGCCCGCGCCTTTGACCTGCGCAAGTTTCCGCTCGGTGACCGGGCGCGCTTCATCAAGTCGGTGAAGGATGGCAAGAAGGGACGCAACGAAATGCCGGCCTGGGGCGATGTCCTGTCGGCGGAGGAAATCGATCACCTCTGGGCCTACACCAAGACCAGGGGCAAGATGTGATGCGCCTGCCCGTTCGCGAGCTTCTTGCCGGACTGGCCGCGGTTGCCGCGACGGCCCTGCCGCTGGCCTCCGGCCTACAGGCCCAGCCTGCGCCCCTCAAGATCTGCCTGGAGGAGGACTCGCCACCGCTGTCATTCAGCTTCGGTCCCCGCAAGGGCGGCTTCGACCATGGTGTGGCGGAGGAGATCGCGAAGCGCATGGGTCGGCCCCTGAAGGTCCAGTGGTTCGAGTCGGAGAATGACGAGGAAGCGGTGCCGGTGTGGGAGGCCAATGCCCTGCTCAGCGACGGGTTCTGTGACCTGATCGCGGGCTACCCCCTGCTCGGCTCCACCCTCGGCAAGCCGGAGACCGACAAGGGTGCGGTCCCGGAATATGAAGGCATGAAACGCTCCGAACGCGGCCGGCTGGTGAAGCTCGGCGTGCTCAGCGCGACGCAGCCATACTACCGCGCGGGCTATGGCGTCATTGTCGGCCCGGCCGCAGAGGGCCGCCCTGTCCACCGCCTGGCCGACCTGAAGGGCCTGCGTCTGGGCGCGGAGGTCGGCACGATGGCCAGTGCCCTGCTGTTCCGCAACGCGGGCGGCCTGCTTGTGGATGACATTTCCAATATCTCGGAAACCAAGGAGCTGCTGACGCGCGCGGCGGCGGGCGAGTTCGACGCCGTGCTGATCGAGTTGCACAAGTTCGACAACTTCAGGCGGCGCAATCCGGACACGCCCCTGCACTGGAGCGGTTACGTACATCCGTTCGGCGTCAACATGGGGCTGGCGGTGCTGGAGCGCCATGCTGCCCTGCGCGAACAGGTGAATGTGATTCTGGACGCGATGAAGGCGGATGGTACGCTGGACGCGCTGGCGGAACGCTGGCAGATGACGCGCATTCCCCCGGCGCCGCCGTGGATATTGCAGCGTCTGACTCCCGGAATGCTCAACGCAGGATAATCCATGTCCCGGCCTTCGCCTCGGCCCCTGGTTCTGTTACCCGCCCTGATCGCCGGTCTGTCCGCCTTGGTGACTGCCTTCATGGCGGAGGCGCAGGAAGATCCGCTGAAATGGCTGCCGCCCGGATCGCGGATCGAGGCCACGCTTTCCGAATATCCGGCGCGGGCCGTCATTGCGGAGCAACGCGGCGGCACCGCCGGTCATCTGGCACGCCTGGGGGAGCTGGTGTTTCGCAGCCCGCTGACGCTGGGGCGCGACGCTGCCCGGCGTGGCCTGTCCTGCGATGCCTGCCACACCAATGGGGCCGCCAATACGGCCTTCATGATTCCCGGCGCATCGGACCGACCGGGCAACATCGACCTGACCCATCGGGAGTTCCACTTCCGGGAAGACGATGGTCTCGACAATCCGGTCAACATCCCCAGCCTGCGCGGTGTGCGCTGGACCGCGCCCTATGGTCATGACGGTCGGTTCCCGACCCTTCGCGCCTTCAGCCACAATGTCATCACCCGGGAGTTCGGTGGACCACCGCTGGAGGACTGGCTGATGGATGCGCTGGTGGCCTGGCAGATGGAGTTCGGTTTCACCGACCGGGACCCGGCACGAGCGACCAGCGCCGCCTATCGCGCGCACTGCCTGTCCTGCCACGGGGACAGCTCGGTTCTGCCCGGCACCCGGTTCCACGACATCGGGACCGGACGCCTGGTGCAGGCGCCGCCGCTGTTCGGCCTCGCCGAGAGCGCGCCCTATCTGCACGATGGCTCCGCCGCGACGGTCGGGGACGCGGTGCGCGCCCACGATGGTCTGAACCTGTCCGACGAGACACTGGCGGTGGTGATCAGCGACGCCGAACGCCTCGGGACCGTGACCCGGCGCTTCGATCCGGAGACGCTGAGCGGCGACCTTCGGCGGCTGGACGGGTTCCTTGATCTGGTGAACCAGCAGTTGCTGGACGAGGACGGCGTCAGGGCCGACCGGATCGGCGACATGGTGGCGATGGAGATCGGCCATATCTACCGGCGCTTCGATCCGGCGGCGGAGGATGCGCGCGCCCTTGTCCGCCAGTGGGCCAGGACACTGGCGCAGGTGATGCGGACCGGCCTGGACAGGAACTATCCCGGTGCACGCGATCTGCTGGCGGCGCTGCGGGACACGATCGCCGGTGACCTGCCGCGCCTGCAGGAACATGAGCCGACATCGCTCTACGCCAGCGCGGCGGCCAACATCGGGAAGGGGACAGGCCAGTGAAGTTCTATGACTATTTCCGTTCGTCCGCGGCCTATCGCGTGCGCATCGTCATGAACCTGAAGGGCGTGGAGGCGGAGCGGATCTTCGTCAACCTGTTCAAGGGGGAGCAACGCGCGGAGTCCTTTCGGGAGATCAGCCCCTCCGGTCTGGTTCCGGTGCTGGAGCATGACGGCAACCGCATCTTCCAGTCACTGGCGATCATCGATTATCTGGATGCGCTGTACCCGGAGCCACCGATGGTGCCATCGGACGCCGCCGGGCGCGCGCGGGTGCTGGGGATCGCCCTGGCGATCTCCGCCGACATTCATCCCCTCGGCAACCTGCGGGTCCTGAACCGCGTCGAGCACGAAGTCGGCGGCGGCAAGGCAGGCCGCGCCGCATGGATCGCCCACTGGGTCCACGATGGGCTTGCCGCGCTGGAGGCGCGGCTGTCGACGGAGAGGCAGACAGGCACCTTCTGTCACGGGGAAGCACCGGGCATCGCCGATGCCTGCCTGGTGCCGCAGATATTCTTCGCCAGACGCTTCGATCTCGACCTCGGTGCCTACCCGACCCTTGTCCGCATCGACGCCGCCTGCAACGAACTGCCCGCCTTCGCCGACGCCCACCCGATGAAGCAGCCCGACGCGGCGTAGGGGATCGCTTCCCTGCTGCCCCCCTTGCGGGGGAAGTGGCCGCGCAGCGGTCGAAGGGGGGAAACCGAAGGCTGCAGCACTGCGGTCTGATCGCTGTCCGGCTTCGCCGGTTCACCCCCTACCCGACCTTCCCCATCAAGGGGGAAGGGGAACCGTTCATGCTTCGATACGGCCGTGATCAGCCCTTGGCGTCGCGGGCCTTTGCGATCATCGACAGCATCTGTTCCGTGCTGATCGCGCCGGGGACGACCTGATCGCCAATGATGAAACCGGGCGTGCCGGTGATCTTGAGCGTGCGCGCCAGCGTGTAGTTCCGGCTGATGGCGGCATCGACGTCCGGGCTTTGCATGTCGGCCTTCAGGGCAGCAACATCCAGTCCGAGATCACGGGCGACGGCCATGATCCTGTCTTCGGTGTAGCTGCCGCGTTCCTGCATCAGGGCGACATGCATGTCGTAGTAGCGGTCCTGCTTCGCTGCGGCCAGCGCACCACGGGCGGCCAGCACTGAGTCCTCGCCCAGGATCGGAAACTCCTTGAACACCAGCCGGACATTGCCGTCCTTGTGAATGGCTTCCATCAGCGACGGGAAGGCACGCTTGCAGTAGCCGCAGCGGTAGTCGAAGAACTCCACCACCGTCACGTCACCGTCCGGGTTGCCCGCCACGAAGCGCCCGGTCGGATCGTCGAGCTGGGTCATGTGTGCGGCGACCATGGCGCTGGTACGCTCGCGCTCCGCCACTTCCGCGCGGCGCTGCATCTCCTCCAGCGCCTCGACGATCACTTCCGGATGCCGCAACAGATAGTCACGGACAATCTGTTCGATTTTCGCCTGTTCGTCCGGTTTCGCCTCCTCTGCCTGCACGGGCAGCGCAAACAGCAGCGCGAGGGCAAGGGCGAGCATGGTTCTGATCAAAGGACAGACTCCCGATTGGATGGGGCACTTCTCATGCAGACCCTTCTGCCTGCGCGATACCCGGACCGCAAGCCACAACCGTGTGAAAGTGCCTGCGGCCGCCATCAGCGCGCCCGCCGCCTGACGGTGGTGATGGCGTTCTGGATATCCAGTGCCCGGTAATAGTCGGGCGACCCCTTGGGCAGCATGCCGAGCGCACGCACGACCTGTTCCTCAGCGAAATCGAGCTGTCCGGTATGGAAGTACTGCTCGGCGCCCGCCAGCAGGGACATGCCCCGGTTGCCCAGCCTGCCATAGACGATGGCGAGCTGGCTCCAGGCCTGGGCGTTGTCATTCTCGAACCGGACAACCTCTTCCAGCAGGGCCTGTGCCTCCGCGTCCGTTGCGGGCGTGCCGGTCGCGATCAGGGCCTGCGCCAGCATCGTCGAGACGGCGGCATGCTGGATGCGTTCCGCCGCCTCGCGCAGCGGCTCCAGCGACTCCGCCACGCGCCCCCCCTCCAGCAGGATCTGTCCGCGCAGCTCCACGAAGTAGTCATTGCCGGGATAGGCCGCGATAAGTGCATCGATCTCGGCCAGGGCCTCGTCCGTCCGGGCAAGCCGCATGAATGCGACCGCGCGGGCGTAGCGGGCCACATCGGAGGTATCCTCCGGCGGATAGTCCCGCATGATGTCCCGTGGCTCCCGCACGAAACCGGCGAGCTTGGCCCGCATCAGCTGGTGCGCCCGCACCATGTCCGGCGGATCCTGCTGGTCCACCAGCGGTGATTTCTCGACCCGGCTCTCCAGTGCGTCGATACGCTCGAAGCTGATCGGATGGGTGCGCAGGTAGCTGTTGCCGCCCCGGTCGCCGAGCAGAAAGGACTGCTGGTCCAGCACTTTCAGGAACTCGACGATGCCTCTGGGCGACCAGCCTGCCCGCTCCATCAGTTCGACAGCGGCCTGGTCAGCGGCTGATTCCTGATTGCGGGAATAGGCGAGAAACAGGCCTGTTCCCGCGCTGGAGCCGCTCGCGATCAGCCCGCCCGCCGCGCGACCGTTGCCGGAGGCGGCAGCCGCGATTCCGCCCAGCAGTGCCGCGATGATCGACAGGGTCTGGGCATTGGCCAGCGCCTCCGCAGTGCGGGACAGGTGACCGCCGCGGATATGACCGGTCTCATGCGCCAGGACGCCGACAAGCTGGCGCGGCAGTTCGGTCTTCAGGATCAGTCCGGTGAAGACGAAGATCCGCTGTCCCCCGGCGACGAAGGCATTCAGCGAAGGGTCGTTGACCAGATAGGTGCGCGCCACCCGCGGGTCCAGATTTGCGGCCTGGAACAACGGCTTGGCGTAGAGCGCCAGGATATGCTCTATTTCCGCGTCCCGCACGAGATTAAGGGCGCGGTTCTGGGCATGGGTCGGCAGGGTGAACAGCAGCATCAGGGCCAGCGCCGAACAGAGGCTGGCGATCTGCCCGCGCAGGCTCCGGCCACGTGTCGGCGACGGCAGTCGGTTCAGGCGTCGCACCTTGGCGGTACTCCTCGGGACGGGTTTGTCGGGCTGCCGATGATATTGAAGGAAAAGATGGCATGAAAGTGTCGAAGCGCGGTGCCGTTCCACCATTCTACGTGATGGAAGTCATGAAAGCGGCGGCACTGCGGGAGGCCGAGGGCAAGCCCGTGCTGCATCTGGAGGTCGGGCAACCCTCCACCCCCGCGCCGTCCGGTGTGCTGAAGGCGGCCATTGCCGCCGCCGAGGGGCAGCGTCTCGGCTATACGGATGCGCTGGGGATGCCGGAACTGCGGGCCCGCATCGCGCGCCACTATCGCGACTACTACGGGGTCCGGATTCCGGCGGAGCGGATTGCGGTCACCACCGGATCATCGGGCGCGTTCCTGCTGTCCTTCCTGGCCTCCATGGATGCGGGCGACCGGATCGCGCTGGCGGAGCCGGGCTATCCCGCCTATCGCAACATCCTGACCTCGCTGGATATCGAGGCCGTGGGCGTGCCGACCGGACCGGCGACACGATTCCAGCCAACCCCCGAACTGCTGGACCAGGTGGAGGGTCCCCTGGATGCCCTGCTGGTGGCCACCCCGGCCAACCCGACCGGTACCATGCTGGATACCGAAGCGCTGCGCAGCCTGATCAGCTATTGCGACCAGCGCGACATGCGGCTGATCGTGGACGAGATATATCATGGCATCACCTATCACGGCCCTGCGGTCACGGCGGCGGCGCTGAGTGATCGGGTCATCATCATCAACAGCTTCTCGAAGTACTTCTCCATGACCGGCTGGCGGCTCGGCTGGATGGTGGTGCCGGAGGACCTGCACAGGTCCGTCGAATGCCTGGCGCAGAACCATTTCATCTCGCCCCCGGCCCTGTCGCAACATGCCGCCATCGCCGCCTTCGACTGCCAGGATGAGGTGGAGGCGAACATGGCAAGATACCGCCAGAACCGCGACCTGCTGCTGCGCGAACTGCCGAAGGCGGGACTGGATGAACTCGCCCCGGCGGACGGGGCCTTCTACATCTATGCCAACGTCAGCCGTCACACGAACGACTCGGTCACCTTCTGCAAGCGGATGCTGGCGGAAACCGGGATCGCGGCCACGCCGGGCATCGATTTCGATCCGGAGCGCGGGCACCAGTATGTCCGCTTCTCCTTCGCCGGAACCACCGAGGACATGGCGGAGGCGGCGGCGCGGCTGAAGGACTGGCTGAAATGACTGGCCACGCCTTCGATGGGCGGGTGCTGGACGCCACCATCGACCCGGAGCAGCTCCCGCTGTTCCCCGATATCTCCGGCAATACCATCAACGGGCTGGGTGAGACGCAGGTTCGCGCCCCCTCCCCGATCTACTGGCAGGACCCGCGCAGTCTGGCGCATGGGAAGCTGCAGAACTGGATGCTGGAGAAGACCCGCCGTGACGTGCCGGAGATCATGGAGATGCGCCATGGTCTCGGTGGCCGCGGTAACGAGGAACGTGCACCTGTCGCCGACCACAGGTCCGAAGGCTCGGCCGCCGGTTTCACCCAGGAAGTGAAGGCATATGCCCTGACGGCAGAGGCGGATGACGTCGGCATCGCCCGGATGCAGCCGGAATGGGTCTATGAGGGGCACAAGGCCGATCTGCCCAACGTCATCATGGTGGCGGTCCGGATGGACCACGCGGAACTGGCCACCGCGCCGGAGCCGCCGTCGGTCGTGGAGGTGATGCGCCAGTACAATCGTGGCACCCGCGCCGCCCGCGCGGTCGCGGACTGGATCAGGCAACGCGGTTTTCAGGCCGTGCCGCACGGTGGGCCGGTGGGTGGCCCGCTGGTCATGGTTCCGGCCGCCATCGCGGCGGGCCTGGGCGAACTGGGCAAGCACGGCTCGATCATCCACCGCCGTTTCGGCTCATCGTTCCGGCTGGCAGCCGTGCTGACCGACATGCCGCTGGACACGGACACACCCGACAGCTTCGGTGCCGACGGCTTCTGCGAGAACTGCCAGGTCTGCAGCCGCGCCTGCCCGCCCGATGCCATATCGGAGGCGAAGCAGACGGTGCGCGGCGTCGAGAAGTGGTACGTCGATTTCGACCGCTGCGTGCCCTACTTCAACCAGACCTATGGCTGCGGCATCTGCATCGCCGTCTGCCCATGGAGCCGCCCGGAAACCGGCCCGAAGCTGCTGCAGAAGATGCTGCGACGGCTGAAATAGGCCTCCCCGGTTGTTGGCCCGGCGTCAGAGCGACGCGCTCGGGCGCTCCTTCATCTTCGTGTACCAGGCATTCAGGGCAGGCTTCGTCTCATCGACGCGGACCTTGATGATCCGGGCGAAGTCTACAAAGACGAAGGTGGTGATGTCGGCATAGGAGAAGCTGTCGCCCACCATCCATTCACGCCCGGTCAGCCGTTCCTCCAGCATTTCCAGGAAGCGCCCGGCGCGCCTGACGCCGCGCTCGGCCAGTTCCGGGATCTGGTCGTAATTGTCGGGGCCGGGCAGGGCACGGCCCTTCATGTGCGGGTTGCCGTTGCGCAGCGCCTCGGCTACCGCCGCGCCACCCTGGCTTTCGGCGATGGCGGCCCATTGCAGGATCTCGGCCTTCTGCGCCGGTGTCGTACCCATCAGTTTCGGGCCGTCACCGACTTCCTCCAGATAGGTCGCAATCGCCAGGTTCTCGGTCAGGGTGACACCGTCATCGGTCTCCAGCGCCGGCACTGTCGCCCGCGGATTGACCTCCAGGAAATCCTCGCCCAGTTGCTCCCCCTTCGCGATGGAAATCTCGGTCGTCGGGATATCCAGCCCCTTCTCCGCGATGAAGATGCGCGCGCGGCGCGGGCTCGGTGCAGTACCACAATCATAGAAACGCATGGATCAGTCCTCCCCAGGATCAGAAGTCGGATGCGGCGCGCGACAGCGGAAGCATCCGCCATCACGCGCCATCATCAGCAGCAGGAATATCGGTCAGCAGCAATCACAGGCCAAGGGCGCCCTTCACGGCGGCCATGCCATCGCCACCGTCCAGGGTGGTGACGCCGTCCAGCCACTTGCCCAGCACCTCAGGATGCGCCTTCAGCCAGGCCGTGGCGGCCTTCTTCGGTTCCTCGTCGTCGTTCAGGATCGCGCCCATGATCTCGTTTTCCATGGCCAGGCTGAACTTCAGGTTGCCCAGCAGCTTGCCCACATTCGGGCATTCTGCCGTGTAACCCGCACGGACGTTGGTATAGACCGTGGCACCACCATAGTTCGGCCCGAACCAGTCATCGCCGCCCGAGAGATAGGCCATCTTGTGGTTGGCGTTCATCGGATGCGGTTCCCAGCCCAGGAACACCACATCCTCGCCACGGCGGGCGGCACGGCTGACCTGCGCCAGCATCCCCTGCTCCGACGACTCGACAACCTCGAAGCCCTTCAGGCCGAAGGCATCCTTCTCGATCATGTCCAGGATCAGGCGGTTGCCGTCATTGCCCGGCTCGATGCCGTAGATCTTGCCGTCGAGGCGGTCCCTGAACTTCGCGATGTCGGCGAAGCTCTTCAGCCCGGCATCATAGGCCCCCTGGGTCACGGCAAGGGTATATTTGGCCCCCTCCAGATTGACGCCCACGGTCTCGACGCTGCCATCCTCCCGAAAGGGCGCGATGTCGGCTTCCATCGTCGGCATCCAGTTGCCCAGGAAGATGTCGATGTCACCGTTCTTCAGCGAGGTATAGGTAACCGGAACCGACAGTACCTTCACATCCGGCTCGTACCCCAACGCGGAGAGCACCACCGATGTTGCCGCTGTCGTCGCCGTGATGTCGGTCCAGCCGACATCGGAGAAGCGGACCGTCTCGCAGGCCGCCGGATCGGCCGCCTGCGCGTTTCCGGCCGCCAGGGTCGCCATGCCGGCTGCCAGCCCGATACCGGCAAGGCGCCTCAGATGTCGCCGAAGGCTGCTGTGGTGTCCCATTGTGCTCTCCCGTCCTGTTGTCCAGATGGTTTGTTCGGACACGCATGGAAGCATTGAACGAATGCCGCGACAACAGCCGCCTTCAGCGGCTAGATTTGGCACGAATAACAAGGGGAGAGAGCATCATGCGTGTCGAGGGGAAGATCTGCGTCATCACGGGCGGCGCATCCGGGATCGGCAAGGCGCTGGCGGAGCGTTTCCATGCGGAGGGCGCGAAGGGCATTGTCGTCGCCGACCTGCAGGAAGACGCACTGAAACAGGTCGCGGACTCAGTCGGCGGCCTGGCCGTCGTCACCAATGTCGCGAAGGAGGCGGATATCCAGGCCCTGGTCGCGGCGGCGGAGAAGGCCTATGGCCACATCGACGTCTTTGTCTCGAATGCCGGCATCGCGCGCATGGGCGGGCTGGATGCCTCCGATCAGGACTGGCAGCAGAACTGGGACATTCACGTCATGGCGCACGTCTATGCCGCACGCGCGGTGGCGGAGAAGATGGCTGTCCGTGGCGGTGGCTATCTGATCAACACGGCGTCAGCCGCCGGGCTGCTGACCCACGTCAATTCCTCCACCTATTCGGTCACCAAGCATGGCGCCGTCGCCTTCGCGGAATGGCTGTCGATCAATTATGGCGACCGGGGTGTCCGGGTGTCCGTGCTGGCCCCGCAGGCCGTGCGTACCGCCATGACCACGGGCCGCGACGTCACCATCGCGTCGGTGGACGGCATGATGGAGCCGGAACAGCTGGCCGACTGCGTCATTCGCACCATGGACAGCGAAGAGTTCCTGATCCTGCCGCACGAGGAAGTGCGGGAGTACATGAAGCGCAAGGTTCTCGACGTCGACCGCTGGCTGAAGGGCATGCGCCGCTTCAAGGCCAAGCGCGGCGGCAGCTCCACCTGAACCTGTCCTCAGCCGCCTCTCAGCACGTGCGGTTCCGCCAGATACTCGGCGGACTGCATCTCGTGCAGGCGGCTGGCGGTGCGGTGGAACTCGAAGGCACCATCGCCGGAGGGGTACAGGTCGTCGGGTGATGCATCGGCGGCGCAGATCAGCTTGGTGCGGTTCTCGTAGAGCGCGTCGATCAGCGTGACGAAGCGTTTCGCCTCGTTGCGCTTCTCCCGCGTCATCTTCGGCACCTCGGCCAGGATCAGGGTGTGGTAGCGCTCCGCCAGTGCCAGATAGTCGGCAGCGCCCAGCGGGCGTTCGCACAGGCTGGCGAACGTCATGAAGGCCACGCCCTTGGCAGCGCGGGGAATCTCCAGCGTCCGTCCCTGGGTGGTCAGGCTTTCGGCCTGCGCCTCCTCCCCCTCCGTCAGCGCCGCGAAATCCTTCTCCAGCGCCGCATCCGCTTCCGCCCCCAGAGGCGAGACATAAACCGGCATCTGGTTCAGCCGGTCCATGCGGTAGTCGGTCGGGCTGTCGAGGTGCAGCACGTCGAGCTTCTCCTGCAGCAGGTCGATGAACGGCAGGAAGAGCTGGCGGTTGAGGCCGTCCTTGTAGAGGTCGACGGGGGCACGGTTGGATGTCGCGACCACCACGACGCCGCGGGCAAACAGCTCCGTGAACAGCCGCCCCAGGATCATCGCGTCGGCCACATCCGTGACCTGGAATTCGTCAAAGCAGAGCAGCGTCGCCTCCGACGCCACCCGGTCGGCAATGGGCGGAATCGGATCGTCGCCATCGCGCGCTTCCCTGGCAGTCTGGCGGAACCTGTGGGCGTCCGCATGCACCTCCAGCATGAAACGATGGAAATGAATGCGGCGTTTCCGCTTCACCGGGGCCGTGTCGAAGAACAGATCCATGATCATCGACTTGCCGCGCCCGACACCACCGTAGATGTAGAGACCGGAGGGTACCTCACCCACCTTCTTGCGGGCACCGAACTGGAACAGGCGGCGGACACCCTTTTCCTTGCCGGGATCGTAGCCCTGCAGACGGTGATGCAGCGACTGCAGTTTTTCCGCCGAAAGCTCCTGAACCGGGTCGTGGTTCAGTTCGCCCGCCTTCACGAGCTTGCGGTAACTGTGGATCGGGCCGGCGCTGTCCAGTCCGACCTCACTCACAGGCTCAACCTCATGCCATCCTCCGCCACCGTCCAGCCACGGGCCTCGACCTCTGCACGTTCGGCGGCATCCCGGCGCAGTACAGGGTTGGTATTGTTCAGATGGATGAAGACCTTGCGTCCGACCTCCAGCCCGTCGAAGGCGGCCAGCGTTCCATCCGGTCCACTGATCGACATGTGGCCCATCCGCTGCCCGGTCTTGATGCCCACCGACTGCACCATCATCTCGTCGTCGGTCCAGAGGGTCCCGTCGAAGAACACCATGGCCGCGCCCTGCAGGCGTTCGGCCAGCTCATCGGTCATGCGGGCACAGCCGGGGATATAGAACAGCTTGCGCCCCTGCCCGTCCGTGATCTCCACGCCCACCGTATCCTCGTCGACCGTCCCGAAATTGTTGTCGGCCGAGCCGTCCTCCAGCCAGAGTGCCACCTTGCCGGGCACGGGAAAGACGGTCAGCGAAAGGCCGAGCGGCGTACCGTCCTGCTCCGTCAGGTCAACCGGCTGGTTCAGGGTGAAGGGGCGACGGTCGACGAACTTCGGGTTCAGCACGTTGAAGATGGTGTTGGCGGCCAGCACGTCCTGAATGCGTTGCGTGGCATAGAGCGCCAGGGGCTGGCTTTCCCGCAGGTTCAGCAGCCCCGCCGTATGATCCACATCGCCATTGGTCAGCACCGCGGCGCGAATTGGACTGTCACGCAGGCCGCTCTTCGGGTGCAGCGCGGGGTTGCGCTCGATCTGCTGGCGCAGGTCCGGAGAGGCGTTGAACAGCACGAACCGCGCACCGTCCGCCGACACGGCGATGGAGGACTGGGTCTGCGCCTGCAGCGCCGGATCACCGTCCCAGAAGGCACGGCAGTTGACGCAATTGCAGTTCCATTGGGGAAACCCGCCACCTGCGGCGGCACCCAGCACCAGCACTTCCATGTCGTTCCCCCGAATCCAGAAACGTCCTGCCGCAGACAATAACCCTATCTTTCCAGGGTTGGCATCTCGATCACCTTCACGGTGGCCGAAGCGGTCGCGACCGGCCCGTTCCCACCGTCGGTCAGTTCCGCCTCGACGAACTTGGTGCGGGCACCGCCACCGATGACCCGCGCGGTCACCCGCGCGTCCCCGGCGCGCGCGCTGCGCACGAAATTGACGTTCATCGTGATGGTGACCCCGTACATGCCGACGCCCCGGTTGCGGCTGGACGCACCACCGCCCGCGATCCCGCAGTCCAGAAAGGCGGCGATGATGCCCCCATGCACCGATCCGGCGGCATTGAGGTGATAGTCGGTGAAGGTCGTCTCGATGACGTAGAACCCGTCACCACGTTCGATCACCGAAACCGGCATGTGCTCGCTCAGCAGCGGTGCACCCTTGATCTCGTTCTGTCGCATGAATCCTCCCCGGAGCCGACCTTCCCGACACCATAGGGACCGCCACCGAAGACAAAAGCCCGTATGGCGCATGGACGGTCCAGCCGATAGAGGGTTCACCTGCACCGTTTCAGGCCCTATTTCTGGGCGACCGACCGTTCAGGAGTTGCCTAGATGAAAGTCGCCATCGTTCCCGTTACACCGTTCCGCCAGAACGCCTGCGTCATCTGGGACCCCGAGACCATGGTCGGGGCGCTCACCGATCCGGGAGGTGACAAGGCGCACCTGCTGGAAGTGGCGAAGGAAAATGGTGTGAAGCTGGAGAAGATCCTGGTCACCCATGGCCACATCGATCACGCCGGGGCGGTGGCGGAAATCGCCGAGGAACTCGGCCTGCCCATCGAGGGACCGCAGAAGGAAGAGACCTTCTGGATCGACAAGCTGGATGAACAGGGCAGCCGCTTCGGCTTCGACGGCGCGCGCGCCTTCACGCCGGACCGCTGGCTGGAAGACGGCGACAGCGTCACCGTCGGTGGCATGACGCTGGAGGTACGGCACTGCCCTGGGCATACGCCCGGCCACGTCATCTTCTACAATGCCGCGTCGAAGGTGGCGATTGTCGGTGACGTGCTGTTCCGGGGCTCCGTGGGCCGTACCGACTTCCCCAGGGGCAACCATCATCAGCTCATCACCTCGATCCGGGAGAAGCTCTGGCCGCTGGGTGACGACGTGACATTCGTGCCGGGCCATGGCGACACCTCCACCTTCGGGAACGAGCGCATGTCGAATCCCTATTGCGCCGATTTCGTGGAAATCTGAGCGCCTCAATCAGGCTGAACCGACATGGAATGGCTGAGCGATCCGAACATCTGGGCGTCCCTGGCGACCCTCACGGCGCTGGAGATCGTGCTCGGCATCGACAATCTGGTCTTTCTCTCCATCGTCACCGAAAAGCTGCCGCCGGAACGGCAGCCTGCCGCGCGACGGATCGGCCTGGGTCTGGCACTGGCGATGCGCATCGCGCTGCTCTCCGTGGTCGTCTGGATCGCGGGACTGGTCGCACCGGTCTTCAGCATCGGGGAGCACACGGTCAGCTGGCGCGACATGATCCTGCTCGGCGGCGGGCTGTTCCTGATCGGCAAGGGCACCTTTGAAATACATGCGGCTGTCGAGGGTGAGGAGGAGGAAGGGGCAGCGAAGGTATCCACCAGCTTCGCCTTCGCCATCGCGCAGATCGTGGCGCTGGACCTGGTCTTCTCGCTCGACTCGGTCATCACAGCCATCGGCATGACGCAGAACCTGCCTGTCATGGTGACGGCGGTGGCGCTGGCAATGGCTGTCATGCTGTTCGCTGCAGAGCCGGTCTCCCGGTTCATCCGCACCCATCCGACGACCAAGATGCTGGCGCTCAGTTTCCTGTTGCTGATCGGGACAGCCCTGATCGCCGACGGCCTGCACTTCCATATCGAACGTGGCTACATCTACGCGGCAATCGTCTTCTCGGTACTGGTCGAAGTGCTCAATCTGGCGGCACGGAGTGCCCGTCGGAAGAAGCCCTGAGCCAGCCCCCGCGCAGACTGATCAACTGAGCATCTGGCCACCGTCGGCGGCAATGGTCTGCCCGGTGACCCAGGACGCCGCATCCGAGCCCAGGAATGCCGCCAGCTTGCCGACCTCGTCCGCGCGCCCCATGCGACCGTGCGGAATGCTGGCCAGGATGCCCTTGTACAGCGTCGGATTGTTCTGTCGCGCCATGTCCCAGACACCACCGGGGAACTCGATGGATCCCGGCGCGATGCAGTTCACCCGGATGTTCTTCGGTGCCAGTTCCACCGCCTGCGTCTTGGTGTACTGGATCACCGCCGCCTTCACCGCCCCATAGGGGGGTGTGCGACCGGACGCCATCAGGCCGGAGATGGAGGAGATGTGGATCAGGCTGCCGCCGCCGGATTTCTCGATCAGCGGTACAGCGGTCCAGCCCGCCCGGACCAGAGCCATCAGGTCGATGTCCAGCCCGGCCTGCCAGCCTTCCTCGTCGTCGGTGCGACCGAAACCGGACGGATTGTTGACCATGACATGCAGACCACCCATGGCCTCCGCCGCGCCCTCGATGAAGGCCTTCAGCGCCGCCGGATCGCCCACGTCGCAGGGCAGCGCGATGATCTGGGTACCATGGGCACCGAGACTCTCCTGCGCCTGGTCGAGACTGGACGCGGTGCGGCCACAGATCGCTACGTTCGCCCCCTCGCGCGCGAAAGCCTCTGCCATGCCGAAGCCGATTCCCCGGCTGCCACCTGTCACGATGACGTTGCGTCCCTTGAGACCCAGATCCATCACATTCTCCCCAAACCGTTCGATTGCTGCCAGACTGACGACATATGTCCTGCATCACAACGGACAAGATCAGAGTGCCCCGATGGCCATCAGCCCTGAATATCGTGAATTCGCGCTTGAACTGTTCGATCCGGTCGGCGCCATAGCGTTCCGCCGCATGTTTGGTGGGGCAGGCCTGTTTCATCAGGGCCTGATGTTCGCCCTGATCATCCGCGAGACCATCTACATGAAGGTCGATGACGTGAACCGTCCGGACTATGAGGCCGCCGGGTCGGAACCCTTCACCTATGAAACGTCGAAGGGAACACGCGGCGTCCTGAGCTATTTTGCCCTGCCTGAGGACCTGTACGACGATCAGACGGAAGCGGTCGCCTGGGCACTTCGTGCGATCGAAGCTGCCGGTCGCGCCGATGCAGCCAAGCCACCCTCCAAGCGGAAGCGAAAGTCCTGACCCTCAATCCAATTCACACGGGCATCGTGTCGAGAATCGACCCGCGAAACCTGTAGACTGATGTCTTCGCGGGGATTTGCAGTGAATTGTTTGTTAAGCTGGTCACGTCAGAGTGGGTCATGCGTTGTCGGCCGGCCCGTTGCGATGCAAATGTGACAGCGGTGCAGGAAGGCCACAGGGCGCGGTGTTCGGGTTGGATCCACCCTATGCATCTGTGGATACGGACTTTTTTGCTACGCCCCAGTGTCAAATGGGCGTAGAATGCAGTCTAATCGCCGGAACATGTCCCGGGAGGTCGGGCAGGTTTCGGTTCTTTGTCGGATCGGCACAGCACAATGCTGTGCTGACAACCGGCAGGAAGCGGAGCGAGGGATGATCTCTACTCGTATCACGGGCAGGAGTGGGTAGTGACGCGCGACCTCCCACCAGCCGGCTCCCTTGGCGACAGCGGAGACCAGTCCGGCTTTCAGGCTGTCTTCGATGCGACCGGGCAGACCAGCCTGGTCATCGACCAGGGGCTGCTGCTGCTGACAGCACAGTTCGTACGCTCCGGTCCCGACCTGATCCTGGTCGGCAAGGACGGCAGCCGCGTCCTGGTGATCAATTTCTTCTCCTCCGAGAACCCGCCCGATCTCTACACCCTGAACGGTGCCCGCATCGACGGCAGCCTGGCCGAACTGCTGGCCGGTCCCCGCGCCACGGGTCTGGCGCAGCAGGGCGACGGCGCGCTGGGTGATCCCATTGGCGTCGTCGAGCAGGCGGACGGTGCCGTCTTCATCACCCGCGTGAATGGTACCCGCGAACAGGTCCAGGTCGGCGACCCGGTCTTCACCGATGATGTGGTGGAGACGTCGGAGGACGGCGCGGCGGGCATCCGCTTCAATGACGACACGACGTTCTCCATCGGCGGTGACGCCCGGATGGTGCTGGACGACTTCGTCTACGACCCGGCGGCGAACACAGGCAACGCGGTGGTCAACGTGCTGCAGGGCTCGTTCTCGTTTGTCTCCGGCGCGGTGGCGAAGACCGGCGACGATGCACTGACGGTAAAGACACCGGTTCTGACCATCGGTGTGCGCGGCACCTTCGTGGGTGGCAAGGGCGCGCAGGAGGGCGAGCAGTCCGAGGTCGTGAACCTGCCGCAGGAAGACGGCACGACGGGCAGCATCTTTGTCTCCAACGCGGCCGGTGGCGTGGAACTGAGCCAGGCGTTCGAGGGTACGCAGACGTCGAGCCAGTTCCAGGCTCCCGCAGCACCCAGGATATTCAGCCGGACGGAGATTGAATCGAAGTTCGGCAATGCACTGAGCAACCTGCCGGGCACGCCGCAGGTGGGTCAGAGCGGCAACGACAATGACTCCGGTGGTGACCGTCGCGGCGATGACGGCGGCGGCGCTGCGGGTGAGACGGAAGGTGAAGGCGAAGGCGAAGGTGACGCCGAGGGCGAGGGCGAGGGCGAGGGCGAGGGTGAAGGCGAAGGCGACGGCGAGGAAGAAGGCGAAGGCGAAGAGGAAGAAGAGGTCGAGGGCGACGGCGAGGAAGAGGATGCCGGAGCGGAAGGTGACAGCGGCGAGGGCGAGGCAGCACCGGAAGGTGGCCCTGCGGAAGGCGAAGGCGGAGGTGCAGCCGAGGGCGAAGGCGACGGCGGTGAAGGCGGCGACGGCGGTGAAGGTGAAGGCGAAGGAGACGCTGAAGGCGAGGGCGACGCTGCGGCTGAAGGCGACGGCGAGGAAGGCGCGGCACCGGAAGGTGATGGTGGCGCGGAGGAAGGCGGCGCGGCCGAAGGCGAAGCTGGCGCAGGGGATGGCGCGGCGGCAGATGGCGGAGATGGTGGCGCAGCAGAAGGTGGCGGCGCACAGGAAGGTGATGGTGGCGCGGAGGAAGGCGGCGCGGCCGAAGGCGAAGCTGGCGCAGGGGATGGCGCGGCGGCAGATGGCGGAGATGGTGGCGCAGCAGAAGGTGGCGGCGCACAGGAAGGTGATGGTGGCGCGGAGGAAGGCGGCGCGGCCGAAGGCGAAGCTGGCGCAGGGGATGGCGCGGCGGCAGATGGCGGAGATGGTGGCGCAGCAGACGGTGGCGGCGCACCGGAAGGTGATGGTGGCGCAGCGGACGGTGGTGGTGCCGATGGCGGTGCCGGAGATTCAGGTGGCCAGGCTGATTCGAGTGGCGATTCGGGCTCCGACGGACAGGCCGATGGCGGTGGTGGCGGTCAGCAGGATGGTGGCCCGGCGGACGGTGGTGGTGCCGATGGCGGTGCCGGAAATTCAGGTGGCCAGGCTGATTCGAGTGGCGATTCGGGCTCCGACGGACAGGCCGATGGCGGCGGTGGCGGTCAGCAGGATGGTGGCACGGCACCCGCGTCGGGCAGCCCGTCACCGGGAATCGGCACAGCAACCGGCAGTGGTGGCGGTCAGCAGGATGGTGGCCCGGCGGACGGTGGTGGTGCCGATGGCGGTGCCGGAGATTCAGGTGGCCAGGCTGATTCGAGTGGCGATTCGGGCTCCGACGGACAGGCCGATGGCGGCGGTGGTGGTCAGCAGGTTGGTGGCACGGCGCCCGCGTCGGGCAGCCCGTCACCGGGAATCGGCACAGCAACCGGCACTGGCACCAGCGGAGCCAACACAGGCGGGACGCAGGGTGGCGGGGACAATCAGGCCGCAGGTGGGACCGGAAGTCTTCTTGCCTCCACGGCTCCCCCGGCAACAACGACCGCACCTCAGACCAACACAACCGCGCCGACCCAGGATACAGGGTCACAGAATGACGAACCGCCGGCATTTCAGACCATCAACCGTGGTGGCGGCAACGATGCCATAGCCGGAACTGCCGGCGCGGACGCGATCAATGGCGGCGGCGGCGACGACACCATTCAGGCGCTGGGCGGCAACGACACGGTGCTGGGCGGAACCGGTGCTGACAATATCGATGGCGGCGCGGGCAATGACAATGTCCAGGGCGGCACCGGCGGTGACCTGCTGACCGGCGGAACGGGCAATGATGCTCTCGACGGCGGTGAAGGCAACGACACACTGCTGGCCGATGCAGGTTCGGACGTCCTGACCGGCGGTGCCGGGCAGGACGTCGTCAGCTTTGCGAATGCCACGACCGGTGTCGATGTCAGCCTTGCCAATACCACCGTCAGCGACGGTTTTGGCGGAACCGACACCCTGCAGGGCATCGAATCCGTCATCGGCTCCAGCCACGGCGACCGGCTGGCGGGCGACGATGGCGACAACAGCCTCTCGGGCGGCGCGGGCAATGACACGATTGTCGGCGGCAGCGGTGTCGGCAATGACACGCTGGACGGTGGCGCGGGTACCGACACGGCCACCTTCACCAGCACGTCCAACGGTATTGCCGTCAATCTCGCGGCGGGCACAGCGCAGTCGAACGGCGAGATCAACGAGATCGGCACCGACAGCATTTCCGGCATCGAGAACGTGATCGCCGGATCCGGCAATGACAGCCTGACCGGCAATGCCAATGCCAACAGCCTGTCCGGTCTGGCAGGCAACGACACCCTTTCCGGCGGTGCGGGCAACGACACGCTTGATGGCGGTGCGGGCAGCGATACCGCAAGCTTCGCCGCGACGACGGCTGGTGTCGCCGCAAGTCTGGCAACAGGTACGGCAACCTCGATCAATGCCCAGACGGACGAGATCGGTGCCGACACCCTGATCGGGATCGAGAACCTTGTCGGCGGCTCGGGCGCGGACATTCTGGTGGGTGACGGCTCCGCCAACATCATCGACGGCGGTGGCGGCACCGACCTGATCGACGCTGGTGCGGGCAACGACAGCATCATTGGCGGTGCCGGTGATGATTCCCTGTTCGACAATGCAGGCAACGACACCTTTGTCGGCGGCGACGGAACCGACCTGATCGAATTCGGTGCGGCCACTGGTCCGGTGGTGCTGGACCTTGCGGCGGGCACGGCCACCTCGACCAACGGAACGGAAAGCCTGAGCGGGATCGAGCAGGTCAATCTGACGGACGCGGCCGACACGGCTTCGGGCAGCGCGGCGGATGAACTGCTGAACGGTTTCGCGGGCGCGGACAGCCTGGATGGCGCCGGGGGTGCGGACACCCTGGTCGGCGGTGACGGCGCGGACCGGATTGCCGGTGGTACCGGCGACGACCAACTGTTCGGCGGCAATGACAGCGACTCGATCTCCGGCGGCGACGGGGCCGATGTGGTCTCCGGCAACGCAGGCGATGATGTTCTGGATGGCGGTGCGGGCAATGACACGCTGGCTGGCGGCGACGGCATCGACCGCGCCGATTTCTCCGGCGTGGCGGTCGATGTCACCGTCAATCTGACAACCGGCGTGGCGCTGGCCTCGGACGGGACGGACAGCCTCACCGGTATCGAGGACGTGACGACAGGCGTCGGCGACGACCGGGTGACCGGTGACGGCGCGGCCAACAGCATCGCGACCGGCGCGGGCGCGGATACGCTCACTGGCGGCGCGGGTGCCGACAACCTTTCCGCTGGGGAGGGCACGGATCTTCTCGACTATTCGGCAGACGGTGGTGCATCAGGCGTCAATGTCGACCTGCGGGCGGGCCTGGCAACCGACAGTCACGGGACCACGGACACACTGAGCGGCTTCGAGCAGGTCACGGGAACGGCAGACGCGGACACGCTGGCCGGCGACAGTGCCGACACGACCCTGACCGGCGGCGCAGGCGATGACCGCTTCATCGTTCGTGACGGGGACGGCAACATCACGGTCACCGACTTCACGCCGGGTTCAGGTGGTGGCGAACAGATCGACCTCACCGCCTACGGCTTTGGCGACATCACCGATATCCAGGCCGTAGCGACCGAGTTGAATGGCGATACGGTCATTCAGTTGAACGAAACGCAGACGCTGACACTGCAGAACGTCACAATCGCCCAACTGGTAGCGGATGATTTCACCGGTCTCGGCAATGCCCAGCCCAGCGCCGTCGATGATACTGCTGCGGTGGATGAGGACAGCGCCGTCACGATCGATCTGCTTGCCAATGACGTCGATCCGGATGTCGGCGACACCCTGTTAGTGATTGCCGTGGACGCCACAACGCAGGGCGGGGCGCTGATCACCGACAATGGCGACGGCACCGTCAGCTACGACACGAACGGCGCCTTCGAAACCCTCGCGGCCGGTGTCACTGTCCAGGACAGCTTCAGTTACACAATATCCGACGGCGCGGGCGGCACGGATACGGCGACTGTCTCGGTCACGATCACCGGCGTCAACGACGCACCGGTCGCCACCGCGGATACGGCGACGACCGACGAGGACACGGCCGTCTTCATCGACGTTCTGGCCAACGACAGCGATATCGACGGCGACGCCCTCGGCGTTACCGCCGTTTCCCAGGGCCAGAATGGCACCGTCACCATCGACGCCGAGACCGGCCAGGTGGTCTATACGCCGAACGCGAACTTCAACGGCACGGACACGTTCACCTACACCGTCAGCGACAATGGCACTGGCGGCAGCGGCAGCGGCGGTTTGGTCGTCAATGGTGACTTCGCGAACGGTGGCACCGACTGGACGACGTTTGGCAACGTGAACTTTGACGGCGAACTTGCGACCATGCTCTCCGCCGGCGGTACGGATACACAGATCGAGACGTTTCTCGGCATAGCCCCCGGCTCTCTCGATGCCGCACTGACTGCGGCGGTCGGGTCCGCGCAGAACGCCACCGACGGTTCGGCCATGCTGGCTGACACCCCGCTTGTCCTGGCACAGGCAGCGACACTCTCGTTCGATTTCTCGATCGCCGGCAGCGACCTCGGCAGCAGCTTCAACGACGCGGGCTTCCTGATCATCGACGATCAGGTGCACGTGATCGCGCAGAACCAGTCCGCTGTTACTGCCGGCACTTTCGAGATCGAGATCGCGGCGGGCACGCACACCATCGGCTTTGCTGCCATGAACGAGGGCGACACGATCGTCGACCTGACCCTCACGATCGACAATATCCTGATCGACGGGGGTGTCAGCGCCGATACCGAGACCGTCACCGTTACCGTCAACGCGGTGAACGATGCACCGGTCGCCGTTGCAGATACCATCACGACCGATGAAGACACACCGGTCACCATCGACGTGCTGGCGAATGACAGTGACCTGGATGGTGACGCTCTCACCGTCTCCGCTGTCACCCAGGGCGCCAATGGTGCCGTCGCCATCGATGCCGAGACCGGTGAGGTCACCTACACGCCGGATGCCGATTTCAACGGTGAGGACTCGTTTACCTACACCGTCTCCGACGGCAACGGCGGTGAAGCCACAGAGACCGTGACGGTCACCGTCAACGCCGTGAATGACGCGCCGGTCGCGGTCGCCGATACCATCGCCACCGACGAGGACACTGCGGTCTCCATCGACGTGCTCGCCAACGACAGCGATATCGACGGCGACGCGCTCACAGTCTCCGCCGTCACGCAGGGCGCCAACGGCGCGGTCGCCATCGATGCCGAAACCGGTGAAGTCACCTATACGCCCGACGCCGATTTCAACGGTGAGGACACGTTCACCTACACCGTCTCCGATGGCAACGGCGGCACCGACACCGAGACTGTGACTGTCACCGTCAACCCGGTGAACGATGCACCGGTCGCCGTCGCTGACACCATCGCGACTGACGAGGACACGCCGGTCTCCATCGACGTGCTGGCCAATGACAGCGATATTGACGGCAACTCCCTCACCGTCTCCGCCGTCACCCAGGGCGCCAATGGTGCGGTCGCCATCGATGCGCAGACCGGCCAGGTCATCTACACGCCGGATGCCGATTTCAACGGTGAGGACACGTTCACCTACACCGTCTCCGACGGCAACGGCGGCACCGACACCGAGACTGTGACTGTCACCGTCAACGCCGTGAACGATGCCCCGGTCGCGGTCGCAGACACCATCGCGACGGACGAGGACACACCGGTCTCCATCGACGTGCTGGCCAATGACAGCGACATCGACGGGGACAGCCTCACCGTCTCCGCCGTCACACAGGGTGCCAACGGCGCGGTCGCAATCGATGCGCAGACCGGTCAGGTCATCTACACGCCCGACGCCGACTTCAACGGCGAGGACACCTTCACCTACACCGTCTCAGACGGGAACGGTGGCACCGACACGGAGACCGTCACGGTCACCGTCAACGCGGTGAATGACGCGCCTGTCGCAGTGGCCGACACCATCGCGACGGACGAGGACACACCGGTCGCCATCGACGTGCTGGCCAATGACAGCGACATCGACGGGGACAGCCTCACCGTCTCCGCCGTCACACAGGGTGCCAACGGCGCGGTCGCAATCGATGCGCAGACCGGTCAGGTCATCTACACGCCCGACGCCGACTTCAACGGCGAGGACACCTTCACCTACACCGTCTCAGACGGGAACGGTGGCACCGACACGGAGACCGTCACGGTCACCGTCAACGCGGTGAATGACGCGCCTGTCGCAGTGGCCGACACCATCGCGACGGACGAGGACACACCGGTCGCCATCGACGTACTGGCCAATGACTCCGACGTTGATGGTGACAATCTCACTGTCTCCGCTGTCACCCAGGGTGCCAACGGTGCCGTCGCCATCGACGCGCAGACCGGACAGGTCATCTACACGCCGGATGCTGACTTCAACGGCGAGGACACCTTCACCTACACCGTCTCAGATGGCAACGGCGGCACCGACACGGAGACCGTGACGGTCACCGTCAATGCCGTGAATGATGTTCCTGTGGCCCTTGCCGACACCGGCACGACGAACGAGGACACGGCGGTGTCCATCGACGTGCTGGCGAACGACAGCGATATTGAAGGCGACACGCTGACCGTCTCCGCCGTCACCCAGGGTGCCAATGGTGCCGTCGCCATCGACGCCGAGACCGGTGAAGTCACCTATACGCCGGATGCCGATTTCAACGGTGAGGACTCGTTCACCTACACCGTCTCCGACGGAAACGGTGGAGAAGACACCGAGACCGTCACGGTCACCGTCAACTCGGTGAACGATGCACCGGTCGCCGTCGCGGATACCATCGCGACCGACGAAGACACGCCTGTCAGCATCGACGTGCTGGCCAATGACAGTGATGTGGATGGAGACGCTCTCACCGTATCCGCCGTCACACAAGGTGCCAACGGTGCGGTCGCCATCGACGCTCAGACCGGTCAGGTCATCTACACGCCCGACGCCGACTTCAACGGTGAGGACACGTTCACCTACACCGTCTCCGACGGAAACGGTGGAGAAGACACCGAGACCGTCACGGTCACCGTCAACTCGGTGAACGATGCACCGGTCGCCGTCGCGGATACCATCGCGACCGACGAAGACACGCCTGTCAGCATCGACGTGCTGGCCAATGACAGTGATGTGGATGGAGACACTCTCACCGTATCCGCCGTCACACAAGGTGCCAACGGTGCCGTCGCCATCGACGCCGAGACCGGTGAAGTCACCTATACGCCGGATGCCGATTTCAACGGCTCGGATTCCTTCACCTACACCATCTCGGACGGCAATGGCGGCACGGCCACGGAGACGGTGACCGTCACGGTCGATGCCGTGAACGATGCGCCCGTGCTGGGTTTTGTCCAGGCTTCAGGCGATCCCGTCGAGCTGTCGACAATCGAGGCAGGATCGGGCGGCTTCGTCATCAACGGTGCGGCGGCATATGACGCCGCCGGTTTCCGGGTCAGTGACGCGGGAGATATCAACGGCGACGGACTGGGTGATCTTCTCGTTGCCGCCAAGGATGCAGACCCGAATGGTGCGTCCTCAGGCTCGGTTTTCGTGGTCTTCGGCAAAGCCGATGCCACACCGGTCGAACTGTCAGCCATTGCCGCCGGGACCGGCGGATTTGTCGTCAATGGTGCGGCTGCCAACGACGCGACGGGTTTCTCCATCAGCGCCGCCGGTGACGTCAATGGCGATGGCCTTGATGACCTGATCGTCGGCTCGCCCCAGGTCGGCGCGAACCTTGGACAGGCTCATGTCATCTTCGGCAAGGCGGACGGGACAGCTGTCGAGCTTTCCGACGTCAGCCTCGGCACCGGCGGCTTCGCGATCGACGGCGTGGCCGACCAGGACAGGGCGGGCAGTGCTGTCGCCGGCATCGGCGATCTCAATGGCGATGGGCTCGACGATCTGCTGGTCAGCGCCAAGACCGATGACCCCAATAACACGTCCTCGGGCGCCAGTTTCGTTGTCTTCGGCAAGGCCGACGGGACCAGCGTCAGCCTGTCGAATGTCCAGGCCGGGACCGGTGGCTTCGTCATCAACGGCTTCGAGTTCAATGCCCAGTCGGGCGAGGCACTTGACGGCGGCGGTGACATCAATGGCGATGGCATCGAGGATCTGATCATCGGCTCCCGACTGGCCGACCCCGGTGGTGTCATCTCTGCCGGCCAGACCTTCGTCGTTTTCGGGAAGCTGGACACCACAGCGGTGGAACTCTCCGCCGTGGCTGGTGGCACCGGTGGCTTCGCCATCGTTGGCGAGGCGGAGAATGATTTCTCCGGCTACAGCCTCAGCAATGCTGGTGACGTGAACGGCGACGGCCTCGACGATATTCTCATCGGCGCGCTTGGCAGTGACTACAACGGGAACAATTCCGGCTCGTCCTACGTCGTCTTTGGCAAGGCAGACGGAACCGTCGTCGATCTCGCCTCCGTGCGTGCCGGAACCGGCGGCTTCGCCATCAACGGCGTGTCCGCCGACGATCAGGCCGGACGATTTGTCAGCGGTATCGGCGACCTGAACGGAGATGGCCTGGCGGATCTGCTGATCGGTGCGCCGTTCGATGATCCCAATGGCGCGGATTCCGGTGCGGCCTTCGTTGTCTTCGGCAAGGCGGATGGAGCCGCGGTCGAACTGGCTTCGGTCGAGAATGGTATCGGTGGCTTCGTCATCAATGGTGTCTCGACACTGGAACAGGCAGGTCGCGCCGTCAGCGGCGCGGGTGATGTCAATGGCGACGGTACGAACGACCTGCTGATCAGCGCGCCCTATGCCGATCCCAACGGTACCGATTCCGGTGCCGCCTTCGTGGTCTTCACGGCAAATCCGATTCAGACCGACTTCAGCGCCCTTCCGGCCCAGAGCCTGGACGAGGATACCAGCCTCGGCTTCACCGGTCTGACTGTCACCGATGTCGATGTGGCCGATGGCGATGGCAATATCGAGGTCGTGCTTTCTGTCAGCAACGGCACACTGGATGTCACTGATACCGCCGCCACCATCAGCGGCGACCTGACCGGCTCGGTCACCATCAGCGGCGCGCTGGCCGACGTCAACGCGGCCATTGCCGACTTCACCTATACCCCGGACGCTGATTTCAACGGCATCGACAACGGCGTCATCACCGTTTCGGATCTGGGCAATACCGGTGCTGGCGGCGCGCTGACCGACAGCGAGACAGGCGTGATCACCGTCAATGCCGTGAACGATGCGCCTGTGGCGGTCGCCGACGCGGTGACGACCGACGAGGACACGACTGTCTCCATCGACGTGCTGGCCAACGACACGGACGTGGATGGTGACACCCTCACCGTCTCCACGGTCACCCAGGGCGCCAACGGTGCGGTCGCCATCGATGCGCAGACCGGTCAGGTCATCTACACGCCGGATGCCGATTTCAACGGCGAGGACACGTTCACCTACACCGTTTCCGACGGGAATGGCGGGACCGACACCGAGACCGTCACCGTCACGGTCAATTCCGTCAACGATGCACCGGTCGCCGTCGCAGACACCATCGCGACCGACGAGGACACGCCGGTTTCCATCGACGTGCTGGCGAACGACAGCGACATCGACGGCGACAGTCTCACCGTCTCCGACGTCACCCAGGGCGCCAACGGCGCGGTGGCCATCGACGCGCAGACCGGCCAGGTCACCTACACGCCGGATGCCAACTTCAACGGCGCGGACTCCTTCACCTACACCGTCTCCGACGGCAACGGCGGCACCGACACCGAGACTGTGACAGTCACCGTCAACCCGGTGAACGATGCGCCGGTCGCGGTCGCCGATACCATCGCCACCGACGAGGACACTGCGGTCTCCATCGACGTGCTGGCCAATGACAGCGATATTGACGGCGACGCGCTCACAGTCTCCGCCGTCACGCAGGGCGCCAACGGCGCGGTCGCCATCGATGCCGAAACCGGTGATGTCACCTATACGCCCGACGCCGATTTCAACGGCGAGGACACGTTCACCTACACCGTTTCCGACGGGAATGGTGGCGAGGCTACAGAGACTGTCACCGTCACCGTCAATGCCGTGAATGACGCGCCGGTCGCCGTCGCAGACACCATCGCGACTGACGAGGACACGCCGGTCTCCATCGACGTGCTTGCCAACGACAGCGATATTGACGGCGACTCCCTCACAGTCTCCACCGTCACTCAGGGTGCCAACGGCGCGGTCGCCATCGATGCAGAGACCGGTGAGGTCACCTACACGCCGGATGCCGACTTCAACGGCGAGGACACGTTCACCTACACGATCTCCGATGGCAACGGCGGCACCGACACCGAGACCGTGACTGTCACCGTCAACCCGGTGAACGATGCGCCGGTCGCGGTCGCCGATACCATCGCCACCGACGAGGACACTGCGGTCTCCATCGACGTGCTGGCCAATGACAGCGATATTGACGGCGACTCCCTCACCGTCTCCGACGTCACCCAGGGCGCCAACGGCGCGGTCGCCATCGATGCGCAGACCGGCCAGGTCATCTACACGCCGGATGCCGATTTCAACGGTGAGGACACGTTCACCTACACCGTCTCCGACGGCAACGGCGGCACCGACACCGAGACTGTGACTGTCACCGTCAACGCCGTGAACGATGCCCCGGTCGCGGTCGCAGACACCATCGCGACGGACGAGGACACACCGGTCTCCATCGACGTGCTGGCCAATGACAGCGACATCGACGGGGACAGCCTCACCGTCTCCGCCGTCACACAGGGTGCCAACGGCGCGGTCGCAATCGATGCGCAGACCGGTCAGGTCATCTACACGCCCGACGCCGACTTCAACGGCGAGGACACCTTCACCTACACCGTCTCAGACGGGAACGGTGGCACCGACACGGAGACCGTCACGGTCACCGTCAACGCGGTGAATGACGCGCCTGTCGCAGTGGCCGACACCATCGCGACGGACGAGGACACACCGGTCGCCATCGACGTGCTGGCCAATGACAGCGACATCGACGGGGACAGCCTCACCGTCTCCGCCGTCACACAGGGTGCCAACGGCGCGGTCGCAATCGATGCGCAGACCGGTCAGGTCATCTACACGCCCGACGCCGACTTCAACGGCGAGGACACCTTCACCTACACCGTCTCAGACGGGAACGGTGGCACCGACACGGAGACCGTCACGGTCACCGTCAACGCGGTGAATGACGCGCCTGTCGCAGTGGCCGACACCATCGCGACGGACGAGGACACACCGGTCGCCATCGACGTACTGGCCAATGACTCCGACGTTGATGGTGACAATCTCACTGTCTCCGCTGTCACCCAGGGTGCCAACGGTGCCGTCGCCATCGACGCGCAGACCGGACAGGTCATCTACACGCCGGATGCTGACTTCAACGGCGAGGACACCTTCACCTACACCGTCTCAGATGGCAACGGCGGCACCGACACGGAGACCGTGACGGTCACCGTCAATGCCGTGAATGATGTTCCTGTGGCCCTTGCCGACACCGGCACGACGAACGAGGACACGGCGGTGTCCATCGACGTGCTGGCGAACGACAGCGATATTGAAGGCGACACGCTGACCGTCTCCGCCGTCACCCAGGGTGCCAATGGTGCCGTCGCCATCGACGCCGAGACCGGTGAAGTCACCTATACGCCGGATGCCGATTTCAACGGTGAGGACTCGTTCACCTACACCGTCTCCGACGGAAACGGTGGAGAAGACACCGAGACCGTCACGGTCACCGTCAACTCGGTGAACGATGCACCGGTCGCCGTCGCGGATACCATCGCGACCGACGAAGACACGCCTGTCAGCATCGACGTGCTGGCCAATGACAGTGATGTGGATGGAGACGCTCTCACCGTATCCGCCGTCACACAAGGTGCCAACGGTGCGGTCGCCATCGACGCTCAGACCGGTCAGGTCATCTACACGCCCGACGCCGACTTCAACGGTGAGGACACGTTCACCTACACCGTCTCCGACGGAAACGGTGGAGAAGACACCGAGACCGTCACGGTCACCGTCAACTCGGTGAACGATGCACCGGTCGCCGTCGCGGATACCATCGCGACCGACGAAGACACGCCTGTCAGCATCGACGTGCTGGCCAATGACAGTGATGTGGATGGAGACACTCTCACCGTATCCGCCGTCACACAAGGTGCCAACGGTGCCGTCGCCATCGACGCCGAGACCGGTGAAGTCACCTATACGCCGGATGCCGATTTCAACGGCTCGGATTCCTTCACCTACACCATCTCGGACGGCAATGGCGGCACGGCCACGGAGACGGTGACCGTCACGGTCGATGCCGTGAACGATGCGCCCGTGCTGGGTTTTGTCCAGGCTTCAGGCGATCCCGTCGAGCTGTCGACAATCGAGGCAGGATCGGGCGGCTTCGTCATCAACGGTGCGGCGGCATATGACGCCGCCGGTTTCCGGGTCAGTGACGCGGGAGATATCAACGGCGACGGACTGGGTGATCTTCTCGTTGCCGCCAAGGATGCAGACCCGAATGGTGCGTCCTCAGGCTCGGTTTTCGTGGTCTTCGGCAAAGCCGATGCCACACCGGTCGAACTGTCAGCCATTGCCGCCGGGACCGGCGGATTTGTCGTCAATGGTGCGGCTGCCAACGACGCGACGGGTTTCTCCATCAGCGCCGCCGGTGACGTCAATGGCGATGGCCTTGATGACCTGATCGTCGGCTCGCCCCAGGTCGGCGCGAACCTTGGACAGGCTCATGTCATCTTCGGCAAGGCGGACGGGACAGCTGTCGAGCTTTCCGACGTCAGCCTCGGCACCGGCGGCTTCGCGATCGACGGCGTGGCCGACCAGGACAGGGCGGGCAGTGCTGTCGCCGGCATCGGCGATCTCAATGGCGATGGGCTCGACGATCTGCTGGTCAGCGCCAAGACCGATGACCCCAATAACACGTCCTCGGGCGCCAGTTTCGTTGTCTTCGGCAAGGCCGACGGGACCAGCGTCAGCCTGTCGAATGTCCAGGCCGGGACCGGTGGCTTCGTCATCAACGGCTTCGAGTTCAATGCCCAGTCGGGCGAGGCACTTGACGGCGGCGGTGACATCAATGGCGATGGCATCGAGGATCTGATCATCGGCTCCCGACTGGCCGACCCCGGTGGTGTCATCTCTGCCGGCCAGACCTTCGTCGTTTTCGGGAAGCTGGACACCACAGCGGTGGAACTCTCCGCCGTGGCTGGTGGCACCGGTGGCTTCGCCATCGTTGGCGAGGCGGAGAATGATTTCTCCGGCTACAGCCTCAGCAATGCTGGTGACGTGAACGGCGACGGCCTCGACGATATTCTCATCGGCGCGCTTGGCAGTGACTACAACGGGAACAATTCCGGCTCGTCCTACGTCGTCTTTGGCAAGGCAGACGGAACCGTCGTCGATCTCGCCTCCGTGCGTGCCGGAACCGGCGGCTTCGCCATCAACGGCGTGTCCGCCGACGATCAGGCCGGACGATTTGTCAGCGGTATCGGCGACCTGAACGGAGATGGCCTGGCGGATCTGCTGATCGGTGCGCCGTTCGATGATCCCAATGGCGCGGATTCCGGTGCGGCCTTCGTTGTCTTCGGCAAGGCGGATGGAGCCGCGGTCGAACTGGCTTCGGTCGAGAATGGTATCGGTGGCTTCGTCATCAATGGTGTCTCGACACTGGAACAGGCAGGTCGCGCCGTCAGCGGCGCGGGTGATGTCAATGGCGACGGTACGAACGACCTGCTGATCAGCGCGCCCTATGCCGATCCCAACGGTACCGATTCCGGTGCCGCCTTCGTGGTCTTCACGGCAAATCCGATTCAGACCGACTTCAGCGCCCTTCCGGCCCAGAGCCTGGACGAGGATACCAGCCTCGGCTTCACCGGTCTGACTGTCACCGATGTCGATGTGGCCGATGGCGATGGCAATATCGAGGTCGTGCTTTCTGTCAGCAACGGCACACTGGATGTCACTGATACCGCCGCCACCATCAGCGGCGACCTGACCGGCTCGGTCACCATCAGCGGCGCGCTGGCCGACGTCAACGCGGCCATTGCCGACTTCACCTATACCCCGGACGCTGATTTCAACGGCATCGACAACGGCGTCATCACCGTTTCGGATCTGGGCAATACCGGTGCTGGCGGCGCGCTGACCGACAGCGAGACAGGCGTGATCACCGTCAATGCCGTGAACGATGCGCCTGTGGCGGTCGCCGACGCGGTGACGACCGACGAGGACACGACTGTCTCCATCGACGTGCTGGCCAACGACACGGACGTGGATGGTGACACCCTCACCGTCTCCACGGTCACCCAGGGCGCCAACGGTGCGGTCGCCATCGATGCGCAGACCGGTCAGGTCATCTACACGCCGGATGCCGATTTCAACGGCGAGGACACGTTCACCTACACCGTTTCCGACGGGAATGGCGGGACCGACACCGAGACCGTCACCGTCACGGTCAATTCCGTCAACGATGCACCGGTCGCCGTCGCAGACACCATCGCGACCGACGAGGACACGCCGGTTTCCATCGACGTGCTGGCGAACGACAGCGACATCGACGGCGACAGTCTCACCGTCTCCGACGTCACCCAGGGCGCCAACGGCGCGGTGGCCATCGACGCGCAGACCGGCCAGGTCACCTACACGCCGGATGCCAACTTCAACGGCGCGGACTCCTTCACCTACACCGTCTCCGACGGCAACGGCGGCACCGACACCGAGACTGTGACAGTCACCGTCAACGCGGTGAACGATGCGCCGGTCGCGGTCGCCGATACCATCGCCACCGACGAGGACACTGCGGTCTCCATCGACGTGCTCGCCAACGACAGCGATATTGACGGCGACTCCCTCACCGTCTCCGCCGTCACCCAGGGCGCCAATGGTGCGGTCGCCATCGACGCCGAGACCGGTGAGGTCACCTACACGCCGGATGCCGATTTCAACGGTGAGGACACGTTCACCTACACGATCTCCGATGGCAACGGCGGCACCGACACCGAGACTGTGACTGTCACCGTCAACCCGGTGAACGATGCGCCGGTCGCGGTTGCGGATACCATCGCGACCGACGAAGACACGCCTGTCAGCATCGACGTGCTGGCCAATGACAGTGACGTGGATGGAGACGCCCTCACCGTCTCCGACGTCACCCAGGGCGCCAACGGTACGGTCGCCATCGACGCCGAGACCGGTGATGTCACCTACACGCCGGATGCCGATTTCAACGGTGAGGACACGTTCACCTACACGATCTCCGATGGCAACGGCGGCACCGACACCGAGACTGTGACTGTCACCGTCAACCCGGTGAACGATGCACCGGTCGCCGTCGCTGACACCATCGCGACTGACGAGGACACGCCTGTCAGCATCGACGTGCTGGCCAATGACAGCGATATTGACGGCGACGCGCTCACAGTCTCCGCCGTCACGCAGGGCGCCAACGGCGCGGTCGCCATCGATGCCGAAACCGGTGAAGTCACCTATACGCCCGACGCCGATTTCAACGGCGAGGACACGTTCACCTACACCGTTTCCGACGGGAATGGTGGCGAGGCTACAGAGACTGTCACCGTCACCGTCAATGCCGTGAATGACGCGCCGGTCGCCGTCGCAGACACCATCGCGACTGACGAGGACACGCCGGTCTCCATCGACGTGCTTGCCAACGACAGCGATATTGACGGCGACTCCCTCACAGTCTCCACCGTCACTCAGGGTGCCAACGGCGCGGTCGCCATCGATGCAGAGACCGGTGAGGTCACCTACACGCCGGATGCCGACTTCAACGGCGAGGACACGTTCACCTACACGATCTCCGATGGCAACGGCGGCACCGACACCGAGACCGTGACTGTCACCGTCAACCCGGTGAACGATGCGCCGGTCGCGGTCGCCGATACCATCGCCACCGACGAGGACACTGCGGTCTCCATCGACGTGCTGGCCAATGACAGCGATATTGACGGCGACTCCCTCACCGTCTCCGACGTCACCCAGGGCGCCAACGGCGCGGTCGCCATCGATGCGCAGACCGGCCAGGTCATCTACACGCCGGATGCCGATTTCAACGGTGAGGACACGTTCACCTACACGATCTCCGACGGCAACGGCGGCACCGACACCGAGACTGTGACTGTCACCGTCAACGCCGTGAACGATGCCCCGGTCGCGGTCGCAGACACCATCGCGACGGACGAGGACACACCGGTCTCCATCGACGTGCTGGCCAATGACAGCGATATTGACGGCGACGCGCTCACAGTCTCCGCCGTCACTCAGGGAGCCAACGGCGCGGTGGCCATCGACGCCGAGACCGGTGAAGTCACCTATACGCCGGATGCCGACTTCAACGGCGAGGACACCTTCACCTACACCGTCTCAGATGGCAACGGCGGCACCGACACGGAGACCGTGACGGTCACCGTCAATGCCGTGAATGATGTTCCTGTGGCCCTTGCCGACACCGGCACGACGAACGAGGACACGGCGGTGTCCATCGACGTGCTTGCCAACGACAGCGATATTGACGGCGACTCCCTCACAGTCTCCACCGTCACTCAGGGTGCCAACGGCGCGGTCGCCATCGATGCAGAGACCGGTGAGGTCACCTACACGCCGGATGCCGACTTCAACGGCGAGGACACGTTCACCTACACGATCTCCGATGGCAACGGCGGCACCGACACCGAGACCGTGACTGTCACCGTCAACCCGGTGAACGATGCGCCGGTCGCGGTCGCCGATACCATCGCCACCGACGAGGACACTGCGGTCTCCATCGACGTGCTGGCCAATGACAGCGATATTGACGGCGACTCCCTCACCGTCTCCGACGTCACCCAGGGCGCCAACGGCGCGGTCGCCATCGATGCGCAGACCGGCCAGGTCATCTACACGCCGGATGCCGATTTCAACGGTGAGGACACGTTCACCTACACGATCTCCGATGGCAACGGCGGCACCGACACCGAGACTGTGACTGTCACCGTCAACCCGGTGAACGATGCGCCGGTCGCGGTTGCGGATACCATCGCGACCGACGAAGACACGCCTGTCAGCATCGACGTGCTGGCCAATGACAGTGACGTGGATGGAGACGCCCTCACCGTCTCCGACGTCACCCAGGGCGCCAACGGTACGGTCGCCATCGACGCCGAGACCGGTGATGTCACCTACACGCCGGATGCCGATTTCAACGGCGAGGACACGTTCACCTACACCGTTTCCGACGGGAATGGTGGCGAGGCTACAGAGACTGTCACCGTCACCGTCAATGCCGTGAATGACGCGCCGGTCGCCGTCGCAGACACCATCGCGACTGACGAGGACACGCCGGTCTCCATCGACGTGCTTGCCAACGACAGCGATATTGACGGCGACTCCCTCACAGTCTCCACCGTCACTCAGGGTGCCAACGGCGCGGTCGCAATCGATGCAGAGACCGGTGAGGTCACCTACACGCCGGATGCCGACTTCAACGGCGAGGACACGTTCACCTACACGATCTCCGATGGCAACGGCGGCACCGACACCGAGACCGTGACTGTCACCGTCAACCCGGTGAACGATGCGCCGGTCGCGGTCGCCGATACCATCGCCACCGACGAGGACACTGCGGTCTCCATCGACGTGCTGGCCAATGACAGCGATATTGACGGCGACTCCCTCACCGTCTCCGACGTCACCCAGGGCGCCAACGGCGCGGTCGCCATCGATGCGCAGACCGGCCAGGTCATCTACACGCCGGATGCCGATTTCAACGGTGAGGACACGTTCACCTACACGATCTCCGATGGCAACGGCGGCACCGACACCGAGACTGTGACTGTCACCGTCAACCCGGTGAACGATGCGCCGGTCGCGGTCGCCGATACCATCGCCACCGACGAGGACACTGCGGTCTCCATCGACGTGCTGGCCAATGACAGCGATATTGACGGCGACGCGCTCACAGTCTCCGCCGTCACTCAGGGAGCCAACGGCGCGGTGGCCATCGACGCCGAGACCGGTCAGGTCATCTACACGCCCGACGCCGACTTCAACGGCGAGGACACCTTCACCTACACCGTCTCAGACGGGAACGGTGGCACCGACACGGAGACCGTCACGGTCACCGTCAACGCGGTGAATGACGCGCCTGTCGCAGTGGCCGACACCATCGCGACGGACGAGGACACTGCGGTCTCCATCGACGTGCTCGCCAACGACAGCGATATTGACGGCGACTCCCTCACCGTCTCCGCCGTCACCCAGGGCGCCAATGGTGCGGTCGCCATCGACGCCGAGACCGGTGAGGTCACCTACACGCCGGATGCCGATTTCAACGGTGAGGACACGTTCACCTACACGATCTCCGATGGCAACGGCGGCACCGACACCGAGACTGTGACTGTCACCGTCAACCCGGTGAACGATGCACCGGTCGCCGTCGCTGACACCATCGCGACTGACGAGGACACGCCTGTCAGCATCGACGTGCTGGCCAATGACAGCGATATTGACGGCGACGCGCTCACAGTCTCCGCCGTCACGCAGGGCGCCAACGGCGCGGTCGCCATCGATGCCGAAACCGGTGAAGTCACCTATACGCCCGACGCCGATTTCAACGGCGAGGACACGTTCACCTACACCGTTTCCGACGGGAATGGTGGCGAGGCTACAGAGACTGTCACCGTCACCGTCAATGCCGTGAATGACGCGCCGGTCGCCGTCGCAGACACCATCGCGACTGACGAGGACACGCCGGTCTCCATCGACGTGCTTGCCAACGACAGCGATATTGACGGCGACTCCCTCACAGTCTCCACCGTCACTCAGGGTGCCAACGGCGCGGTCGCAATCGATGCAGAGACCGGTGAGGTCACCTACACGCCGGATGCCGACTTCAACGGCGAGGACACGTTCACCTACACGATCTCCGATGGCAACGGCGGCACCGACACCGAGACCGTGACTGTCACCGTCAACCCGGTGAACGATGCGCCGGTCGCGGTCGCCGATACCATCGCCACCGACGAGGACACTGCGGTCTCCATCGACGTGCTGGCCAATGACAGCGATATTGACGGCGACTCCCTCACCGTCTCCGACGTCACCCAGGGCGCCAACGGCGCGGTCGCCATCGATGCGCAGACCGGCCAGGTCATCTACACGCCGGATGCCGATTTCAACGGTGAGGACACGTTCACCTACACGATCTCCGATGGCAACGGCGGCACCGACACCGAGACTGTGACTGTCACCGTCAACCCGGTGAACGATGCGCCGGTCGCGGTTGCGGATACCATCGCGACCGACGAAGACACGCCTGTCAGCATCGACGTGCTGGCCAATGACAGTGACGTGGATGGAGACGCCCTCACCGTCTCCGACGTCACCCAGGGCGCCAACGGTACGGTCGCCATCGACGCCGAGACCGGTGATGTCACCTACACGCCGGATGCCGATTTCAACGGTGAGGACACGTTCACCTACACGATCTCCGATGGCAACGGCGGCACCGACACCGAGACTGTGACTGTCACCGTCAACCCGGTGAACGATGCACCGGTCGCCGTCGCTGACACCATCGCGACTGACGAGGACACGCCTGTCAGCATCGACGTGCTGGCCAATGACAGCGATATTGACGGCGACGCGCTCACAGTCTCCGCCGTCACGCAGGGCGCCAACGGCGCGGTCGCCATCGATGCCGAAACCGGTGAAGTCACCTATACGCCCGACGCCGATTTCAACGGCGAGGACACGTTCACCTACACCGTTTCCGACGGGAATGGTGGCGAGGCTACAGAGACTGTCACCGTCACCGTCAATGCCGTGAATGACGCGCCGGTCGCCGTCGCAGACACCATCGCGACTGACGAGGACACGCCGGTCTCCATCGACGTGCTTGCCAACGACAGCGATATTGACGGCGACTCCCTCACAGTCTCCACCGTCACTCAGGGTGCCAACGGCGCGGTCGCCATCGATGCAGAGACCGGTGAGGTCACCTACACGCCGGATGCCGACTTCAACGGCGAGGACACGTTCACCTACACGATCTCCGATGGCAACGGCGGCACCGACACCGAGACCGTGACTGTCACCGTCAACCCGGTGAACGATGCGCCGGTCGCGGTCGCCGATACCATCGCCACCGACGAGGACACTGCGGTCTCCATCGACGTGCTGGCCAATGACAGCGATATTGACGGCGACTCCCTCACCGTCTCCGACGTCACCCAGGGCGCCAACGGCGCGGTCGCCATCGATGCGCAGACCGGCCAGGTCATCTACACGCCGGATGCCGATTTCAACGGTGAGGACACGTTCACCTACACGATCTCCGATGGCAACGGCGGCACCGACACCGAGACTGTGACTGTCACCGTCAACCCGGTGAACGATGCGCCGGTCGCGGTCGCCGATACCATCGCCACCGACGAGGACACTGCGGTCTCCATCGACGTGCTGGCCAATGACAGCGATATTGACGGCGACGCGCTCACAGTCTCCGCCGTCACTCAGGGAGCCAACGGCGCGGTGGCCATCGACGCCGAGACCGGTGAAGTCACCTATACGCCGGATGCCGACTTCAACGGTGAGGACACGTTCACCTACACCGTTTCCGACGGGAATGGTGGCGAGGCTACAGAGACTGTCACCGTCACCGTCAATGCCGTGAATGACGCGCCGGTCGCCGTCGCAGACACCATCGCGACTGACGAGGACACGCCGGTCTCCATCGACGTGCTGGCCAACGACACGGACGTGGATGGTGACACCCTCACCGTCTCCACGGTCACCCAGGGCGCCAACGGTGCGGTCGCCATCGATGCGCAGACCGGTCAGGTCATCTACACGCCGGATGCCGATTTCAACGGCGAGGACACGTTCACCTACACCGTTTCCGACGGGAATGGCGGGACCGACACCGAGACCGTCACCGTCACGGTCAATTCCGTCAACGATGCACCGGTCGCCGTCGCAGACACCATCGCGACCGACGAGGACACGCCGGTTTCCATCGACGTGCTGGCGAACGACAGCGACATCGACGGCGACAGTCTCACCGTCTCCGACGTCACCCAGGGCGCCAACGGCGCGGTGGCCATCGACGCGCAGACCGGCCAGGTCACCTACACGCCGGATGCCAACTTCAACGGCGCGGACTCCTTCACCTACACCGTCTCCGACGGCAACGGCGGCACCGACACCGAGACTGTGACAGTCACCGTCAACGCCGTGAACGATGCGCCGGTCGCGGTCGCCGATACCATCGCCACCGACGAGGACACTGCGGTCTCCATCGACGTGCTCGCCAACGACAGCGATATTGACGGCGACTCCCTCACCGTCTCCGCCGTCACCCAGGGCGCCAATGGTGCGGTCGCCATCGACGCCGAGACCGGTGAGGTCACCTACACGCCGGATGCCGATTTCAACGGTGAGGACACGTTCACCTACACGATCTCCGATGGCAACGGCGGCACCGACACCGAGACTGTGACTGTCACCGTCAACCCGGTGAACGATGCGCCGGTCGCGGTTGCGGATACCATCGCGACCGACGAAGACACGCCTGTCAGCATCGACGTGCTGGCCAATGACAGTGACGTGGATGGAGACGCCCTCACCGTCTCCGACGTCACCCAGGGCGCCAACGGTACGGTCGCCATCGACGCCGAGACCGGTGATGTCACCTACACGCCGGATGCCGATTTCAACGGTGAGGACACGTTCACCTACACGATCTCCGATGGCAACGGCGGCACCGACACCGAGACTGTGACTGTCACCGTCAACCCGGTGAACGATGCACCGGTCGCCGTCGCTGACACCATCGCGACTGACGAGGACACGCCTGTCAGCATCGACGTGCTGGCCAATGACAGCGATATTGACGGCGACGCGCTCACAGTCTCCGCCGTCACGCAGGGCGCCAACGGCGCGGTCGCCATCGATGCCGAAACCGGTGAAGTCACCTATACGCCCGACGCCGATTTCAACGGCGAGGACACGTTCACCTACACCGTTTCCGACGGGAATGGTGGCGAGGCTACAGAGACTGTCACCGTCACCGTCAATGCCGTGAATGACGCGCCGGTCGCCGTCGCAGACACCATCGCGACTGACGAGGACACGCCGGTCTCCATCGACGTGCTTGCCAACGACAGCGATATTGACGGCGACTCCCTCACAGTCTCCACCGTCACTCAGGGTGCCAACGGCGCGGTCGCAATCGATGCAGAGACCGGTGAGGTCACCTACACGCCGGATGCCGACTTCAACGGCGAGGACACGTTCACCTACACGATCTCCGATGGCAACGGCGGCACCGACACCGAGACCGTGACTGTCACCGTCAACCCGGTGAACGATGCGCCGGTCGCGGTCGCCGATACCATCGCCACCGACGAGGACACTGCGGTCTCCATCGACGTGCTGGCCAATGACAGCGATATTGACGGCGACTCCCTCACCGTCTCCGACGTCACCCAGGGCGCCAACGGCGCGGTCGCCATCGATGCGCAGACCGGCCAGGTCATCTACACGCCGGATGCCGATTTCAACGGTGAGGACACGTTCACCTACACGATCTCCGATGGCAACGGCGGCACCGACACCGAGACTGTGACTGTCACCGTCAACCCGGTGAACGATGCGCCGGTCGCGGTCGCCGATACCATCGCCACCGACGAGGACACTGCGGTCTCCATCGACGTGCTGGCCAATGACAGTGACGTGGATGGAGACGCCCTCACCGTCTCCGACGTCACCCAGGGCGCCAACGGCGCGGTCGCAATCGATGCGCAGACCGGTCAGGTCATCTACACGCCCGACGCCGACTTCAACGGCGAGGACACCTTCACCTACACCGTCTCAGACGGGAACGGTGGCACCGACACGGAGACCGTCACGGTCACCGTCAACGCGGTGAATGACGCGCCTGTCGCAGTGGCCGACACCATCGCGACGGACGAGGACACACCGGTCGCCATCGACGTACTGGCCAATGACTCCGACGTTGATGGTGACAATCTCACTGTCTCCGCTGTCACCCAGGGTGCCAACGGTGCCGTCGCCATCGACGCGCAGACCGGACAGGTCATCTACACGCCGGATGCTGACTTCAACGGCGAGGACACCTTCACCTACACCGTCTCAGATGGCAACGGCGGCACCGACACGGAGACCGTGACGGTCACCGTCAATGCCGTGAATGATGTTCCTGTGGCCCTTGCCGACACCGGCACGACGAACGAGGACACGGCGGTGTCCATCGACGTGCTGGCGAACGACAGCGATATTGAAGGCGACACGCTGACCGTCTCCGCCGTCACCCAGGGTGCCAACGGTGCGGTCGCCATCGATGCCGAGACCGGACTGGTCACCTATACGCCGGATGCGGACTTCAATGGCCAGGATTCCTTCACCTACACCGTCTCCGACGGCAACGGCGGCACCGACACCGAGACCGTGACCGTCACCGTCAACGCGGTGAATGACGCGCCTGTCGCAGTGGCCGACACCATCGCGACCGACGAGGACACCGCAGTCTCCATCGACGTGCTGGCCAATGACTCCGACGTTGATGGTGACTCTCTCACTGTCTCTGCCGTCACCCAGGGTGCGAACGGCGCGGTCGCCATCGACGCGCAGACCGGTCAGGTCATCTACACGCCGGATGCCGACTTCAACGGCGAGGACACCTTCACCTACACCGTCTCCGACGGCAACGGCGGCACCGACACCGAGACCGTGACCGTCACCGTCAACGCGGTGAATGACGCGCCTGTCGCAGTGGCTGATGTAGTCAACGGTGACTTCGCTGCCGGTGGCACCGACTGGACGGCGCTTGGCAGTGTTTCGTTCACCGGCGAACTCGCGACACTGGTGTCGAACCCTGAGACCGATTTCGCCATAGAGTCCTTTCTGGGTCTTGCCGCCGGTTCACTGGACGCCGCCCTGACGGCAGAGGTCGGCAGCGCACAGAACGCGACAAACGGATCTGCGCTGCTGGCCAACAACACGCTGGTGCTTGCGCAGGCTGCCACGCTCTCGTTCGATTTCGCGATCTCCGGGGGAGATCTCGGCAGCAGTTTCAATGATGCGGGATTCCTGATCATCGATGATCAGGTCCACGTGATCGCGCACAGCCAGTCCGCCGTGACCAGCGGCAACTTCGAGATCGCGATTGCCGCCGGAACCCACACGATCGGCTTCGCCGCCACGAACGAGGCTGATGGCGTGGTCGACCTGACGCTGACGATCGACAACATCCTGATCGACGGCGGTGGCCTCAGCGACACGCTGACCGGCGATGCGGAAGCCAACGTGATCACCGGCGGCCTTGGCGATGATCAGCTCACCGGCCTGGGCGGAAACGACACGCTGGACGGCGGCGATGGCGACGACACTGTCCAGGGTGGCGCGGGTGACGACGTCCTGACCGGCGGCGAGACGGTGGAGATCAACGGCGACGTCGTCAGCTATGCCGACGATCCGGCAGGCGTTGCGGTCGATCTGACCAACACCACGGCGACGGACGGTTTCGGCGGCACGGACACGGTCACCTTCTTCGAGAACATCATCGGCAGTGGCTTCAGCGACACGCTGACCGGCGATGCGGAAGCCAACGTGATCACCGGCGGCCTTGGCGATGATCAGCTCACCGGCCTGGGCGGAAACGACACGCTGGACGGCGGCGATGGCGACGACACTGTCCAGGGTGGCGCGGGTGACGACGTCCTGACCGGCGGCGAGACGGTGGAGATCAACGGCGACGTCGTCAGCTATGCCGACGATCCGGCAGGCGTTGCGGTCGATCTGACCAACACCACGGCGACGGACGGTTTCGGCGGCACGGACACGGTCACCTTCTTCGAGAACATCATCGGCAGTGGCTTCAGCGACACGCTGACCGGCGATGCGGAAGCCAACGTGATCGAGGGCGGCGCGGGCGCGGACAACATGGCCGGTGGTGACGGAGAGGACAGCTTCTTCGTCTCCGACGACAATGACACGGTGGACGGCAATGGCGGCACGGATCTGGTCAGCTTCGCCAACGTCTCCGCAGGCGTGGCGCTGGACCTGAACACGGCGGTCGCGACGTCCGGTGCCAACACCATGCTGATCCAGAGCGTTGCCGACGTGATCGGCAGTGACTTCGACGACACCATCGACGCCGACAATCAGAGCAACATTCTGGAAGGCGGCTTGGGTTCGGACCAGCTCGATGGCCGCGAAGGTGACGATACGCTGGACGGTGGCGACGGCAATGACGTGCTCATCGGCGGTGCCGGGGCCGACAACATCACGACAGGTGCCGGAAACGATCTGCTGGTGGTGGAAAGCACGACGGACCTGACAGATGTCGTCACGAACAGCACCGTCACGGCATCGGGCCTCACAGTGGATGTCGTTGCGGACTTCACCTCGAATGCCGATACGTTCTTCTTTGACGGATTGGACTTCGATCAGGCGAACCAGACGCTGGTGGAGATTGTCGACGACTATGACGGCACGAATTCGGGTCAGGCTTCGGGCGACCACTTCATCTTTGATGGTACGCACCTGATCTACGACGCCGACGTGACGGTCGCAGGCTACTCGGTCGTGGCCCGGGTCGAGGGCGACAGCGTTGTACAGGGTGATCTGCTGTTCGGTCTCGGCGGCCCGGCGTAATGCCACCTGACGGCACTGGCGACTCACGTCCCCCGCTGGTTCTCGACCACCTGGCCGTCACAGCGCGCACGCTCGACGAAGGCGTGGACTGGGTGCGGGAGATGCTGGGTATCGAGATGCCGCCTGGTGGGTCGCACCCGCGCATGGGAACGCACAACCGGCTGCTGGCACTCGGCCCCGCCGACTTCCTCGAGGTCATCGCGGTTGATCCGGATGCCCCGACGCCCGATGCCGGGCGCTGGTATGGCCTGGACAGCTTTGACGACAGGCCGTGCATCGGCACCTGGATTCTCGGCACGCCGGACATCGCTGCCAGCCTCGCCCACGCCCACCCGGACAGCGGCCCGGCGGTAGAGGCCATCCGCGGTGATCTGGAATGGCTGATCTCGGTCCCCGATGACGGGTCGATGCCGATGCAGGGTGCCTATCCGACACTGATCCAGTGGCCCGCCGGTCCCCTGCCCGTCACGCGGATGCAGGACCGCGGCTGTTCCCTGCAGGGCCTGACCGTCCGCCACCCCGACGCCGATACCATCGCCGCCCGCCTGAAGGGGCAGCTGCATGACCCGCGCGTCAGCTTCGAGACCGGTCCGGTCGGGCTGGCAGCGACATTCCAGACACCGTCCGGACTTCGGACACTCGGGTAGCACCGTCCGGCAGCACAAGGTTTCGCCCCGAAAAGCGAAGGGGCCGCCCGGATCAGACCGGACAGCCCCAGGCATCGTTCGGAAGTCTCAGTCCGGATCAGGCGGCGATCATGCCTGACAGGCGGGCACGGATCAGCTGGTCCGCCTCCGCCATGATGCGGTCGATCAGTTCCTTGCAGCTTGGCACATCGTGGATCAGGCCCGCGACCATGCCGCAGCTCCAGGCACCGATGTCCATGTCGCCTTCCATCATCACCTTCGGATATACGCCGGCGACCAGTTCGCGAATGTCGTCGATGGCGATGTCGGCGCCCTTCTCCCGCTCGATCTCCAGGATCTTCTCGACCGCCGGGTTGGTGAGCACGCGTTCGGTGTTGCGCAGGCCGCGCATGACCAGACGGGTGTCCAGTTCGGAGGCCGCGACGATGGCCTGCTTCACGTTCTCATGCACCGGCGCTTCCTTCGTGGCGATGAAGCGGGTGCCCATGTTCATGCCGTCGGCACCCATGGCCAGCGCCGCCACCAGGCTGCGCGCGTCGGCCATGCCGCCGGAGGCGACGAACGGGATCTTCAGTTCCTCGGCCGCGCGGGGCAGCAGGATCATGTTGGGGATGTCGTCCTCCCCGGGATGGCCACCACACTCGAAGCCATCGACGCTGACGGCATCGCAGCCGATCTTCTCCGCCTTCAGGCTGTGCCGGACGGAGGTGCACTTGTGGATCACCTTGATCCCGGCTTCCTTCATGGCGGGCATGTAGGCCTCCGGCGAGCGCCCGGCGGTCTCCACGATCTTCACGCCGCCCTCGATGATGGCGCGGATGTATTCCGGATAGGGCGGAGCCTCGAACGTCGGCAGGAACGTCAGGTTGACGCAGATCGGCTTGTCGGTCATCTCGCGGCACTTGGCGATCTCCTTCGCCAGCTTCTCCGGCGTGCCCTGGGTCAGGCCGGTTATGGTGCCCAGACCGCCGGCATTGGAAACGGCGGCCGCCAGTTCGGCAAAGCCGACATAGTGCATGCCACCCTGGATGATCGGATGCTCGATTCCGAAAAGTTCGGTGATACGTGTCTTCATGGTGCTGCAGCCTCCCCGGCCATTGCGCTGACTGTCGACGCGGGCAATGCGGGGCACGCTGCCCCTCTTGCCTGTCTGATCGGCACCATACCCCCACCACGGCGGGCCGCAAGCACACCGTTCCACCACGGCGCAACCATGACACAAGCCGGTGAAGGCCGGTCCGCCGGCAGGTGCTGCGGAGCGGCTGTCCTGCTAGGCTGATCCCGCCATGCCCGACCAGTTGAAAAGCATCGATGCCCTGCGCCACCCGGCCGGAACCGAACCGCGCCCGGCGACACCCGCGGATACGGAGGCCGGCACGCTCGACTGGCGGGAAGTCTCCAGACTCGCCTGGCGACCCGCCTGGTCGATCCGAAGCCGCCAGGGCAGTGTCGGCCCGTTTCTGGAATTGCTGCGGGAATGGTTCGGACGCTGATTCGAAAGAGATGGCCGCTGACAATGGTCCGGAGCGTTTCATCGCCGGTTGCAAGTGCGCCAACCCGGCCACCGGCTGCATGATCATGGGCGGGCAGTCGACCGGAAAAAAGGACTGGTGCTGCACTCGGACCGGAGAACGGTCTAGATCGTTCCACTGTTTGATTGCGGCACCGGCCCGCTCCCCCACCCGGCCACCCATTCAGCATGATCCCGTGGGTGGCCGGGTGGGGGAGCGGGCCGGTGCGATTCCATCATTCGATGGAACGATCTAGGCAGGCGTTCCGGCCAGTTCCAATCCCTTGAGCAGACGGGACACGTCGTCTGCTCGCACGAACATCGGGTTGCGTGCAGTGTTGGCCACGGTCAGGCGCGGGTTGAGAGAGGTGGCCCGACAAATCTGGACAGTTGAGTTAGGTGGATTTTCTGCTCCCAATCCGGCAGCGTTGCCGGGACGAAGGAGCGAAGATGACAAGACGACCCAGGCGGAACCACAGCCCTGCCTTCAAAGCGAAAGTCGCATTGGCGGCGCTGAAGGGCGACAGGACGATGAGCGAGCTGGCGACGCAGTTCGACCTGCATCCCAATCAGATCAAGCAGTGGAAGGATCAGCTGCTTGAGGGCGTAACGGGTGTCTTCGATGACACGCCAAAGGCCGCGAAAGAGCCGCAGATCGACGTAAAGTCCCTGCACGCGAAGATTGGCCAGCTGGCGCTGGAAAACGATTTTTTAGAGGGCGCGCTCGACAAGGCCGGTCTGTTGCCGAGCGCAAGGAAATGACGGGCCCGGACCACAGGCTGAGCCTGACACGGCAAGCCCGGCTTCTCGGGATCAGCCGGGGCAGCCTGTATTACGCGCCGCGCCCGACCAGTGCGGCGGACCTCAAGCTTATGCGCAGAATTGACGAGTTGCACATGGACTACCCGTTCGCGGGCAGCCGTATGATGAAAGGGTTGCTGCGGCAGGAAGGCTTCACGGCCGGGCGGCTGCACGTGGCAACCTGCATGAAAACGATGGGCATTGAGGCGCTCTATCGCAGACCGAACACCAGCAAGCCTGCGCCCGGTCACAGGATCTATCCCTACCTGCTGCGCAAGCTGGCCGTGACGCAGCCCAATCAGGTCTGGGCCATGGATATTACCTACATTCCCATGGCCCGAGGGTTCGTCTATCTGGTCGCCGTTCTGGACTGGTTCAGCCGCAAGGTTCTGGCCTGGCGGCTGTCGGTGACGCTGGAAACAGCGCCGTGTCTGGAGGCCTTGAATGATGCCCTGCGCAGATATGGCAAGCCGGAGATCATGAACTCGGACCAAGGATCACAGTTCACGTCCATTGACTTCATCAAGGCGCTGAAGGACGCCGACATCCAGATCAGCATGGATGGCAAGGGCGCTTGGCGCGATAACGTGTTTGTCGAACGGCTCTGGCGCAGCGTCAAATACGAGGAGGTCTATCTGCACGCCTATGAAAGCGTGTCAGCCGCCCGACAGGGCATCGACCGATACCTGGCCTTCTACAACACAAGGAGACCGCATTCATCGCTGGAAGGGCAAACGCCCGATCAGGCATATCACATCAAGTTGCAACCAATCCCGGTGGCGGCATAACCAAGCGGAAAATCCACCTAAGAAACGGCTCGAAACTGTTCAAACGAACCGAACCACCTCTGAGTTCGCAGGCGGTCCTGACGCGATCACCTGCCTCCTCTATCCGTCCAAGCAACGCGAGCGCAGCGCCTGATATGTAATGGGCGCCGTAGAAGTTGGGGCGCATCTGGATCGCCTTGTCCGCAGCCTCGACGCAATGTTCGTACTCGGCGGAAGCAAAATATGCGTTCATGGTCCCGACGTACCACAGGTATCGGGCAGGATCACGCGGGCTGCCGCGCTGGGCTTTCTGGACCGCTTCAAGCGCTTCCACCGTCCGTCCCTGAAACGCAAGGGAATTTGCCAGATGGCCATAGGCTGCCGAGAAATTCGGATTGAATTCCAGCGCTCGGCCCAGTGACTTCGTGGACAGATCCGGCTGTGCGCTGAACATCTGCAGGGAACCCAGCGCCGCATGGCCAAGGGGATTCGACTGATCCAGCGACACGGCCATGAGACCGGATACCTTGGCTTGGGCAATGGCTTCGGCGGCACTGGCTTCCCATGCGTGGAATGCCGCCTGCACATAGCTGAGGGACAGGATGGCATGCGCACTGGAGAACCCCGGGTCGATCTCGATCGCCTTCGCCAGCAGACGCTTCACCTCCGCATGGCCGGCTCCATCGACCTGTTCGTAGAATGGCAGGGCCCTCAGGTAGAGGTCCCATGCAGCGACATCCGCTGTGCGTTCGCTGCGGGCCCGTTTCACCTCGGCTTGTGTGATCTCCGTGCCGACCGCGCTCAACACCTTTGCCGTGATATCGTCCTGCAGCGCAAAGATATCGTCCAGCGTGCCGTCGAACCGGTCCGCCCAAACATGACCACCCGTGGCGGCGTCGATCAACTGGCCGGTCACGCGCACCCGGTCACCACCGCGCCGCACGCTGCCCTCCAGCACGTACCGGACACCGAGTTCCTCGCCAACGCGACGCAGGTCGACCTGCTGCCCCTTGTAACTGAAGGACGAGTTCCGGGCGATTACCACCAGATCGCTGATCTGGGACAGGCCGGTGATGATGTCCTCCGCGATGCCGTCGGAGAAATATTCCTGCTCCGGGTCGCCGCTCATGTTCTGGAACGCGAGGACGGCGATCGATGGCTTCACCGTCGCTGCCGCACCGGAGGTCGAGGCGGCTACGGCCCCACGTGAGCCAGTCTCCGTCAGAATCCGGTATGCGCGGATCGGTCGCTCGAAGTTCTTGACCTTCTGGCCGCCCAGATCCTCGAAGATCGTGTCGATCTTGCCCGCGACGCTCTGATGCACCACGTCCGAGATGCAGATACCGCCAGGCATGGCCAGACCTTCCAGCCGCGCCGCAACATTCACGCCATCGCCCAGGATGTCGTCGCCATCAATGACGATATCGCCAAGGTTGATACCGACCCGGTAGCAGATGCGTTCGCTGTCGGCCACACCCGCCTCCCGCTCCTGCATCCCCTTCTGCACCTCGATGGCACAGCGGACCGCATCGACGACGCTGGGAAATTCGACCAGCATGCCATCACCCATCAGCTTGACGATCCGTCCGTTGTACCGGGCGATGCTCGGGTCGATCAGGTCGACGCGATGCGCCTTCTGGCGCGCAATGACGCTCTCCTCGTCGATCTCCATCAACCGCGAATAACCGACCATGTCAGCGGCGAATATTGCGGCAAGCCGACGTTGTGTGTGGTCGTTGGGCAACGGCAAGTCGATCCTTCAGGAAATCAGAGAGCCGACACTAGAACGACGGACCGTTCGCGTCCATTAAATGAATTTCCCGAAACTGGCTTGCAGACGACCGTTCGACCGGACACGGCCAAGGGTCCGCCCGGGGCACGCACCTGGAGGTGCAGGACGGCCTAGTGCTGCGGAACACAGACCTTGCAGAAGGGGGTCTGCGGCAGCAGCGCCAGCCGTTCCGGGCTGATCCGCTCGCCACAGCCGACGCAGAGGCCGAAGCTGCCGTCCGCGAAGCGTTTCAGGGCCGCATCAATGGCCTCGATCTCCTTCAGCCCGGACAGCCCCAGGCTCTCCATCGCCTCGTCCCCTTCCCGCTGCACGGCGCGCTCCTCCGAATCCGGGTCCGCAACGGTGTCGAGTTCCTCCTCGAACCGGTGCAGCCGGTCCAGCAGTTCCGCCTTCCGAGCCAGCAGTTTCCGGCGAATGTCCTCGTGCTCGGTCATCTCTCCTGCCTCCGTCACCGCTCAGGCCAGCATCCCGGCAATCTGATCCTTCAGATGCAGCCGCTCCTTGCGCATCCGTTCCTCGTTGAACTGGTCCGTCGGCTCGATATTGGTCTCGGCGCGGTGAATGTCGCGGTTCACGGTGTGGTAGCGTTCCGCCAGCTTCCGGAAATGCGCGTCCGTCTCGTTCAGATCATGGATCTTCTGCACCTTGTCCGGAAACTCCTCGGCCAGTTCGTGCGGTGTATGGGACATGGGGTCTCCTCCATTGGACCGGTCGGGCAGCGATGGTGTGCCCGTGCGAAATCCTAGGTGGATCGGGGGCAGCGGCCTTGATCTCGGTCAAGTGACGCGGATCGACTTCCGTGACGCGGCGGAGACCGCGACCCTCGTCGCTCTGCCCCGGGAGAGCGCCTGACACGGCAAGGGGGGTCTCCCCGAACCCGACCGTCGGCACCTTGTGGTTGCCGGGCCGAATGCGCATATCAGCAGGAAGGAACGGACACCCCGGCGTACCGACCCGGCTCCTCCGCGCCCTTCCGCCGCTAATGCCTCCAGCCATCCGGCTGGCCCGGCCTCCGGCACACAGAAGAAGTCATTGAAATGTCCAAGGGCAACAAGACGCGTGGCAACAAGGAAACGAAGAAGCCGAAGCAGGAAAAGCCGAAGGTCTACGCCACCGCCAACTCCAACGCCGCCAAACCCCTGATCTCCCCCGGCAAGCAGGGGAAATAGCTGAAATGCCGGACCAGCGCGGTGATGAGCCGCGCTGGTGTGGGGACGGCCCACACCGTGACCAGCCTGGACGCCGCACACATCATCAAACGTCAGGAAGAAGTGGTAGCGGGAGAGGGACTTGAACCCCCGACACGCGGATTATGATTCCGCTGCTCTAACCAGCTGAGCTACCCCGCCACGACGGCGCGGATACTGGTCAGGGCGGGGCGGGTTGTCAAGCGGGGGATTGGGGGTTTTCGGGACTTTGTGGGGCCGTGTTGAAACAGGGCCCCGGGGCGCCGTTTCGGGGCCTCCTGAGACGCCGCTGTCGCGGGCTTGCCCGCCGTTGCTGCACGGTCGCTGGTGTCAGAGGCATTCCTGGAAGCGGACGGGCTGGCCGATCTTCGGGCCGGTCAGGGCGCCGTCGCGCATCACGATGTGGCCGCGCACCAGGGTCATGACGGGCCAGCCGGTGACGGACTTGCCGTCGAAGGGGGTCCAGCCGGAGATGTTGGCCATCTGCGCGTGGGTGATGGTCTCCGTCCGTTTCAGGTCCACCAGGGTGTAGTCGGCGTCATAGCCCTGGGCCAGCCGCCCCTTCCCCGCCATGCCGAAGACCCGTGACGGGCCGGCGCTGGTCAGGTCCATGAATCGGGTGAGGCTGAGTCGTCCGGCGTTGACGTGGTCCAGCATGATCGGCACCAGCGTCTGCACGCCCGGCATGCCGGAGGGGCTGGCGGGATAGGGCTTCGCCTTTTCCTCCCGCGTGTGGGGGGCATGGTCGGAGCCGATGACATCCACCACGCCCTGCGCCAGCCCGCGCCAGAGACCGGCACGGTGGGCGGCATCGCGGATCGGCGGGTTCATCTGCGCCAGGGTGCCGAGGGCGGGATAGGCTTCCTCCCCCGCCAGGGTCAGATGCTGCGGCGTCGCCTCCACCGTCGCGATGTCCTTGTGGGCCGCGAGCAGCACCATCTCCTCCGCCGTGGTGACATGCAGCACATGGATGCGCCGGCCGGCCTGCCGCGCCAGGGCGAGCAGGCGGGTGGTGGCGCGGATGGCACTTTCGGCATCGCGCCAGACCGGATGGCTGGAGGGATCGCCGGTGACGCGCAGCCCCTCGCGTTCGTTCATGCGCGGCTCATCCTCGCAATGTACCGCGACACGGCGGCGACCGCTCTTCAGGACGGCCAGCACGGAGGGATCATCGGGCACCAGCAGGTTGCCGGTGGAGGCGCCCATGAAGATCTTCACCCCGGCCACACCGGGCAGCAGCTCCAGGTCCGCCAGTTCCGGGGTGTTCTCCGCGGCGGCGCCGACATAGAACGCATGATCGACAGCGGCGCGGCCCTTCGCCCGGTCCAGCTTGTCCTGGATCGCCTCGGGGGTGGTGGTGGAGGGCTTGGTGTTCGGCATTTCGAAGATCGCCGTGACGCCCCCCAGCGCCGCACCGGCCATCCCGGCCTCCAGGTTTTCCTTGTGCTCCGCCCCAGGTTCCCGGAAATGCACCTGGCTGTCGATGACACCGGGCAGCACATGCAGCCCGGTGGCGTCGATCACCTCCCCCGCGTCCGCCTGACCCAGGTCACCGATGAAGGCCGTGCGCCCGTCCCGGACACCCACGTCCGTCCGGCCGATGCCGTCATGGTTGACGACAGTGCCGCCGCGGATGATCAGGTCATAGGTCTCGGGCATCGGGCTGTGGTCTCCGGTTCCGGTGTCAGGGTGAGGGATTCAGGGTGCGGGTCAGCGTGACATGAAGGGGGCGGCGACCAGCACCTGATTGCGCTGGGCGGTGATGTAACCGGCCTCCCGCGAGGCCTTCAGGAACGCGCCCCACTCCGGGTCGGCCTGCATGGCGGCACGCTTCGTTTCGCGGTCGGCGTGGCTGTCATAGGCCCAGACATGGACATAGGTGTTCAGTTCGCCCACTTCCGGCGCGCCGTACATCACCGGCTCCCCCAGATGCCTCTTCTGCACCGCCATGCCGTGCTCCATCCAGAGCTTCATCTGCAGCGGAACGGTGCCGGGCAGGCAGGTATAGGTGCGCATGTCGTAGATCATCAGGTCTCTCCCCCATTGTGGCAGGCTGGCCCCGGCTCCGGGCCGGGGCCTTTTTCGCACTATGGAGCCAATCGGCAGTCAGGGAAACCGTTCAGAACCCCGCATGGCTGCGCGTCGCCGCACCCGGTCCGATGTCGGCGGATTCGGCCGTGTCGGTTCCCACCGCCGGAGCCTGGAGCCGGAGCACGATGATGCCGAGGATCGCGGAACTGACGGAGCCGAGCAGCACACCCAGCCGGACCGCATCCATCTGCGCCGCATCGTCGAAGGCCAGCGACCCGATGAACAGGCTCATGGTGAAACCGATACCGGTCAGGCAGGCAACACCGTAGATGTGCAGCCAGTTCACCCCCTGCGGCAACCCGCCGACCCCGGTCTTCACCAGCACCCAGATGAAGCTGAAGACGCCCACCTGCTTGCCGATGAACAGACCCAGCGCGATGCCGAGCGGCAGGGGTGCCAGCAGATCGGAGAAGGAGATTCCCTGCAGCGAGACACCTGCGTTGGCAAAGGCGAACAGCGGCAGGACGAGGAAGGAAACCCAGGGTTTCAGTCCGTGCTCCATCTCCAGCAGCGGGCCGTGGCTGCCTTCCGGCGCGGAATTCGGCGCACGCATCGGAATGGTCAGGGCGATCATCACACCGGCCAGGGTCGCATGGACGCCGGACTTCAGCACCGCCACCCAGATCACCAGGCCGATCAGCAGATAGGGTGCCGTCCGCGTGACACCGATCCGGTTCAGCCCCAGAAGCAGCGCGAACCCGACAAGACCGATCAGCAGCGATACGATCGACAGGTCCGCCGTATAGAACAGGGCGATGATGACGATGGCGGCCAGGTCATCGATGATCGCGATGGCCAGCAACAGGATCTTCAGCGCCACCGGCACCCGCGACCCCAGCAGCGCCAGGATACCGAGCGCGAAGGCAATGTCGGTCGCCGCCGGGATGGCCCAGCCGTCCAGGTTCGCCGGCACACCCTGGTTGATCAGCACGAACACCATTGCCGGGATCGTGATGCCGCCAATCGCCGCCACCACGGGCAGTATCGCGCGGTCGAGGCGCGAGAGCTCGCCCTCCAGCACCTCGCGCTTGATCTCCAGCCCGACGAGGAAGAAGAAGATCGCCATCAGGCCGTCATTGACCCATAGCAGCAACGGCTTGGCGATCTGCAAAGCGCCGACCTGCACCTCGATCGGGACGGCCAGGAAGGCGGTATAGAGCGGCGACAGGGGCGAATTGTTGACGATCAGCGCCAGCAATGCCGCCAGCATCAACGTGATCCCGGGCGCGGCCTCCTGCCCCGCAAAACGTTCGATCCGTGCCCAGGCAGCCTGTGCCATGCCGCTTTCCCTCCTCAAACTGAAATCCTGCGTCCGTACGGCGCGATCCCTCCTCCAGATGCTTGATATTCATGATCTATCCAATTGATTGCCCCCTGCTATGTGATAGGTTTTCTCTATGAAGATGATCATCCTCGAAAGACTGCCTAACTAGAGGTGCGGAGACGCAGGTCACAGGGAAGGAAACCGACATGCCCAGCCTGAGGCAGCTCGAATATCTCGTCGCCCTGTCGGAAACACGTCACTTCCGCAAGGCTGCGGAGAAGACCGGTGTCAGCCAGCCGACGTTGAGCGCGCAGATCAGCACGCTTGAACAGCGGCTGGGTGTGTCGCTGGTGGAGCGTGGGCGCAACGCCATCCTGCTGACCGATGCAGGCCGCCGGATCGAGCAGATCGCGCGCCAGATGCTGCGCCAGGCACAGGAGATCCGAGATATCGCCACGACCTCGCAGGGACGGATGGGAGGAACGGTGCGACTGGGTCTGGCCCCCACCATCGGGCCCTATCTGCTGCCCCGGCTGCTGCCGGAACTCCATGCGGAACACCCCGCGTTCAAGATGCACGTGCGGGAGAACAAGCCTGAGGCACTGGCACCGGCACTGGTTGACGGTTCGCACGACGTCATCCTTGCCCCGCTGCCGTTGCGGGGTCACGAGATCGATACCCGGCCCCTGTTCCGTGAACCGCTTTTCGTGGTGGTGGCCGAAGATCACCCGCTGGCAGACAGACCGGTCCTGGACCGCAACGACCTGCAGGGCCAGGACGTGCTGGCGCTGGAAAGCGGGCATCAGCTGCATGAACAGGTCGAACAGCTCTGCGCCGAGTTCGGCGCACGATTGCGGTTCGACTTCGAGGGCACGAGCCTCGATACCCTGCGCCAGATGGTGGCCCTGGGCATGGGCATCTCCTTCCTGCCGGGTGTCTATGTCCAGACAGTACTGACCTCGGCCAGTGGCGTCGTCGCCCGCCCCCTGTCCGGCCGGGGCCTGTTTCGCACCATCGGCATGGGGTGGCGACGCACCTCCCCCCGGACCGCGGACTTCGGAATGCTTGGCGATCTGGTCCAGGCGACCGTGGCCCGCGACTTCCCGGGGTTCCCGCGTCTCTGAACGCGCACGGCCCTGCGGCGCGCACCTGTCATCGTCCGTGGTGCCTTGCTTCGCGCCGGGCGGAGGTGCCGGTCAACCGCCCGACCAGGCTCACCCGGATCAGCCCGCCATTTACTTGTCGGCAGGCATGTACGATGAATGACGCGAGATCAGGGGAGGTACTGAAATGATCGATTTCGCACTGACGGACGAGCAGCAGGAACTGCAGGATCGCGTGACCCGCTTCGTGGCGGAGAAGGTGATCCCGTTCGAGAAGGACAGCAGGCGTGGATCGCATGGACCGTCGGAGGACCTGCGTGACGAGCTGGTGGCTCTGGCAAAGGCGGAGGGGCTGCTGAGTTCACATGTCTCGACCGAGTGGGGCGGCATGGGGGCGGACCACCGCACAAAGGCGGTGATCTTCGAGGCGGCGGGCTATTCCATGCTCGGTCCCGTGGCGCTGAACATCGCCGCGCCGGATGAAGGCAACATGCACCTGCTGGATCACGTGGGGACGGAGGCGCAGAAGCAGCAGTACCTGAAGCCGCTGGCGGACGGTTCGGCACGCTCCATCTTCCTGATGACGGAGCCGTCACCCGGTGCCGGTTCCGACCCTTCGGCCATGCAGACGATCGCGCGGCCGGACGGCAACGGCTGGCGCATCTCCGGCCGCAAATGGCTGATCACGGGGGCGGAGGGCGCCTCGGTCGGCATCGTCATGGCCAATACGGTCGACGAGAAGGGCGAGAACATCGGTGCCTCGATGTTCATGACACCGCTGCCGAACCCGGCGGTGAAGATCGTGCGGGTGCTGGACACGATGGATTCCAGCTTCACCGGCGGCCATGCGGAGGTCGATATCGACGACCTGCGTGTCGATGGCGACGCGGTGCTGGGGGAGATCGGCAAGGGCTTCCGCTATGCGCAGGTCCGCCTGGCCCCGGCGCGTCTGACCCACTGCATGCGCTGGCTGGGTGCCGCGCGACGGGCGCACGATATCGCCACCGGCTATGCCCGTGAGCGCATGGCCTTCGGCAAGCCGCTGATCGATCACGAGGGCGTGGGCTTCCAGCTTGCCGACAACGAGATGGATATCCTGCAGTCGCGGCTGACCATCTGGCACACCGCCTGGGTGCTGGACCAGGGCGAACGCGGCGGACGCGAAAGCTCCATGGCCAAGGTCATCTGCTCGGAAGCCATCTATCGCACCGTCGACCGGTCATTGCAGGTTCTGGGCGGTCTCGGCCTGACGCGGGATACGGAAGTGGAGCGCATCTTCCGCGATGTCCGCGCCTTCCGCGTCTATGACGGCCCGTCGGAAGTGCATCGCTGGTCACTGGCCAAGCAGCTGAAACGCGGCTGATGATGCGCTAGTCGCTGACCCGGCCGCCGCACTTCCCCTCCCGATCACCCACGCAAGTATCCTGAAACGGGTGGTCGGGAGGAGGAGAGCGCGGCACGGTTGGCAGCAAGCCCCCTGCTAGTGCGTCTCGTCCTGGGCTTCCTTGAGGGCCCTGTTGTGGGCCTCCAGCAGGTCCCTGAAGTAGACGACACCGACAAGTTCCCTGTCGTCCGGGTTACGCACCACGGGCAGGAACCGGAATGACGTGCCCCGGAACGCCTTCAGGGCATCGTCGAGCGGCATGTCCTGATGCAGCACCACGGTCGTCGGGGTCGAGATATCGACCGCGCGACAGATGTCGTTCAGATGCGGATCCAGCAGCGCGTACTTGATGTCGTTGGGTTGCAGGCAGCCAAGCAGGAACCCCTTCTCATCGACCAGGAAGTGAGCCAGCGCCTCACTCTCCCGGTACATCTCCCTCAACTGGGAAAACGTGGTTTCAGGCGTGATCGCCAGGTAGTCACTGGCCGCGACGCGCCGCACGGTCTGCGCATGCATCAGCACCTCGTCCGCCTGCACCAGATCCACCGCCCGGCGGGCAAGCTGCCAGTGGAAGAAACTGATGTAGCGGTACTGCCGCGATACCACGGTGGCCAGCACGACGCCCACCATCAGTGCAATGGTGACCCGGTAGTCACCCGTCAGCTCGAACACGATCAGGGTGGTGGAAATCGGTGCGCCCAGGATCGCCGCGGCGACGGCCCCCATGCCGACCATCGCGTAAAGACCGTGTTCCGCCGCCAGCTCCGGAAAAATGCGGGCCGCGATCAGTCCGAACGCGCCACCGGTCATGGCACCGATGAACAGCGCAGGCGAGAAGACACCGCCACCGAACCCGCCCGCGATGGTGATCGACGTGGCCGCCATCTTGGCCGCAACCAGCAGGATCAGCAGCGACAGCGGGTAGAGCTGCTTCAGGGCATTGTCCGTCGCCTCGTACCCCACGCCCAGCACCTCCGGGTAGAGCAGGGCGATGGCACCGACGGCCAGACCGGCGATGGGCGGACGCCAGAACACCGGGATCTTCAGCACATCCTCGATCACGTCCCGCGTGAACCCGACCGACCAGAAGAAGATCAGGGCCATGATCCCGCAGACAATCCCCAGCAGCATGAAGGCCGGAAATTCCCAGAAACTGAGGATGTCGTATTGCGGGATCAGGAAGGCCGGGAAGTCACCGATGTGGATGCGGGTCACCACAGTGCCGATGACGGAGGCCACGACGACCGGGGCCAGCGCCCGCAGCGCATAGTGCCCCAGCACGACCTCATGCGCGAAGATGACACCGGCGATGGGCGCATTGAAGGACGCCGCCACGCCCGTTGCCACCCCGCAGGCCAGAAGGGTATGGCCGTCCAGCCGGTCCATCTTCAGCAACTTGCCGACGGAGCCCGATATGGCGCCGCCCAGATGCACCAGCGGTCCCTCCCGCCCCGTGGAGGCGCCGGCACCGAGGGAGATCACGCTGGCGAACGCGGCCCCGAGACCGGTGCGGAGTGACATACGTCCTTCGTTGTAGACCCCGGCCTCGATCACATCCGGCACGCCCTGCGGCCGTCCGCCAGGCATGAGGTAACGCAGGAACAGGGCCAGGATGACGCCGCCCACCGCCGGAGCCAGAACCACGTGCCACCATGGCAGGGCCTGCACAGTGGCGACCAGATATTCCGATGTTTCGCCGAAGAAGAGGAACTGCGTGCCGCTGAGCGCGAGACGGAACAGGATCGCGGCATACCCGACCGCCAGCCCGACGATCACGGCAATGCCGATCAGATAGAACTGATGCCGTGGAACGAAATCACGGAAGGGGCGAAAGTCGCGGAACGAGTTGCGGAAAAGGGGACCAAGCATCAGTCCCGGTCCGGCGCAGAAGAGGTCATGTCGCCGGTCCCTGCATCAGGACTTGCGACGGATACGCATGCCCAGACCGGCCTGTTCCGGCCAGGCAAGATCCTTCTGCGTTTCGGCCAGACGGGCCACGGCCTGCTGAACTTCGGCGGGCATCTCTGCCGACCGGCGGGTGCCGAGGTCCACATGCAGGCACATCTGTTCGGAGGTGGCGGAAAGGAACCCCTCCGTCGCGTGATACATGCGGAAGAAGGCATGAATCCGCTTCGCGTCATGGTCCAGCAACTGCACGTCGTAGCGCAGCGGCGCCCCCTCCAGCACCTCGCCCATGTAGTGGACGTGGGTCTCCAGGGTGAAGAAGGACTTGTTGGTCTCGCGCACATAGTCGACGCCGATGCCCAGATGATCGAACAGGGCGTCGGTCGCCTTGACGAAGGCAACATTGTAGTAGCCGACGTTCATGTGGCCGTTGTAGTCGATCCAGTCGCTCAGAACGGTGGCATCGAGGATATGCAAGGGTTCGGAATTGCTCATGTTTCGATCCTACCGCGAACGCGGCGGCAGGCAAGCGCCGTTGACGGCATGGCACATGATCTCCAACTATGAATGCGGCAGGGACATCACACTGACCCGCGATGCCCTGGACAGACACGCCGCATCACCTGGCGAGCGAAGGACGCATCGACATGAACGGCCTGCAACGTTCGGCTCTCCGCCTGCCCGACGGCAGTGAATGTACCGTCCTGAAGACCAATGACGGCTCCGGGCGTCCCCTGCTTTACATCCACGGGATCAGCGGGCTGGAGGCGGACCGGAGCCTGCTGTCGGAACTGTCGTCCGCATTTGCCGTTCTTGCCCCGGTCCTGGACGGATTCCGGGCAATCGGCGATGTCCCGCTGATCCAGCGCAAGGTGATCGAACTGCTTTCGGCGTCGGACCTCAGGTCGCCGATGCTGGCAGGTCATGCCGCAGGCGCGGCGGTGGCCGCCGAACTGGCCGCCACCATGCCCGGCACCTTCAGTCACCTCTTCCTGCTGTCCCCGATCGGGCTGGATGCGGAACAGCGTCCCGTCTCAGGTGAAGGTGTCGGCAACCGGCTGGGGCATATCGACTGCCGCACGACGCTTGTCTGGGGCAAGCAGGACGCGGAGGTCAGCATGGAATCGATCCTGGAACTCGCCCGGGTGATCCCGTCTGCCGGGGTTGCGACCGTGCCCCGGGGCACCGGCGACATGGTCACCACCCTGCCCGCAAAGGTCGCCCGCGCGATGCTGAACGGATTGCGCGTTCTCGCCTAGATCAGCCGCGGGACGGCATCACGTCCAGCCGCACCACCATGCCCTTCTGCCCCTGCGGCGAAGGATAGCGGTCGAACACCTTCGGGTCATGGCCGGGGACGATGCAGTCGGGGTCATCGGCCAGACGGCGCATGGTGCGGAAGGCATCCAGCATCTCCCCCTGATTCCAGACGATGACGAAGGGGCGGTCCGCCTCCATGTTCTCGTAGTAGTGGCTGGCGTCGGAGGCGAGGACGATCCAGCCGACCTGGGTCCAGACCCGGACCACCTGCAGGCCCTGTGTATGGCCGCCGACATGATGGACCGACAGGCCGGGTTCCAGTTCGGCCTCTCCGTCATGGAACTCGACCCGTCCCTGAAACACGTGGTGGACCAGATCGGCGATATGGTCGGCGGTATAGGCATGGCTGATGGCGGGGCGGGTCATCTGGCGTCCGGTGGCATAGGACATCTCGCTGTCCTGCAGATGAAACCGGGCCTTCGGGAAATGTGCATGCCCGCCGATGTGGTCGTAGTGCAGATGGGTGATGATGACGTCCTCGACGTCATGGCTCTCGATGCCGATCAGGGCCAGTCCCTCCCGCACCGTGCGGACCAGGCGCCGGTTGCGCCGCTCCGCATCCAGCACGTCGAAGCCGGTATCGACCACCCAGACCTTGCCATCGCGTACCAGCGCCCAGATGAAATAGTCCATGTCCATCGGCGCATCATGCGGGTCGCCCCCGATGAAGTGATCGCCGCGGCGTGCCTCCCGCTCGGCATACTTGATGGCATAGACCTCGAATGGCGCAGCATTGGTCATCGGATTCTCCCCCGGTCTTCAGTCCCCGTTCCTGCAACCCTCATCGTCACCAGACGTCCGGCCCTTGCAAGCCCTTTGACCTTCCCCTATCGCTGAGCCAACCTGAATTCCCCTGAGGAGGATGTGAAAACATGGGCGCTCTCGACGGTCTTCGGATCATTGACCTGACGCGGGTCCTGGGTGGGCCGTACTGCGCCCAGATCCTGGCGGATCACGGTGCCGATGTGGTCAAGCTGGAACCCCCGCAGGGGGACGAGGTCCGCGACTGGGGACCGCCGTTCCAGGACGGTCTTTCGGCCTATTTCTCCGGCGTCAACCGCAACAAGCGCAGCCTCGGTCTCGACCTGTCGCAGGCTGAAGGCCGCGAGGTGCTGATGACGCTGCTGGAAGGCGCGGACGTGCTGATGGAGAACTTCAAGCCCGGCACGCTGGAGAAATGGGGCATCGGCTACGAGGACGTGCTGTCGAAGCGCTTCCCGAAGCTGGTGCACTGCCGTATCTCCGGTTTCGGTGCCGATGGCCCGTTCGGTGGCCTGCCGGGCTATGACGCCGCGATCCAGGCCTGGACCGGCCTGATCTCGGTCAATGGCGCGCCCGAGAGCGGCGCGGTCCGCCTGGGCATTCCGCTCGTGGACCTCGGCACCGGTCTCTATTCCGCCATCGGTATCCTCGCGGCGCTGCAGGAACGCGCCCGCTCCGGCAAGGGCCAGTATGTCGATGTCAGCCTGTTCGACTGTGGTGTGGCGATGCAGCATCCGCACGCCCCGAACTTCTTCCAGTCCGGCAATGCGCCGAAGCTGACCGGCAACGCACATCCCAATATCTATCCCTATGACCTGTTCCGCACGAAGGGCGCGGACCTGTTCCTGGCGGTGGGCAATGACCGCCAGTTCCAGCGCCTGATGGAGATCCTTGGCAGACCCGAGGTCGCGAAGGATGCGCGGTTCCTGCACAATCCCGACCGCAGCGTGAACCGCGCGGAACTGGACGCGATCCTGGAACCGCTGTGCGCCGAATGGGACGGGCTGGAACTGGCAACGAAGCTGCTTTCCAGCGGTGTGCCCGCCGGTGCCGCCCTGACGGTGCCGGAGGTTGCTGCGCATCCGCATACGCTGGCGCGGGAGATGGTGGTGTCGAAGGGCAACTACCGGGGCACCGGCATCCCCGTGAAACTCTCTCGCACGCCAGGCTCGGTGCGCTCGACACCACCAGACTTCGGTGTCGACGGGCGCGCCATCCTGCGGGAGGCCGGCCTGGACGAGGATGCGATCGACAAGCTCTACGCCGCCGGCATCACGCTGGAAGAGCGGCGGACCTGAAACCCGACGGGGGAGACACGATGGACAAGGATCTGTTCGAAACCGGGCTCGATATCCGGAAGTCAGTGGTGGGTGCGGAATATGTCGACCGTGCCATGGCCGCCGCCGACGCCTTCAACCAGGACTTCCAGAACATGGTGACGGAATACTGCTGGGGCGGGGCCTGGGGCCGCGAGGGGCTGAGCCGCCGGGACCGCAGCCTGCTCAATCTCGCCATGCTGTCGGCCCTGAACCGGCCGCAGGAGTTCAAGCTGCATTTCAAGGGCGCGCTGAAGAATGGCGCAAGCCTGGTGGAGATCCGCGAGGTGCTGCTTCAGGTCGCGGTCTATTGCGGCATCCCGGCGGGCGTCGAGGCGTTTCGGCTGGCCCGGCAGGTAATGGAGGAAGAAGGCATCGACCCGAACGAGGAGATGAAATCCGAATGACCGACCAGAAGCCGATGACCGTGCCCGGAATCAAGGCCCGGAAAGGCGGCACACCGATTGTCTCGCTGACCGCCTATGACTATCCGACGGCCAGTGCCATCGACGACCTTGTCGATTTCATGCTTGTCGGCGACAGCCTCGGCATGGTGGTTCACGGGCTGCCGACCACGCAGGGCGTCACCATGGAGATGATGATCATGCATGGCCAGGCCGTGACGCGCGGTGCGAAGCGGGCGCTGGTGGTGGTGGACATGCCCTTCGGATCCTTCGAGGAAAGTCCGGAGATGGCCTGCCGCAACGCGGTGCGCATGATGAAGGAAACCGGTTGCTCCGCCGTGAAGCTGGAGGGCGGGCAGGAAATGGCCGAGACCATCCGGTTCCTTACCGAACGAGGGATCCCTGTGCTGGCCCACGTCGGCCTGATGCCGCAGAAGGTCGCGATGATGGGCGGCTTCCGCACACAGGGCCGCAAGTCGGAGATGGCGCTGAAGGTCATGGCGGACGCGCAGGCCGTCGATGATGCCGGTGCCTTCGCCATGGTGATCGAGGGAACGATCGAGCCACTGGCGCGGGAGATCACCGAAACCGTTGCCATTCCCACCATCGGCATCGGGGCCTCGCCCGCCTGCGACGGTCAGATTCTGGTGGTGAACGACCTGATCGGACTGGCCAGCGACTACATGCCGAAGTTCGTCAAGCGCTACGCCGAAGCCTCCGACACCATCCGCACGGCTGTCAGCGCCTACGCCGACGAAGTCCGCGCCCGCACCTTCCCCGGACCCGAACATTGTTTCGGCATGCCGAAGGACAAGTGACCCGTCAGCGCGAAACCGGCGCGTAGGGGGCCGGGTCGATGGCCGGGCGCTGGCCGTCGATCAGGTGGGCGAGCAGGTCGGCGGAACCGGCGGCCATGGTCCAGCCGAGCGAACCGTGGCCGGTGTTGAGATACAGGCCTTCCATGTCGCTCGCCCCGATCAGCGGAATGCCGCTGGGTGTCATGGGCCGCAGGCCGGACCAGACAGTGGCGCGGCTGCGGTCACCCGCCTCCGGGAACAGTCCGAACAGGTCATCAAGGACATTGCTGGCCCGATGCGGATCGATGGCCCGATCGTGCCCGATGATGTCCGCCTTGCCCGCGACCCGCAGGTTGTCGCCCAGCCGACTGACCACGAAGCGATTGCCCTGATCGGTGATGCTGACCCGTGGTGCACGATTGGAGCCCGCCACCGGCACGGTGGCTGAATAGCCTTTCACCGGATAGATCGGCAGGGCCACGCCGAGGCCGCGCATCAGATCCACCGACGCCAGACCCAGCGCCACCACCACCCGCTCGGCGCGGATCTCGTCCCGGTCCGTCTCGACCCCCGTGACATGATCGCAGAATGAGGTGATGGACCTGACACGCTCCCCATAGCGGAACCGGACGCCTGCCGCGGCGGCAACATGGGCCAGTTCGATGGCGAACTGATGCGCATCGCCGGTTTCATCAGTGGGTGCCAGAATGCCCGCCCCGACGCGTCCGCTCGCCACCGCATCGGCCAGCGCCGGTTCCAGTGCGGCGCACCCGTCCGGGTCGAGCACCTGCAGCGGCACATCATGGTCCTGCATCACATGGCCGATATGGGCCAGTTCCGCCCGCGCCTTCTCCGGTCTGTCGTAGACACGCAGGATGCCCCGCTTTTCGCGGTGGTAGGCCAGCTCATGGTTCTCGTTCAGCGCCTGCAGGCAGTGGCGGCTGTGCTCCGCCAGCCGGACCATGGCCGGCGCATTCGCCTGCCAGCGACCGTCGGTACAGTTCCGCACGAACTGGCCCAGCCAGGCCCATTGCCGCGGGTCGGCCCGCAGGTTCAGCCGGAACGGCGCATTGGCACTTGCCATCCAGCGCAGCGCCAGGCGCAGCGACCCCGGCGAAGCCCAGGGCACGGCCTCCGAGGGGCTGATCTGCGCACCATTGGCAAAGCTGGTCCCGTTCGCCGGTCCCGCCTCCGCATCGACCACGGTCACCTCGTGACCACGGGATGCCAGGGCATGGGCCGTCGTCACACCAATGATTCCTGCGCCGAGCACGACGATCCGCAAGGCTTCGTCTCCTGTCACCTGTGACCGGGTTCCGCGACGGCTTGCCGGGGCCCGCCGTCTGGTCCAACATCCGCCGCATGAAAGTCATATACAGTCCGAAACAGGAACTGCACGCGCCGGAGTCATTCATCTCCAGCGGACGTGTCCTCCCCAGTCCCGAATGTCCAGAACGGGCCGACCGGCTTTTTGCCGCAGTCCGCAGCGCGGGACACGAGATCACCGCACCCGATCCGGCACCGGATAGCGCCATTGCCGCCATTCACAGCATCGACTACCTGCGATTCCTGGCCACCGCGCACGAGCGCTGGCAGGCCCTGCCCAACCCCTCGCCGTCGGTCATTCCCAACATGCATCCGGGGCGGCACATGGATCACTATCCGGCGCATGTCATCGGACAGGCCGGCTGGCACATGGCCGACACGGCCTGCCCCATCGGTGCGGGAACCTGGGAGGCGGCGCGGGCCGCCGCGGACTGCGCGGTAACCGCAGCCGCTGACGTCCTCAGCAACGGATCGCCGGCCTATGCGCTCTGCCGCCCGCCGGGACACCATGCCTATCACGACCAGGCTGGCGGTTTCTGCTTCCTGAACAATGTCGCCATCGCCGCCGACTGGGTGCGGGCACAGGGCCATCGCGCGGCGATCCTGGACATCGATGTTCACCACGGCAACGGCACGCAGGGCATCTTCTATCACCGCAAGGACATCTATTTCGTCTCCATTCATGCGGATCCGAGCAACTTCTATCCCTTCTTCGCGGGCTACGCGGGGGAGCGTGGTGCGGGCGAAGGGCTGGGGTTCAACCTGAACCTGCCCCAGGCGCCGGGCACCGGCGATGAAGGCTGGCTGCAGGCCATCGACCATGCCCTGACCGAGCTGCAGCGCAACGGCACCGAGGTCCTGCTGCTGTCGCTTGGCCTGGACCCGCAGGAGAATGATCCGCTTGGCGTCCTGAAGATCACGACCGAAGGCTTCCGACGCGCAGGTGCCGCCATCTCTGCCTTCCCCGGTCCGGTGGCGATCATTCAGGAAGGTGGCTACCTCTGCGAGGAACTGGGCGCCAATCTTGCCGCCTTCCTGGACGGTTTCGAGAACGGCTGAGGGGCGGGGGCTGTCTGAATGGCCCCGGCCAGACCTACGGGGATTTGTCTGCTGACCCCGGCCAGCCCTCTCCCCCTCCCGACCACCCACGCGAGTATCCTGATGGGTGGTCGGGAGGGGGAGAGGGCTGGCCGGGGTGCACAAACAGGCACGACCGAGACCTACTCGAACGGAATGCGCCAGTCCTGCATCGGGCACTTTTCCTGCTCAGCGCGATAGGCGCTGCGGGTGTCCAGCTCACCATTCCGGCGCGTGGCTTCCTGGTCGACCCGCCTTCGGGCATCGCCGACCAGCACGTTGATGGCCTGCCGGAAGCGCTCAACGGCCACCTGAATGGTTTCTGCCGGGATGGACTGGCGCATGGACGGCACGCGCATGTCGTTCTCCAGTTCGGCGAGCAGGTTCTCCGCCGCCTCCCGAAAGACATCGACGTGCTTCTGCTCGTGCGCCAGGGTGACGCGATAGGGGCAACTGTCAGGGTCCAGTTCGCGGGCCACGAAGATCCTGACGGGGCCGGCCACGATATTGACCACCAGGCGTGACAGGGCATAGCAGCCCCGGTCTGCCGCGAGTTCCGACACCACCAGGTTTGTCCGCACGTGCAGTGACGACTCCGTGGAGCCGAGTTTCCGCCGGTTCGCGCCCGGAAAACTCTGGCCACGCCGCTGCGACGCAGGCAGCGCTGCGGACGCCTGATCCTGGATCAGCTCCGGCTCCAGCCATTCGATGCTGGCCTGGAAATCCGCAACCTCGGCAACCGGACAATTGGCGGCATGACCGACACCTGTCATCAGCAGCAGGGCCAGAAGGACTGAAGCAATTCTCGACATGGCCGCAGCATCCCAGCAGGTCAGCCGGCGCGCAACCGGTTCCCGTGCCGCTGTCGCGGATTGACCGCGTCGCAGTGACCGCTATCTCGTGACACGGACAACATGGAGCGGACGCATGGCGAAGGAAATCGAGTTCTGGTTCGATTTCTCATCCCCCTATGCCTATCTGGCGTCGGAGCGGATCGAGAATTTGGCCGCGAAGCACGGGCGCAGCGTCGCGTGGCGTCCCTTCCTGCTGGGCATCGCCTTCCGCGCGGAGGGTACCAAGCCCCTGACCCACTATGATGCCAAGGGGCGCTATTCCACGCATGATTTCGCGCGCTCGGCGCGGCTCTGGAACATCCCCTTCTCGCTGCCCGATCCCTTTCCGGCGGCGGCACAGGACGCTTCGCGGCTGTTCATCTGGCTGGACCGGCACCGGCCACAGCAGGCCGTGCCGTTCCTCCACGCCATCTATCGCGCCTATTTCGTCGAAAACCGGTTCATCGGTGACAGGGCGGTCGTGCTGCAGGTGGCAGGTGAAACCGGCATCGACACGGATCAGGCCGCGCGGGCAATCGCCGATCAGGGCATCAAGGACCGACTGCGGGAGCTGACCCGGGAAGCCGTCGGCGACAAGGGAGTCTTCGGCGCCCCGACCATGATCGTTGACGGTGAGCTGTTCTGGGGTGCGGACCGGATCGAGATGCTGGACCAGTGGATGACCCGCGACGGCTGGTGAAGCTCAGTCGCTGTCGGCCAGACCAAGGCGCGCATGCCAGTCAGCTATGGACTCATCGGGATAGCGCCCATGCTGGCGATCCGTCGGATCGGGGCGGAACATCACCCAGTCCGGCCGGAAGTCCGTCATCAGGTGCGTATGCTCCGGCGGGACAGGCAAGGGCGTGTCGATCGCACTGGCCAGCGGGTGAATCAGGTCCGGCCAGCGGCTGTCGAACAGCCAGAGGTGGCAGCCACAGGTTCCGCAGAATCTCCGTTCCGCATTGCTCTGCGACACGGTCCCGTCGTCGCCCTCCATGCGCGCATGGTAGCTGCGAAGCTGGTCCGCCCCCTGGAGGATCTCGAGACTCGCCGCCTCCGCACCAATGTTGATCGCCGAACCACCGGCGCCACCGGTCTTGCGGCAGATGCCGCAGTAACAGACGTTGAAGGGGTAGGGATGCGGGCAGAGCACCCGAAACCGAACCGCCTGGCAATGGCATGATCCCTCAAGCAACATTTTCCGGTTTCTCCTCCATAATGTCCGGAGGCAGACATGCAGCCCGACCATCGTCGACTGCGGACCGGTCCTGCCCCCCGCGGGACCGTATCCATCATGGCGGTTTCGTACAATTGCCGCGCGCAGCGGCACCGACCGGACTTCAGTCGTTCTGCTTCTTGCCGAGACCGCTCTTCCGGGCAAATTCGGAGCGCTGGCGCGAATAGGACTGAGCGACCATGGGGTAGTCGGGCGGAAGGAGCCATTTGGCCCTGTACTGTTCGGGCGTCAGTCCGTAAGCCGCTTGCAGATGCCGCTTGAGAGTCTTGAGCTTCCGTCCATCTTCCAGGCAGATCAGATACTGGTCCCTGACGGACTGTTCTATCGGCACAGCCGGCTCCTGATCCTGCGGATCCGGCGCAACGCCGCCGCTCTTGATCCCGGTAAGTGCAGCCTGCGTGTCGCCGATCAGGGAAACCAGTCCGTCGACACCGATTTCATTTCTTGCAACGTAGGCGGTCACGATCTGAACAGTCATGTTCAGGATCCGCGCAAGTGAACCGTCTTCATCTTCACTGCTCACCCGCATCCTCCCAAGATACCGTACTGATGCCCTGTCCGAATTTCAGACAATTGCATTAAGTCCTTGCTTTCAAACAATATGCTGATCGGACGAAGCCGGAATTGCAACCAAAAACAGCAATCGGTCCCCCGTCACCATCAAGGGTGGAAGAGTTGAATTCCGCAGGTGATCGGAGCGTATCCACGCCGCCAAGACAACAGGCCGATGCGCTGACGGTCACCGCCGGGGGGATAGATAACAGGTCGGCTAAGTGGGCGACAGTGCAGGTCTCGACGCCTCCGCGATGACTGAACGCACAGCGGCTGGCCGCGCCTCTGTTGCGACTGAACCGTCGCCCGGAGTCGCCCTTAACGGAAAGCCATGTCGAGACCGCGCCATACCCACGCATTCGATGCATGGCCAATGGGCGCACCGCAGCGGCAATTCTCCGGCACCCGGCGACCCGGTGACCGGGCGTAAATCACGCAGATGCGATTTGCCGAATCGGTCATGCATGCATGGAGCGCGACGCACCTGCCGCGCGACCGGCTGAAACCCATCAGAAGGCAACAGGCCCCGACCCCTTTCCGGCTGCTTCATCTTCGTTTCATGCACGCATTAGCTGCCTGTCGGGCACCAGGTGCCCGAAACCCGGCCGTACTGTCAGCCGGACACGGGTGCCAGGATGCTCCGGTCAGCCCCCGGTGATCAGTCGAAGCCGACGAATGTGGCAACCTCGGAGACCGGGCGCCGGACCGACTTCACCTTGTTGGCTGCAAAATCCTCATCCGGATAGCCCATCGCGACACAGGTCATGATCACCTGATCCTCCGGGATCCGCGCGTGTTCGCGAACCACCGCCGACTGCATGATGCCCTGCCCGTTGATGACGGCGCCCAGACCCCTGGTCCAGGCGGCCAGAACAAGACCGTAGGTCACGGCGCCCAGATCGAAATGCGCGATCGTCGCGCCAGGGTCGAGGTCCTTGTCATAGGTCACGACAATCGAGACCGGCGCATCGAACTGGCGGAAACCACGCATGACCCAGTCCTGGCGGCGTTCCTTGTCATAGCGTTCGATTCCCATCGCCTCGAAGAGCTGCACGGCGATGTCGATCTGCCGCTGGCGGTGCACGCCCTCGTACTCTCCATGGGTCGGGATCTCGCGCTGCGGCTTGATACCGGCCAGCATCCGTTCGCTGTTGCCCTGCCGGATCCTGTCCAGCGGTTCCCCCGTCACGACATGCAGGTGCCAGGGCTGGGTATTCATGGAGGACGGCGCCCCGGTCGCCAGCTCGATGATTTCCTCGATCAGCGCCTGCGGTACCGGATCAGGCTTGTAGCCACGGATACTGCGGCGCGCGCGCACCAGTTCGTCAAATTCCATCGTCTCTCCCCCATCGGTCTGCCGTGCGGACCAGAGCCGCATCCTGCACCCAGATACCATGGACCGCGTCGGCAGGGGGGCAGAAAACCGGGGCACCCGGACTGCGCTGCACGCAGGTTGGGACAATGCACTTCTCTCTCGGCAAACGAACAGGCAACCCGGTCGGGATCCGGGATCGCGCCGGCAAATGGATCGCGACAGCTTTCGCCGCGGTACGTACGAGTTCCATCTCCTCGGAAACCGCGACCACGTTCACCCTGGCAAGGAAAACCACAGACGGGCATCAAGGTGCGCGACGGGGGAGCCCCTCGGAGGTCATTTCAGCGAAGAAGGAGAAATGGTGGAGCCAGGCGGAATCGAACCGCCGACCTCTTGAATGCCATTCAAGCGCTCTCCCAACTGAGCTATGGCCCCACCGCTTTCGTGGCGAGCTCCGCAAAGCGGCCCGCGACGGAGGCGGAAACTAGGCAAAGCCGATGCGGATTGCAAGCGCTCAATACGGCCCGGGGCCAACAGGCGAACCGGCAGTCAGTCTGCGGCCGCCGATGCACTTTCCGCGCACCGCGAAAGACCCCGCAACGTCAGCCAGCCCAGCGCCAGTATGGGGGCGAAACCCGCGAACACCCAGAAGCCGACCACACCGGTATCCGCCGCATCGATGCCGTCCGCATAACCTGCCAGATTGGCGAACAGACCGGCAAGCGCGGCACCGAGACCGTAGCCGATCATCTGTGTCGTCGGCACGGCGGCAGAAGCCCGTTCGCGATCACCCTCCAGCGCCGAGGCGATGACGCGGCGCAGCACAAAGGCCCATGCAGCGCCAAAGCCTGCACCGAGGCAGAAGGTGAACGGCAGCACGCTCCAGATCGACCCCTGCGGCAGGGCCATCGCCAATCCCAGCACACCGATGGTCATCAGCGCCGCACCGGCCCGGATCACGATCATCCCGTGGCGCTGGGACAGTCCTGAAACCGCGAGCGCCGCAATCGTCCAGGCCACGGACTCGGAAGCCACCAGATAGCCACCGACCAGGGGCGAGACCCCGAACCGCATCTGCGCCAGCAGCGGACCGTAGAGCGTGAAGGAGATGGTGCCGGTGGAGAAGAACAGGACGAAGAGGATCCCGCCACCGACAGGCGACCCGATCGCCAGGGTGTTGCGCGGGAACAGGCGGACGACAGCCCCCCGGTCCAGCCGGAAGAAGGTCACGAGTATCATGACGCCGAGCAGGATCAGGCCGACCGAGGCCACGCCTGCTGCCAGCGTTCCCGCCGTGGCGATCGAGACGATGGCCAGCAGCAGCAGCAACAGGCGTGTCCAGGGTACCGCGGCCGCCGCGCCTGAAGATGCACGCCCCCTGGGAGGCCGGTCGCTGCGCAGCAGGAAAAGGGCGAGCAGGACCAGCAGGATGGCCTGAACCGCGAAGGCAACGAAGCCCATGCGCCAGAGACCGGCGTTGGCGAAGATGCCCCCGATCAGGGGTCCGCAGAAGGCGGATGCCCCCCATATCGCGGAGATCAGCGCCATGACCACGGGCAGCAGACGGTCCGGAAACAGCCGGTCCGTGGCAACGAAGACAATGGCGACCAGTGCGCCACCGCCCAGCCCCTGCCCCAGCCGACCGATCAGGATCACCGCCATGTCGGGTGCGACGGCACTCGCCAGGCACCCGAGCGCGAACAGGCTGGCGGAACCGCACATGGCCAGACGCAGGCCAATGCGAACCGCCAGCAGGCCGGTGGCTGCACCCGCGACAACGGAGCCGATCTCGTAGAGCGCCAGTGTCCAGCCCATCCAGGGTGCGCCACCAACCTCGATCACAGCGCTGGGCATCAGGGTCGCAACCATCAATGCGTCCGCCGCGTGCAGCCAGACACCGAGACAGAGCACGACGAAGCGCGGCAGGTGCCCGCCCTGCAGCAATTCCTGCCAGGGAGCATGGGGCGTCTGGCGCGGTTCTGGTGTCGGGACGGTCATGGCCTCGCCAATCTGGCGCAGCGGACGCATGGCGACAAGCTGGCGGGGCCGTGAAGCCCGTCTCGACGGCGCGGTATCGCGGTGCAGCACGAATTGGCAATCATTGGTGCGCCTCTGTCGAAGCATTGACGGCCAGCATGCCCTTAAGCTTTCGTGCACAAACTCATGAACGTATGGAGAGCACCTTGGCCTATCGCATTTCCGTGGATACCGGAGGAACTTTCACCGACGTGGTCGTGACCGACGCTCAGGGCCAGATGACCATCGGCAAGGCGCTGACGACCAGGGACCGGATATCCGTCGGCATGAAGGAGGCAATCTCCGCAGCCGCAGGCGAACTGGGGATCTCCTTTGGTGAACTGCTGGCCCAGGCCGATCTGCTGATCTATGGCACCACGCGGGCGACCAACGCCATTGTCACCAAGACGGTGGCCAAGACCGCCTTTGTCACCACGGAAGGGTTCCCCGACATCCTGCTGCTGAAGGAAGGCGGCAAGTTCAATCCGCATGACTTCACGGAGGAATTTCCCGACCCCTACATCCCGCGCCGCCACACGTTCGAGATTTCGGAGCGCATCGGCGCGCAGGGTCAGGTGACGATCCCGTTCAACGAGGCACAGGCCCGCGCCACGCTGGAAACCATCCGGGACCGGGGCTTCGAGGCGATTGCCGTCTGCCTGATCTGGTCCATCGCCAACCCGGAGCACGAGCTTGCCATCGGTGCGATGATCCAGGAGATCATGCCCGACGTGCCGTTCACGCTGTCACATGAACTGATCCCCATCGTCCGCGAGTATCGCCGCGCGTCCGCCACTGCCATCGATGCGTCCCTGAAGCCGCTGATGCAGTCGCACCTGCGCGGGCTGGAGCAGGACATGCGCGAGGCAGGTTATGCGGGCGAGATCCTGGTCAGCACCACGGCGGGCGGCTGCAACCATGTCGAGGCACTGGTGCAGAAGCCGATCTACACCATCGGCTCCGGCCCGGCGATGGCCCCGATCGCGGGCCTCACCTTCTCCCAGGCCGAGGCGATGGGCGACAATGTGATCATCTGCGACACGGGCGGCACCACCTTCGACGTCGGGCTGGTGCGCGACGGTCGCCTGACCTTCAGCCGCGATACCTGGCTGGGTGGTCTCTACACGGGCGACCTGCTGGGTATTTCCTCGGTCGACATGCGCTCCATCGGTGCGGGCGGCGGCTCCATCGCCTGGGTCGACGAAGGCGGGCTGATGCGGGTCGGCCCGCAGTCGGCAGGCGCCGACCCGGGCCCCGCCTGCTACGGCAACGGCGGCGAGGACCCGACGGTGTCCGATGCGGCCGTGGTGCTCGGATACTTCGATCCGGATTACTTCCTGGGTGGTCGCATGACGCTGGACGTGGAGGCCGCACGCCGCGCGGTGGCGCGGGTGGCGGAACAGGCCGGCTACACGGTCGAGGAAACGGCCTTCCGCATCATGGGCCTGGCCAGTGACCTGATGATGCGTGCCATCAGCGACATCACCATCAACGAAGGCTTCAACCCCCGTGAGAGCACCATCGTCGCGGGCGGCGGCGCGGCAGGGGTCAACATCATGACCATTGCCAGCGAACTTGGCTGCAACCGGGTGATCCTGCCGAAGGTCGCCTCGGCCCTGTCAGCGGCGGGCATGCAGTTCGCCGACATCGTGGCAGAGGAAGCGACGAGCCTTGTCACCCTGTCGAACCGCTTCGACATGGCAGCGGTCAACGCGACGCTGGAGGAACTGGAAGAACGGCTGGAGACGTTCCGGCACACCCTGCCCGGCGGCGGCGACCGCTACCGGCTGGAGTATGTGGCCGAAGCCCGCTATCTGGCACAGGTCTGGGAACTGGATACCCCGATCGGCGCGTCGCGGTTCCACTCCCAGCAGGATCTCGACAATTTCGTCGAGGCCTTCCACCAGGTACATGAGCGGGTCTTCGCCGTGCGTGACGAAGGCAGCCCTGTGGAAGTCGTGACCTGGAAGGTCCGGCTGGTCGTGCAGATCTCGGAACCGCCGGTCATCGCCGGGGCCATCGACAGCACCTCGGAGGCCGGCAAGCCCACCGTCAGCCGCCAGTGCTATTTCGGGGACGCCACCCCGGTGACCACCCCGATCTACAAGGCATCGGACATCGAACCCGGTAACCGCATCGACGGCCCGGCGATCATCGAGGAGCCGACGACCACACTTGTCGTCTATCCTGGCATGTCCGCAACCGTCAGCGCGGCTGGCAATTATCGTCTCGACGTGGCCTGAAAGGAGTCCCTCCCATGACTGAAGCCAAGAACGAGAAATTCGATTCCTACATGACCGCGATCATCGCCAACCGCGTTGACGGCATCATCCGGGAAATGACCAACACCCTGCTGCGTGCCGCGCGATCCGCCGTGATCAACAGCGCGCGGGACTTCAGCTGTTCCATCTGCACCGGTGACAACAAGTTGCTGGCTGCGGCGGAGGGCCTGCCGATCCACATCTTCGGCAGCCACATGCAGTCCAAGGCCATGACCGACTTCAACGACGACATCCGCGAAGGCGACTGCTACCTGCACAATGACCCCTATTCGGGCAACACCCACGCCGCCGACCATACCTTCCTGGTGCCGGTGTTCTTCGAGGGAGAGCACATGTTCACCGCGGTGGCCAAGGCGCACCAGGCGGACATCGGCAATTCCCTGCCGACCACCTACATGGCCAGTGCCAAGGACCAGTACGAGGAAGGTGCCCTGATCTTCCCGGCGGTGCGCATCCAGCGTGACTACAAGAACATCGATGATGTGGTGCGCATGTGCCGTTCCCGCATCCGGGTGCCAGGTCAGTGGTACGGCGATTATCTGGCCGGCATCGGTTCCGCCCGGATCGGCGAACGGCGCCTGAAGGAGCTTTGCGAGAAATACGGCAAGGACACCATCAAGGCCTTCATCCGCGACTGGTTCGACTATTCGGAGGAGCGCATGGCCCAGGCCATCGCCAAGCTGCCGAAATCGACCCTGAAGAATTCCGGCGCGCATGACCCCTATGGCGACCTGCTGCCGGAAGGCATTCCGCTGAATGTGGAGGTGCGGGTCGACCCGGATGAGCAGATGATCGATGTCGATCTGACCGACAATATCGACAATGTGGATTGCGGCCTGAACGAGAGTGAGGCCTGTGCCTCTGCCTCGACCATCGCCGGTGTGTTCAATTCGCTGGACCCGACAGTGCCGCGCAATTCGGGCTCCTTCCGCCGTATCCGCCTGCACCTGAAGGAAGGTGCCATCGCCGGTCGGCCGAAGTTCCCGCACAGCTGTTCGGTGTCCACCACCAATGTCGCCGACCGCCTGATCAATATCGTCCAGTCCGCCTTCGCGGAGATCGGCGATGGCTGGGGTCTGGCTGAAGGCGGCGTCGGCATGGGCGCGGGCTTCGCCGTGGTGTCGGGCAAGGACGACCGCTCCGACGCCGAGCCCTACGTGAACCAGCTGATCATCGCCAGTTCCGGTGGCCCCGCGGGCCCGAACGCGGACGGCTGGATCACCTATGGTCTTCCGGTCGTGGCCGGGCTGATGTATCGCGACTCGGTGGAGATCGACGAACTGAAGCATCCGCTGCAGTTCCAGTATCTGCGCATCGTCACCGGCAGTGGCGGCGCCGGGCGGCGGCGCGGCGCACCGGCCATGGAACTTTCCTACGGCCCGACGGAACTGCCGATGGATGTGCTCTGGCCCTGTGACGGCACCATCTACGCACCGAAGGGTGTCCGGGGCGGGGACGCCGGCTCGGCCTGCCAGCACTTCAAGGTCAGCGCCAACGGGCTGGAAGAGGAACTGCCCAGCATCGTCGAGGTCCAGTTGAAGAAGGGCGAGCGGGTGCGCGGCAATCACTCCGGCGGTGGCGGCTACGGCAGCCCGCTCGACCGCGATCCGCGCAAGGTCCTGAAGGATGTGCTGGAACGCTATGAAACCCCCGACCGGGCCCGCGACATCTATGGTGTCGTGCTGACCGGGTCAGGCGACGACGAGACCCTGGCACTCGACCTTGCCGCCACCGAGAAGCTGCGCGCGGAACGCGCCGCCGCGTGACCGGAACCCGGCCTGTCCGGGTCTGAAGAAAGCCCCTTCCTCCCCTTCAGGGGGGAAGGGGACACCCCACCTACCGACCACCGCCCGCGATGATGATCTCCCGAGGGTAGTCGGTCAGGTAGTCGCAACCGTCGGCCGTCACCACGATGGAATCGCCGATACGCCCGCCAAGGCTGCCGTCCAGACTGATCCCGCCGTCAACGGCGAAGGTCATGCCTGGTTGCAGGATGGTGGTGTCCCCGGCCTTGAGTTCGGGAGCCTCCAGATACGACATGCCGATGGAGCGACCGGTGCGATAGCCGGTGACATAGCCGCGTTCGCCATAGACGGCGTTGGCGGCCTCCGCCACGGATTCCGCCGTCACGCCCGGACGGATCGCGGCAATCGCCGCCTGTTGCGCGTCGATGGCGGCCTGCTGCACCCGGGCGGCATCATCGGTAACCTCGCCGACAAAGAACATGCGGTCGAACCCGAGCTTGTAGAGCTTGAACTGCGCCATGTTGCAGAAGCAAAAGTAGACCGGATCGCCCACCGCCAGCGGCTTCACGCTGGCACGGCGATGCACCATCGAGGTGTCGCGGCCCGACTGCATGACCTGCAGATTGTGGATCATGGGGGAAACAAAGGCCTCCCACCCCCGCGCTGTCAGAAACCCGGCGGCCTTGCGTGTCCCGGCATTGATCACCGCCAGCGCGGCCTCGTACTCCGGCACGCCTGCAGCCAGCGCGCCCTCCGCCGCCACCATCATTGCCCCGGCGATCTCCCCGGCCTGGCGCATGACGGTGATCTCTTCCGACGACTTGATCATGCGCATCGGCCCCAGCACCGGTGCAATGTCGGTCAGAAGCGTGTCCGGCAAGCTGCTGTCGAACCAGTTGCGCACGATGGCGGGCAAGGTCGCGGTCTCCACCGCGACGTGCCTGTGCCGGTCCCCCAGCACGCGCGCCAGAACGGTTTCCCAGCGGTTGGCGCCCGCATCCTCCCAGGTCTCGATCCGACTGACCCAGGTCATGGAACCCACCATCTCGCTTTCCATCAGTGGGGTGAGAACCGTTGGCTCCTCGTCCGGGCGGATGATCAGGAATGTCGGGCGACCAAACTCCACGGACAGATAGCCCCAGAATCCGGCCAGCCAGGCAATTGAGCTTTCGTCGGTCAGGACGGCGACCTCGATCCCCTCCTCCCGCATCCGCTGCTGAAACGCGATGGTCCGTTGGCGTGCCTGCTCCAGCATCAGTGCGTCTCCCTCAAGGTCTTCTGTCCGGTCAGCCTTCCGCCGACACCGGTGGTCGCATTCGGAACTGGTACGACGTTCAGGCACGTGGAATTCTTGCAACAGATTGGGAGCGCGATGCGGATGACGCAATATCCACCAGCGACACGGAATGTCCGGTTCGACGCCGGTCGTCATCACCGCGCCAAGATCGGTTTCGTGCTGCTGGCGACCGAGCAGACGATCGAGGATGACATGATGCGCCACGCGCCGGACGGCGTCGGCATGCATTTCACCCGCGCTGCCATCCCCGACTCCATCACCAATGCCACGCTTGCGGCGCAGGCCGACCGGCTGGCCGGGGCGGCCACAACCCTGCTGCCGGACGGATCACTGGATGTCGTCTGCTACGCCTGCACCTCCGGCAGTCTGGTGATCGGGGAGGACCGGGTCCTCGCTGAACTGAACCGGGGCGCACCGAAGGCGAGGGCCACATCGCTGATCACCGGCGTCATCCGCGCCCTGCGCGCTGTTCACGCCAGACGGATCGTCGTGGCAACGCCTTACCTCGACGAGATCAATCACCGCGAGACCGAGTATCTGGAGCGGGCGGGCTTCGAGGTGCTCGACATTCAGGGCCTGAACCTGGAGAAGGACAGCGACATGATCCGGGTAACCCCCGACTTTATCCGGGAATTCGCCATGTCCCTCGATCGGCCCGACGCGGATGCAATCTTCGTTTCCTGCGGTGCGCTGCGGACGCTGGACGTCGTGCAGCGGCTGGAGGAACAGTCGGACAAGCCGGTCATCGCCAGCAATCAGGCGATGCTCTGGGACACCCTGCGGCTGGCGGGCATCGATGACCGGCTGGACGGGCTCGGCCGCCTGCTGCATCTGCCATGAGGGTTGCGGTGTTCCAGTGTGATCTGGCTGGCGCGGATGCGGAGGCGCGTCTGGCGAGGCTGTATCAGGTGATGCAACAGGCACAGGCCGATCTGCTGCTCTGCCCGGAACTGTTCATGTCCGGCTATCACGTCGGTGACCGCATCCGGCAACTGGCCGAAGGGCAGGACGGCCCCTTCGCCCGTCGCGTTTCGGAGATCGCCAGAACGACGGGGACGGCGGTCGCCTATGGCTACCCGGAAGCGGCAGGGGGCCGGATCTACAACAGTGCGCTCTGCATCGGGCGTGATGGTGAGGCGCTGGCCAACCACAGGAAGCTCGTCATTCCGCCCGGACCGGAGGTCGGGCATTTCACGGCAGGCGAAGGCCTGACCCTGTTCGACCTCCACGGCATCCGGATCGCCCTGCTGATCTGCTACGACATCGAATTTCCCGAGGCTGCGCGTGCGGCTTCTGCAGCGGGCGCGGAAGTGATCCTCGCCCCCACCGCGCTTGCCGCGCAATGGGCAGTCGTTGCCGAAAGGGTGATTCCGGCACGCGCCTTCGAGAACGGCACCCACATAGTCTATGCCAATCACGCCGGAACGGAAAATGGACTCAATTACGCCGGATCAAGCGTGATTCTCGACCCGGTCGGGGGTGATCAGGCCCGTGCAGGCGCAACGGAAGCCGTAATCATGGCAGATATGGATCCTGACCAGGTCCGCAGCGCGCGCACCAGACTGCCCTATCTGCGGGATGTGGCAGCCCTGCGGGACCGGCTGGTCTGAGCCGGATCAGTTCTGGCGCAGCAACTGCTCCGCCCGGTCGAAGCGTTCCATCTCGATCAGCAAGGCAACATAATCGGCCAGCAGGGAACGGTCGGTGGGGCGTTCCGCGACAAGCCCTTCGTAGACCGCAACCGCCTCCTCATCCGCACCAATGGCACTGAGGCCGGTCGCCTTCCGGCGCCGGGTCTCGAAGTCATCCTCCCCCTTCGCGGCAATGCGTTTCAGCATCTCGCGATAGGCGGCACGGCCCTCCTGCGGGCGGTTCATGCCAGAAAGGGACAGCCCGTAGTAGTACCAGGGCCGATGGTCGGCGCGCTGCTCGGCGTCGGCAACGCGGAAGAACCGGTCCAGGACCTCGACCGCCTTCTCGGCGCGCCCGGCGAACGCAAAGGTGCGGCCTGCCTGCAGCAACCGGTCGGGATCATCGCCGATCCGGCCCAGCAACTTCTCCCAGGCCTGGACCGCCACGTCCGGCTTGGCAGCCTGTTCCGCCCAGTCCGCCATCTGCAGCAGGGGTCGAGTCTCGTCAGTCGGCGGGATCAGGCGGCTGAGCACCTGCCCCACCTCATCGAAGCCACGTTCCGCGATCAGCGCATTGATGTAGGGGGCGAGCACCGGATCCGTCCCCGACAATGGTGGTCCGGGCGCCACGAGCGCGATGGTCCGCGACGTGGCGCCGACGTCATTCAGCAGTTGCAGCCAGGCCGCACGCTCTGCAGCGGTTCCTGCGGACCGGGCACGGCGCGAGAGCCATTCCAGCCCGCGTTCCGGCGGGCGCGGCCCCCAGAGAAACACGAGCTGCTGCACATCGGGCGAATCCGGTCGCGCATCCTGTGCCAGCAGGCTGAAGGCCTGCTCAGCCGCCGGTTTGGCCCCCAGATCAAGCAGCCGGAACGCGGCATTGCGGCGATCCTGGTCACTCAGACGCTTGTCGATCGACCGCAGCGTCACCCAGGCGATCAGATCGTCCTGTCGGCCGGCGGTCGCCAGCGCCTCCTCATACACCGGGGGCCAGGGGCCGGTCGGCTCCGCCCGCGCGATCTTCTCCAGGAACGGCAGGGCGCGGACGGGTCCGGCAACCTCCAGCAATTCGTAGAGCAGCAGGTCGCGCCGGGCTGCGGGCGGGTTGGATTGCAGGCGCCGGACGATGACATCGCCGCGTTCCTTGTCCGCCTTGGCCAGACGCAGCGCCTGCACATAGGCCTCATCCCACTTCGCCGGGTCGGCCTTTGCCAGATCGCGCAGGGCCGGCAGCGCCACATCCCCCAGTCCCGCGTCCAGCAGGGCGAACAGCAATCCCTCCCGCGTGGCCGCATCCATGGTCGGATCGGCAAGTGCGGTTTCCGCAAAGCGGCGCAGGTCCGCCGGGTCACCGCCACGGCCAAGGGCCGCGACATAGGCACTGCGGACCTCCGCTGTCCCGGGCAGCAGGGCGCGCAGGATCGGCACCGCTTCCTCCGCCCGACCGGCCGCGGTCAGTGCCTGGCCCCAGACGAGCGATGCCTCGTTGCCCGGATAGAGCCGCTGCAGCTTCTCCGCTGCCGCGAACGCCAGATCGGGTTTCGCCCCCTGCGCGGCGAGATAATAGATGTCGGAGAGCACCTGACGGCCGGGCTGCGGTGTCGCCTTCAGCCAGGCAAGCACCGGTTCGGCCGTGCCCGACTGGGTCTCAAGTCGCGCCCAGCCCTCCTGCACCTGCGGCGCGGGCCGCTGTTCCCGCAGGCTCCGCAGCAGCGGCAGCCCCTCCCTCGCCTTGCCGAGTTCGAGGTAGAGGTTGGCGAGATTGGCAATGGCAAAGGGTGGTGTCGCGGGATCACGCACCACGGTCTCCAGCAACGCCAGCGCACGCGCATTCTCGCCCAGATCGGTCAGCGTCCGCGCGATGGACAGTCGCGTGGCAAGGGGCGGGTTCGGAACAGCCAGCGCCTTCTCGACCCATTCCCGCGCGGCCTTGTTGTCACCCCGTGCGACCGCGATACGCGCCGCCATGGCCGGCCGTCTGGCCAGGAAGTCCTGGCCGGTTTCCGCCAGCAGCCAGTCGATCAGGGCGAAGTCGCCTTCCTCCGCCGCATTCTCGGCCAGCGAGGCAATCGTGTCTTCCGGCAGCAGGCGCGGATTCTGCCGCCGCGCTTCGGCAAAGGCGAGTTGCGGCTGGTCCAGTTCGATGGCCAGCGCCATCAGGTCGTCGGCGAGCAGCAATGGCTGCGGCTCGCCTGCCGCGCGATCCTGCAGGAAGGCCAGCGCCTGCGGCTTCCGTCCCACTGCGGAAAGTGCGGCGACATAGGCTTCCGCATCCTCCGGTGTACCGGGCAGCAATTCCTTCAGGATCGGCAAGGCCTCCTCCGCCCGACCGCGCGCGATGAGGGCATTGGCATAGATCCGGCGCGTGCGCTCATCCTGCTGCAGCTGGTAGAGGCGCGTCGCGGCATCGAAGGCCAGGGGCTCCGCCCCGCTCTCCGCCGCCAGGAAGTAGATGTCCTCCAGCAACTGCCGGTTCGTTACGCGGGCACGGGTCAGCCACTCCTGCACCTTTCGCGGATCACCGGCACGGGTCTCCAGCCGTGCCCAGCCAGCCTGAACCTGGGTCTCGGAGCGTTGCTCGGCCAGGGACCGCATCAGCGGCAGGCCATCGCGGGCGCGATCCAGTTCCAGATAGAGGGCGGCGAGATTGCCGATTGCCCATGCCGGTGTGTCCGGATCGCGGGCCAGACCTTCCAGGCGCTTCAGGGCACCCGCCTGATCACCAAGCTCTGCCTGCACCCGCGCCAGATCGATGCGGTCATTCAGGCGCAGGTCCGGCAGGGCACTGGCCCTGGCCAGCCATTCCGCTGCAGCCTCGCGGTCATTGCGCGCGATGGCGATACGGGCGGCGGTGACGGGTCGCGCCTGCAGGAACGCCGGACCGAGCGTGGACAGCAGCTTGTCGATGAGTTCGAACCGGCCTTCCAGTGCCGCGGTCTCCGCCAGATAGGCGACAGTATCCCCCGGCAGACGGGTCGGGTCCTGGCGCTGCAACTCCGCGAATGCCAGTGCGGATTGCCCCTGATCGATGGCAAGGGTGATCAGGTCGTCCGCCAGTTGGGGCGGCAGGGCCGTATCTGCGCCGCGCTCCAGCAGGAAGGCCAGCGCATCCGCCCTGCGGTTGGCGGCATTCAGGGCCTCCACCCAGGTTTCCGCATCCTCCGCATCCCCCGGCAACAGGACTTCGAGTACCGCAAGAGCCTGGCCTGTACGCCCGTTGGCAGTAAGCGCCTGACCATAGAGGCGGCGGGATTCACGATCCGGATGGTCCCGGAACAGCCGCTCGGCCGCGAACAGGGCCGAGACGGGTGCAAGTCCTGGTGTGGCGAGCGCGACGATGTCCGTCAGGACATCACGATCGACCAGTCCCTGTTGCTGCAGCCAGGCGAGCAGGGCCTTGTCCTTGCCCGCCTTCGCCGCGATCCGCGCCCAGCCTGCCTCTGCCGCAGGGGAGGGATTGGTGCGCCGCAGACTGTTGAAGGCGGCCAGCCCGGCCTGCAGCCGTTCCGTGTCGATATAGAGCTGCGTCAGTGCGCGGATCATCGCCGCGTTCAGGTCGGGACGTGCCGCGATCCTGTCCAGCAACTGCGCGGCCTTCTGGTCCTCGCCCAGCTTCAGCCAGGCGCGCGCCAGGCGAAACTGCTCATGTGCGGGCAGATCGGCCTCTGCCGCTGCCCGCTGCACCTCGACCACCGCATCGTCACGACGCCCGACACTCAACAGCAACTCCGCCATCAGTGCCGGGTGGGCGGTCCGGAACGGTGCTTCCAGTTCCCCCAGCAGCTTCTGCGCCAGCGCCTGCCGACGGTATGCCACGGCAACATCACCCAGGGCACGCAGACGGAAGTCGGTCAGCCCGGAGTGGTCGCGCCGCAGGGACACCTGCTCCAGCAGGTCGATCTCCTGCCCCTGCATTGCAAGGTCGATGAAGACCGGGAACGCCAGGTCCGGCAGCCTGTCCGCCTTGTCCAGCGCCACGAGACGTTCAAGCGCCACGGTCGCGCGATCGAGACCATCCTGCATCTGCGCCCAGAACACCAGCAGCGGCGGTGAGAGATACAGCTCGCCCTCGAACGCGCGCAGCAGGCGAATCCCCAGCGCGTTCTGATCGCGCTCGGCGGCCTCGCGGATGATCGGCAGGATGGCGGCCCGATTGCCCTTGGCCTCCGCGAAGCGGGCGACAACGTCGGCAGCCCGGTCATCCTCACCATAGGTTCCGGCGATCATGGCGTAGAGCTTCACGGAGCGGATCTCGAAAGCAGTCGGGTTGCTGCGCCACATGCGTTCCAGATACGCCAGGGCCTTCAGCGGTTTCTGATCAGCAGCAGCAAGTTCGGCGGCCTCGAGAAAGTCAGCGGGCCGGGCATTGCCGTCGTCGATCAGTTGCGCAAGGCCCGCCTCCAGCTTCGCGTAGTCACCACGGTAGCGATACAGATCGACGAGCTGTCGCTCCTCCTCCGGCTTGTGCTCCGCCGCAACAACCTCCGCCAGCGTCCGCACGAAATCATCCTGACGCTGGGCGAACCGATAGAATTCGGCCAGCTTCCGTTTCGCGCCGATGTCCTTGGGGCGGCGGGCAATATAGGCTTCCATCACCCGTATCGCCTTTCCGATGTCCCCGTCATGCAGGGCAATATCGGCCAGCGAAGCCACGACCACGACGGAGGTGTCGCCCGCATCCAGCCGTTCCTGCAGCGTGTCCCGCGCCAGGTCCACCTTGTCCGACCGCAACTGCAGCAGTGCCACGTCCTTCTTGCTCGGGATCAGCAACAGGCTGAGCCCGACGCCCAGGACAACGACAACAACCAGCAGGATCAGGTTCAGGCGCACGGTATCGTCAGCCTGCTTCCGCCGGGCGGATCACGATGGCCACCGGCGCGTAGGCATGGGTCGGCAGTTCCACGATCAGCACACCATCGGAGCCGACCGTCTGTTCGTCGCTGACAATGGAACCGTCCGGCAGGGTCGCTTCGGCCCGCCATTGGCCAGGCTTCATGCCACGCCACTGCATCTCGCCATGGCCGAACCCCTCCCCCGTCATGCGCAGCGCGTTGCCGTCCCGGGTCAGATCCCACAGATGCCAGCGCGCATCGACAAGTGATGGTTCCACGGGCAGCGTCCCGCGCGCGACCAGCCTGTATTCCGGCTCCGCGACCGCTTCATCCAGCGCGACATAGAGATTTCCCTGATAGTGGGTGTAGCCCAGAACCCCGACTGCCGACCCCATGTCGACAACGCGGTCATCGGCATTGTCGTGACGGATCGTCTGCATCCGACCGCGATCCAGTACCCGCCAGTGGTCGGGTCCCGGCCTTTCGAAACGGGTGGTATAGAACCCCTCTCCGATGCTGGCGTAATGGCTCGTCGTGATGGGGGTGATACGCTGGCTGCGGGCGAACTCCAGGTTCTTCAGCAGGGCCTGCAGCGCCGCCGGGCGCTCCCCGATATACATGTGGTAGTAGACGTTGATCCCCTTCAGGCGACGCGGGCTCTCGGTATTGCGCAGCGTCAGGATCAGATCCTGATAGCCGAAGTAGCGGCCGGTCCACAGATCGGTATAGGTATTCTCGTTACTGTTGACGGCGAAGATCTGCACCTGCCCGCCGAAGGTTCGGCCCACGGGCGGAACATAGCTTACGGACGGAAACTCCGGATCGAAACGGGAGTCACCGCCGTTGATGTTCAGCAGCCCGGCCTGCCGCGAAGCCGCGATCATGTCCGGTGTCGGGGATGTATTGCCCGACCAGAGGACGACCTCCACCTTCTTTCCCGGTGGCGCGAACTGCTCCACATAGCGCGATGCCTCGCCGAACTCCCGCTCCAGGACGAACGGCTTGCTGCCAAAGCCGCGCGGCACATCGTAAACAGCGGCCAGCAGACCCGACGGCTTGGCTGCATCACTCTCCAGCACCTCCTCGGTCCAGGCAGCGCGATCAAGATGCTTGTACAGCCCGGTGAAGGGCGCTTCCTTCAGGGCCGTGTAGTCCTCGTAGAAACCCCACTCGAACGGATGGCTGTAGGTGTGGTGCGCCACCTCGACCTGCGGCAGTGCGAAGATCTCCCGCGCGAGCTGCTGCGCTTCCGGATCACCCGACCATTCCGGGTCCAGGTCAGCCGCGATGGGGCCGACCGTGATCGGCAGGTCGGGATAGGGTGCGATGGCCTGCTCCAGTACAACCCGGGACGAATAGATCTGGTCCTTGCGGTATCCCTTCACCAGCGAGACGTTGCGCCAGCCGTCGCCGTCGATGTGGCTGAAGTAGATACGGCGGCCGCTCAGGGTCGTGGTATCGGGCTTGGGCAGCTTGTCCGTGTCGAACACGCGACGGATGAAGGCAAAGGGGTTGATGTACCACTGGGTCCTGAAGAAGACCGGATCACGATAATTGACCCAGCCGATCTCCCCGAAGCCACCATTGTCCGATGTGACGACGACATCGCTGGTCGACCCATCCTGTTTCCGGCGGACACGCAGGTGGGACGTACCGACCCCCTCCACGACCTCATAGCGCTCGTGCGGTGGCAGCTTTCCGGCCATCACCCGTTCGAAATCCACCATGTCGGGATCGCGCATCACAACTTCGGTATCGAAGGTGACATTCGTCCATTCACCCAGGATGCGTACGCCGATGCGCTCCAGAAAGCGGTTGGTCCTGGCGCGCGTCGGCACGGGGGAACCGTCGTTGGCGCCGAGAAAGCCCATGTCGCCGAACGAGACGTACTTCTTGCCGGCAATGACCATCTCTTCGAGCCAGTCCAGGAAAGCCGCCGGCCGCCGGATGGCACCATTGTCGAACCAGGTGATCACACCGGCGATGGACGGGTCGGTCACGGCATCGAGGGGCAACGGATCCTCGATATCGTGATACTCCAGCTTCAGGCCCAGGTGGTTGAACGGCATCTCGGCCAGCATGTGCAGCGGATTGGACCGCAGTTCGTCGCCATTCTGGTTGTAGAAGGCGAGCACCGTCCGTGGCGCCTCAGCCGCGTTGGCGGTGAGGGTCAGAAGGGTGAACAGCATTGTGAGGATGAAACGCAACCTACTCTCCCCCGTCACCAGGCAGTGACGGCATCGTTTGTCTGCCCGAAGGCGAATCAGGATAACACAGGTCAATCAAGCAATTGCCATGCCGCGCATGATCTGTTTGGCTGGCCCGATCCGATGCGGAAGGAACCAACCATGCTGCGCGCCCTTGCCCCTGTAGCAGCCCTGTTGCTCAGTGTCGCCTTCATGCTGATGGGCAACGGCCTGCAATCGACCCTTCTGCCCATGCGCGCGCAGCTGGAAGCCTACAGTTCCGTCGAGATCGGTGTCCTGGGTTCCGCCTATTTCGTTGGCTTTGCGCTGGGTTGCTGGCGCGGGGCCATCCTGATCCGCCGGGCCGGACACATCCGCACCTTCGCCGCTGTCGTCGCCATCTCCTCCACCTCCGCCCTTGTCCACGCCCTGGTGACCGAACCGATGGTCTGGTGGGCGGTCCGGCTGCTCTCCGGCGCCTGTGTCGCGATCCTGTTCATGGTCATCGAGAGCTGGCTGAACGAGAAATCCACGAACGAGACGCGTGGGCTGGTCTTCTCCGTCTATACCGCCATCAACCTGACAGTGATCTCGATTGGCCAGCTGATGATCGCCTTCGGCAACCCGGAAGGTTTCCCGCTGTTCCTGATGGCCTCGATCCTGATCTCCTGGGCCGCTGTTCCGGTGGCCATGACCAAATCGGAGAGTCCGGCACCGCCGGAACAGATCGGGGTCCGCATCCGCTACCTGCTGCGCCTGTCACCGGTGGGCTTCATCGGCAGTTTCGTCGTCGGTGTCACCAATGGCGCATTCTGGGCGCTGGCACCTGTCGTCGCACAGGGCGGCACCAGCAATACCGCACTGGCGGCCATCTTCATCGCCGTGGCCGTGATCGGCGGTGCCGCCGGTCAGTACCCGCTGGGCAAGATTTCCGACCGGATGGACCGGCGACGGCTGATCGTTGTCGTCGCCGGGCTCGCGGCCCTGTCGGGAATCGGGCTGGGGATATTCGGGGCGAGTGGCCAGACACTGCTGATGATCATCGGTTTCATCTTCGGCGTCTTCGCCTTCCCGCTGTATTCGCTGTGCGTCGCCCATGCCAACGACTTCGTCGAGGGCAAGAGCTTCGTGGAGGCGGCGAGCGGTCTGCTGCTGACCTACGCCGCCGGGGCGGTCGTCGGCCCGATCCTGGCCTCCATCGTGATTTCCCAGGCCGGGACAGGCGGGCTGTTCTTCTTTACCGCGGCGATCCATGTGATCTTTGCCGGGTTTGTCATCCTCCGTATCCGCCGCCGGGATCCGGTGCCCGAGGCCGAGCGGGGCGATTTCGTCGAGGCTGCCACCGCAGGCCTGACCATCCTGCCGATGGATACCGGCCTTTCGACCCAGGACGATTCGGAGGTGCCGGAGACCAGCGAGACCGGGGATGATGTCCCGGAAGGGTCAGGGGCTGATGCCGATGGGGCTGATGCCGATGGGGCTGATGCCGATGGGGCTGATGCCGATGGGGCTGATGCGGACGGGATCGGGGAGCCGGAATCCGCCACGACGGATGACGCGCAACCCGAAACCGGGGACGACGGCCGGAAACCCTGACCGCTCAGGCCGTCGCCGGTGCGGGCGCCGTCAGCGACCGTTTCCGTCCCCTGACCATGTGCCAGGCACCGAACAGTGCAATCAGGAAACTGAAGGCGCTGGCCTGGAACGAGACGTGGAACCCCTGCTGGCTGGCCTGCAACAGTACCGCACGGCTGAGATGCTCTGTCGCCACAGCGGCCTGCTGCACATCCGAGAGCCCGGCGGCAGCCGCTATCTCGGCGATCTGTGCCAGGTAGGCCTCCGTCACGTGATTGGACGGTTCCTGTGTCGCTGCCAGCAGGTCCTGGAAGAACCCGGTCTGCTGATCCAGCAGGATGGCGAGCAGGTTGACGCCGAACGCCCCGCCGAGCTGGCGGGTGAAGTTCATGGTGGATGAGCCCTGTGCCAGCAGGTGCATGGGCAGCAGCCGCAGCGACCCGGCGCTGAGCGAGGGGAAGATGAAGCCCATGCCCATGCGGCTGATCATGATAAGCCCGGCCAGGGTGAGGAAGTCGGTGTTCACGTCCGCCGACGAGAGCAGATAGAAGGACAGGGCAAACAGGGTCAGCCCGAAACCGGTGATGTAGCCCGGCTCGTAACGGTCGGCCAGGCGGCCGGTGATCGGGATCAGGCAGATCATCGAGAGACCGGCTGGCACCAGCAGAAGGCCCGACTGGGTCGGGGTCAGTCCCTGGATCGTCTGCACGAACAGCGGGATCAGGTAGGTGGAGCCGAACAGGCCCGCGCCCAGCACGAAACTGATGATCCCGGCCCCGATGAAGCCCGGTTGCAGGAAGATGCGGATCTGCAGCATCGGCAGCGGTGTTATCCGTTCCCACCACACGAAGATGACAAAGGCCGCACCGGCCAGGACGAAGCGGCCGATGACCCATGTGTCACGCCAGCCATCGATCTGGCCGTCCGTGAAGGCCGTCAGCAGGCTGATCAGGAATCCCACCAGCAGGCCGAATCCGATCCAGTCGAACTTCGGCCGCTCGTCCGCCGTGGCCCCCGACGGCAGGAAGATGGATGACAGCAGGATGCCGATCATGGCCATCGGCACCCCGGCAAAGAAGACGTAGCGCCAGCCGAAGCCATCCACCAGCAGGCCGCCGATGAAAGGTCCCACCGCCGGGGCCATCACGACGCCGACGCCATAGAGGCCCATGGCCGTGCCGCGCTTTTCCGGCGGGAACACCTGATAGACGGAGACCATGGCCATGGGCTGGATCACGCCGGCGGCCGCCCCCTGCAGGATACGGCTGAGAATCAGGGCGTCGGTGGATGTGCTGAGACCGCCCAGCAGGCCACCCAGCAGGAACAGTCCCAGACAGAAAAGCATCGTTGCCCGCTGTCCGAAGGACTTCATGCACCAGTCCACCAGCAGCATCGTTCCGGTCATCGAGGCCAGGAAGCCCGTGGAAAGCCACTGGGCCGTGATCTGGTCGATACCGAAAGCGCCCATGATGTCAGGAATGGCAACATTCACGATGGTGGCGGCCAGCACTGCCGAAATCGTCGTCGACATGGCCGTCAGCATGGCCAGCCAGCGATAGCCGGGGCCGAAACGCTGGAAAAGGACCTCAGTTGTTTCCGGCATCACCCGCACCGGGCTCACCGGTATCAATGACGACTTCAACCATCATGCCCGGACGCAACAGCGACCGTTGCCCCTGAATGTCGATGCGAACCGGCACCCGCTGCGTCACCTTGGTGAAGTTGCCCGACGGGTTCGGATTGGGCAGCAGGGCGAACTGGCTGGTGGCCGCCGGGCCGATCCAGGTGACACGGCCGGAAAGTTTCATGTCGGGATAGGCGTCAACGGTGATCGCAGCCGTCGAACCGACCGCGAAGCGGTTGATCTCGGTTTCCTTCACGTTCGCCGCAACCCAGACATTCTCCGGATCATGCAGCATCAGCAGGCGCGTGCCGGGCCGGACATATTCGCCTTCCTCGACGAAGGTCCGGTCCACGATGCCGTTGATTCCGCTGATGATATCCAGATCGGAGAGCTGCACCTCATGCTGCTCCAGGCGCGCCTGCAAGGCTGCGGCCTCGGCGGTCAGGGCGCTGAGTTCCTGTTCGATCACCGCGACCCGGATCTCCTCGGCCTCGACCTCGCCCAGTTCCGCCTCGGCCTCCCGCACGGCGGCGCGCGCCTGCAGCAACTGCCGGTCGGCATTGGTGAAGGTGGTACGCAGCCCGTCCAGGCGCTGCGCCGCGATCACCTTGCGCTGGAACAGCTTCTCACCGCGCTTGAGTTCGGTCTCGGCGCTGGCGCGCGTGGCGCTGGCCGCATTCTCGGCGGCAACGGCGACATCGATATGGGCCTTCGCCACCTTCAGGGCGGAACTGTTGCGCCGGATGATCAGACTGCGCTCCGCCTCCAGCCGGGCCCGCTGGGCCACGATCCGGTCGATCTCCGACCGCGCCTCCAGGATCCGCAAGCGCACGGTGCGCTTGTCCATGCTGACCAGCACCTGACCGGGTTTCACCAGATCGCCTGTCCCGACCTGCAGATCGACCACGCGCCCGGCCTCCTGCGCGCTGATCGTCACCATGTCGGAGGCGATACGGGAATCAATGATGAAGACATGCACCTGACGGTCATGGAACCACTTGGCACCGAACCACAGGCCCGCCCCCAGCACCACGGCCAGAACGACAAGGCGGACGATGCGTCCGCGGCGGCCTTCGCGACGGCCACCCTGCTCCGACATGGTCAGTTCCGGGGTCGTGGGGGCGTTCATGCGGCCCTGCCCTGAGCCGGTTCTCCGGCACTTTCGCCGTCGAGGCGTGCCCGCATGATGTCGAAGATCTCGGTACAGCGGGCAAGTTCGGCCGGCGCGAATCCTTCCGTCACTTCCTGGCGCAATCCGTCGGCTATGGCCTCGATCTCCGCCAGCACGGGGATCGCACGCTCCGTCAGATGAACTGTCTTGGCCCGGCGGTCACGGGGATCTGCCCGGCGCTGGATCAGATCAGCCGCTTCGAGCGAATTCAGCAGGCGCACCAGAGTCGGTCCCTCGATCCCGATATGATCGGCAAGCTGGGTCTGCTGCATGCCGTCACCACCGCGCGCGATCTGCAGCAATGCCGTCCAGCGCGCCTGGGTCAGTCCGGTTGACCGCAGGCGCTGATCCAGCTTCCACCGCCAGCGACGCGACATGCGCACCATGGCCAGCGCGAAGCCGATCCTGATCTCGTCTTCCTGTGTGCTCATGGGAAATCATTAGCAAGCTAATCAATTTTCACCAATGCGTTTCACCGGCACCGGCCATGCGGACTTCCGACACCTGGGAGTCACCGTTGCAGGCCTTCACCCGGCATCGACGGACATCAGCAACGTGCGGGGTGCGACCTGCGCGCCTTCCTCGACCGTCACTTCCGTGACCTTGCCGGATGCGCCCGCGACGATCTCGTGCTCCATCTTCATCGCTTCCAGGATCGCGACCACCTGGCCCTTCTTCACCTGGTCACCCGTCTTCGCCAGCAGTTTCAGCACCCGCCCGTTCATGGGTGCCGCGATGGCACCATCGCTGTCCGCCGCCGCTGCCGCGCGGTCCCGCCACGTGGTCTCCTCCGCAATCAGATCCGCCCTTTCGGTCTGCAGGTGCAGCCGGTCATCCACGATGGCGAAGATGGCACGATGGCTGGCCCCGTCCTGACGCCAGACAATCTCGCCCTCACCGAAGCAGCAGCCGTCAAACGCCAGGGACGCCTCGCCGATACTCACCTGGCAATCATCTCCACCGTGCCAGATCACGGACAGTTCCGTGCTCTCCCCAGCCACCTCCAGCACCATCGGGCTGCGGGGGGTCTGGCCGGAACTGCGCCAGCCCTGCCAGGCGGGCGGCACATCGCCGAGATGGTGACGGAACAGGATCACCGCGGCGAGAGCCAGATCCGCATCCGTCGCTTCCGCATGGGCCAGACTGGCCTTGGGAAACTCGGTCTCGATGAAGGCCGTTGTCGCACCGCCCGCGGCGAAGGTGGCATTCTCCAGCGCATCGATCAGAAAGCGACGGTTGGTCTCCAGCCCCAGCAGCTCGGTCCGGCGCAAGGCGTTCGCCAGACGGATGCGCGCCGTATCCCGGTCCGGTCCATGCGCCATGATCTTGGCGATCATCGGATCATAGAACGGTGTGATCTCCTGCCCCTCCGACAGGCCGGCATCGACACGCACACCCTCTCCCTCCGGCACCCGCCAGCGGTGGGCAGTGCCGGTGCGCGGCAGGAATCCCTTGGCCGGACTCTCGGCATAGAGCCGGACCTCGATGGCATGCCCGCTCAGGCTCACCTGTTCCTGCGTCAGCGGCAGTTCGGCACCTTCCGCCACCCGGATCTGCCATTCGACAAGGTCGGTGCCGGTGATCATCTCCGTTACCGGATGCTCCACCTGCAGGCGGGTGTTCATCTCCAGGAAATAGAAGGCCCCACTCTCGTCCAGCAGGAACTCCACGGTGCCCGCTCCGCGATAGCCGATGGACTTCGCAGCCTGCACGGCCGCCTCCCCCATGGCCGCGCGGATCTCCGGCGTCACGGCAGGGCTCGGCGCTTCCTCGATCACCTTCTGGTGGCGGCGCTGGACGGAGCAGTCACGCTCCCCCAGGTGAATGACGTTGCCATGGGAATCCGCAAAGACCTGGATCTCCACATGCCGGGGCCGCACCACCGCACGCTCCAGGATCAGGCGATCATCGCCGAAGGCATTCTTCGCCTCCGACCGCGCGGTCTTCAGCGCCCGCTCCAGCTTCGCCGGATCGTCGACCAGACGCATGCCGCGCCCGCCGCCACCGGCACTGGCCTTCACCATCAGCGGGAAACCGATCCGTTCCGCCTCGGCCAGCAGGCGGGCGTCGTCCTGCTCCGCATCCTGATAGCCCGGCACACAGGGCACGCCCGCGTCGATCATGCGCAGCTTCGACCGCGCCTTGTCCCCCATCAGGTCAATCGCCTCGATGGGGGGGCCGACAAAGGTCAGCCCCGCATCGGCACAGGCGCTGGCAAACCCGGCGTTCTCGCTCAGGAAGCCATAGCCGGGATGCACGGCATCCGCCCCGCTTGCCGCCACTGCCGCCAGTATCCGTTCCACGGAAAGATAGCTCTCGCCCACGGGGGCCGGGCCGATCAGGACGGCCTGATCCGCCATAGCCACGTGCGGCGCGCCGGTATCGGCGGCCGAATGCACGGCCACGGTTCGAATTCCCAGCCGCTTCGCGGTGCGAATGACCCGACAGGCGATCTCGCCACGGTTGGCAACCAGCAAGGTCCGGATCGTCATCTGCGCCCTCCCCAAGGCCGTCGTGAGCTACCCCGGGGAAGCTAGAACAATGTTCTGCCGTCGGGAAGCCTCCGTAACGCATAGGCGACCTCACCACGCCAAAATGGATGACATCGAAAATGATGAGAAAAAATTCTCAAAAGACAGATTTCTAACGAAATCAATCAAATTTCATAACTATTGCCGCGCAAAGTCAACATTACATTATCAAGAATATTACTGTTTCTGAAAGTTGTATTTCCCATCACTATTGTTCGAAGTTGGCGCAAGCCTGCCAACGGCGCCAGATCGACGGCCTCAAAATCACTGATTACCAGCTCCTGCAAACTCTTCAATGCGGCAAGAGCGCTGATATCCAACAGTCGATTGCCTGCGATAGAGAAACTCTTCAGATCAATCAAGTTGCCGAGAGCCGTCAGGTCACTCACCTGGTTTGCCTGCACCCTTAGGCTGGTGAGGCTGGTGAGGTTGCCGAGAGCCGTCAGGTCACTCACCTGGTTTGCCTGCACCCTTAGGCTGGTGAGGCTGGTGAGGTTGCCGAGAGCCGTCAGGTCACTCACCTGATTTGCGTGCACCGTGAGGCTGGTGAGATGCCGCAATTCCTCAAGAGGTCGAATACTTGTTTGCTCAGGAAGCTTGAGACTTTCCAGATTGTCCAAACCAGCAAGGTGAGCTCCCCACCTAAGCATATCAAAATTTGTGGGGTCTATCCCCTCAGCATACGTAACGATTGACGCGGTTGAGAGGTGGCCCGACAAATCTGGACAGTTGAGTTAGGTGGATTTTCTGCTCCCAATCCGGCAGCGTTGCCGGGACGAAGGAGCGAAGATGACAAGACGACCCAGGCGGAACCACAGCCCTGCCTTCAAAGCGAAAGTCGCATTGGCGGCGCTGAAGGGCGACAGGACGATGAGCGAGCTGGCGACGCAGTTCGACCTGCATCCCAATCAGATCAAGCAGTGGAAGGATCAGCTGCTTGAGGGCGTAACGGGTGTCTTCGATGACACGCCAAAGGCCGCGAAAGAGCCGCAGATCGACGTAAAGTCCCTGCACGCGAAGATTGGCCAGCTGGCGCTGGAAAACGATTTTTTAGAGGGCGCGCTCGACAAGGCCGGTCTGTTGCCGAGCGCAAGGAAATGACGGGCCCGGACCACAGGCTGAGCCTGACACGGCAAGCCCGGCTTCTCGGGATCAGCCGGGGCAGCCTGTATTACGCGCCGCGCCCGACCAGTGCGGCGGACCTCAAGCTTATGCGCAGAATTGACGAGTTGCACATGGACTACCCGTTCGCGGGCAGCCGTATGATGAAAGGGTTGCTGCGGCAGGAAGGCTTCACGGCCGGGCGGCTGCACGTGGCAACCTGCATGAAAACGATGGGCATTGAGGCGCTCTATCGCAGACCGAACACCAGCAAGCCTGCGCCCGGTCACAGGATCTATCCCTACCTGCTGCGCAAGCTGGCCGTGACGCAGCCCAATCAGGTCTGGGCCATGGATATTACCTACATTCCCATGGCCCGAGGGTTCGTCTATCTGGTCGCCGTTCTGGACTGGTTCAGCCGCAAGGTTCTGGCCTGGCGGCTGTCGGTGACGCTGGAAACAGCGCCGTGTCTGGAGGCCTTGAATGATGCCCTGCGCAGATATGGCAAGCCGGAGATCATGAACTCGGACCAAGGATCACAGTTCACGTCCATTGACTTCATCAAGGCGCTGAAGGACGCCGACATCCAGATCAGCATGGATGGCAAGGGCGCTTGGCGCGATAACGTGTTTGTCGAACGGCTCTGGCGCAGCGTCAAATACGAGGAGGTCTATCTGCACGCCTATGAAAGCGTGTCAGCCGCCCGACAGGGCATCGACCGATACCTGGCCTTCTACAACACAAGGAGACCGCATTCATCGCTGGAAGGGCAAACGCCCGATCAGGCATATCACATCAAGTTGCAACCAATCCCGGTGGCGGCATAACCAAGCGGAAAATCCACCTAAGAAACGGCTCGAAACTGTTCAAACGAACCGAACCACCTCTGTTGCGTGACCGTGACAGCCTTCCCGGATAAGGGGAGGGAATGATGGTCTCAATTGTGCCGCCTTTGCAGGTTTCTTGCACGGGCCGTGATGCTGACCACCATCATATTGAGATTCGCCAGTTGGCGAAGTCACTTGACGGTGTCGGGCGTCTTTCTTCATCAATACTAGGATTTTACCTTCAAGGTGAGGTTAGAAAGGATTATAGGGCGCAAGATTTTCGCATTTACACTGGCCCACCCCAAGAGAATGGTGTATTATTTGAAATATTCGCGTTGATGAATTCGTCGCAGTTGCCGTTATATGCCCCTATGTTAGTTGAAGTGGGTGAGAGTTTTTTGCCGTGGATATGGTCGGCTGTGGTTGGTCGCGGAAGTGGAGACGCTAAATTGACCGAGAAGGCGCTTGATATGCTGGACAAGCAAGCTGAACGGCACGATGCATTCGCAAACGTGGTTCACGCGGGCCAGATGCGCGACAAGGCATGGATGCAGGAGCAAATAACCGCTCTGACGCACGTTAACCGGACGGCGCTTCGCGAACTTCCGGCTCCGGTAGGGCATTCGTGCAACGATCAGGTGATTTACAAGAATTCAGTGTCGCCGACGATCATTGATGAGCCGGTTGCTCAAGCGTTAAGGTCGAAGGGTGAAATGGAGGTTGCGGACGAGATGGAAACAACAATGACCATTCGGTCACTGAACCTCGATACTGGTACTGGTTCTGCGGATTGGGACGGGGAAGAAGGTGGCCGAATTTCGATCAAAGTTACTGATCCCGCACTGGCTCTGCCAAAGAACGTTTACAGTGGATCTTTGGATGGGCAAATCCCGATAGCCGTAACTGCGAAACCGGTCTTGAAAGACGGAGAGATTTCGCGGCTGTACGTCAGCGATGCTCGGGCCAAATGATCTCGCTTCGCAAGGCTCTGAAAGAAGGCAAGCTGGAAGAGTTCATCCGAGAGCATGAGAAGGACGCCCCCGGCGATCTGGAGAAGCTGGACAAGGCCATCAAGCGTCCTGCTTCGGATAAGTCGAAAGCAACTCCGAAAGCATCGTCTCGGGGCGCATCCGACGATTGAAGCGGTACTCGAATTCCTTGGCGTAGCGCTCAAGGTACTCCGGGGATACGCTGGTGTGCGTTCCCTTGATGGAGCATTTCAGGTGACGCCAGAAGTTCTCAATGGCGTTGACCGTGGTGCCGTCTTCGGCAACGTACTGCCCGGTCGAATGATTGACCGTCCCGTGGTCGTAACCGGCTTCTGACAGCCCATTGTAGGACTTGAGCTCGTCGGTATCGACCATCGTGCCTTTGGCAACGTTGGCCTCGATGATCGGCTGGAGAGTGGCGCGGCGGACATTGGGAACAACCTTGAGCATCAGGTTGCCTTCACGCTGGAGCATACCAAATACGACCGTCTTGCCAGCGGCACCACGACCGCGTTTGCCCTTGCGGACACCGCCAACCATGGTTTCGTCAATCTCGACCGTGTGACCGGCACCGCCCAAGGGGGCTTCGCCGTCGATCTCGGCCATGTGCTCACGGACCTTCTGGCCCATGCGCCATGCCGTCTTGTAGGTCACGCCAGTCTGACGCTGGATCTCCTTCGCGGAGACCCCGTGTCGTGTCGTGGTGAACAGGAAGATCACATAGAACCACGTCTGGAGCGACGTGCGGGACTTCTCGAAGATCGTGCCAACTGTAGGATGGATATGATGACCGCACCACTGGCAGGAGAAGGCGCGTTCGGCCTTGATCGGATACCAGCGGGCTTCACGCTCGCACTTGGGGCAGACGTGATCCTGGCCGAACCGAACGTCGAACAGGTGCGCCAAGCAGGCATCGTCATCATGGAACTGCTTGAAGAATTCACGGACTGTCGTCGGCTTGGGCATGGATCATTTCTCCTATGCCCTTTAGATGGTGACCGTCCTACCGTATGTCAAGGGGATAGACCCCAAATTTGTCCCGAAAAACACCAGGCTTTTGACATTCTTCAATAGGGCCAAATCTTCCGGACGTTGAATTTCCGCACTTGCGCCAGTAAAATCCAAAATCTCGACTTTCCGGGCAAAATTACTTTCAAGTTTTTTCCCGGACAACAACATTTCAAGCACAATTTTCTCGGCTTCGACCACATCCGGATCTCTCTGCCGCACGCCCACTTCTCCAGGCTTTCGCCGAGAAACCTTCAGACGCTCGCTTGTAGCCTCAAGTGCTGATGCGAGCCCACGAATCTGATCATAGGCAAGGTCCCGAACGCGCCCATTGAATGCGCTCCATTCCTTGTGCCAAATCTGAGCAACATCGGCGCCAATTCTTATGCCGTCAGCCGTCTTGACCAGTATGTCCGGAAGCATGGACATCGCCTTGCTCGCAGAATGGTACCAGCGCGCAACGACAGGTCTGATACGGATCTGGGATTGGATCGAGTGGCCGAGATTGGCACTATCCTGGAGTTGACGATGAAGCTTTTCGACCTCCCTGGAGCCTGGAATCGCCATCTGATCGAGATCTGCGCGTGCTGACAGCGATCCGGCAACAACATTTTCCGCACCTCTCGAGATGTTGGCAAATGCACCGTCATTTCCGAACCGGAGGGTTTCCTCTGCAACGACGGCGTCGTCATACTTCTCCTGCGCCTGAGATCTATATTCGTCGAGCGCAGTTCCAACCGCTCCGTAAAGTCGCATGATTGCGAGGTCCAAAGGGCAATCACGCGTGAAGTATACTTCGTCATCATCCTGCGAATCCGGTTCTGCACCCTCCAAATAGAAGTGATCACGACGAACCAGCGGGAGCATATGACGAGCGAAGTTCAGGGGCTCGAGACACCCCTCGGCAGTTCCATCCTTGAGGTGCCTGAGCGAACTGGAGATTTCCTGCAGCGCTTCAATGGGGAATTCGCGCGGAAGCAGGTTGACACCGCGCAGAGTGTCTGCTGCCGCTTCAGCTTCCCTAGCAACTTGCTCCAGTTCACGCATGAGCTGTGGGTTCGGAGCGACATGATCCAACGCCATGTCACAAAGCATATGAGACTATCGGGGATCTTGCCAGTGGGCTCAATGAAGCCGGAGCGAATTAACGCCATTGGGCGCTTCTTCTTCAGCCAACACGCCTAAAAATTGCAGATCCTCACCACCCAGACAGCTGGACTTCCGGGTGGACGGGGTCATCCACCGCAAGAACGCCAATGTTCTGGAAAACTGGAGCGGGCGATGAGATTCGAACTCACGACCCTAACCTTGGCAAGGTTATGCTCTACCCCTGAGCTACGCCCGCTCGCGAGGTCGGGGATTTAAGCCAGTTCGGCGGGACTGGCAACCCCCAATTTCAGCCATTCAACAACTGGATTGCCGGGTCGACCGGCGACGGCGTCAACCGGTGGGGCTTGTCGTGTCCTCGATCCCCGCTTCCGCCAGCATCTCCCGCACCTCCGCCACGACATCCTTCAGGTGGAACGGCTTGGAGAGCACTTTCGCGGGGGCGCGATGGCGGCGGTTGGACTGCATCGCGACGGCGGCGAAACCGGTGATGAACATGACCTTGATGTTGGGGTCCGCCCGCTCGGCCCGGCGCGCCAGCTCGATTCCGTCGATCTCCGGCATCACGACGTCGGCCAGCAGCAGGTCGAAACGATTCGGTCCCAGATGCACCAGGGCCTCGATCCCGTCCCGCGCGGCAATGACCTCATGACCATCGCGCCGCAGCGCACGTGCGAGATAGGGACGGAGGGAGTTGTCATCTTCCGCCAGCAGTATGCGCGCCATGCCTTGATCGCCCCGAGCCGTTGTACCGTGTCACGGTCGACAGGGTGGCAGAACCATCCAGTCCTGCACAACTGTCCACCGCGTCTGTTCAACTCACGTTAAGGCCAATTTGCGAAGAAAGCGTTGCATTGCTCACAGATTGCCGGATAGCTGAACATCATGCAGATCGACCCGCGCCTCGTCCTGATCGACCCGCCGCTGGCCATTCACCAGCCAGCGAGCCAGACATTGCCCGTGGTGCTGACCTCTCCGCATTCCGGTCGCGACTATCCGGCACAGTTTCAGGCGGCCTCCCGTCTCGACACGCTGGCCCTGCGAAAATCGGAGGACAGCTTTGTCGAGGAGATATTCCTGGCCGCCAGCCGTCTGGGCGCCCCGCTGCTGCGGGCCCGGTTTCCCAGGGCCTATTGCGACGTGAACAGGGAACCCTACGAACTGGACCCGACCATGTTCGACGACGACCTGCCCGCCCACGCGAACACCAGCTCGGTGCGCGTGGCCGGCGGTCTGGGCACGATTGCCCGGGTGGTGGCGGGGGGCGAGGACATCTATCGCGCCAAACTGCCCTACGCGGAGGCGGAGCGTCGCATCCGACACTACTACCGCCCCTACCATGCTGCGCTGGCGGAGCTTGTCGACACCACCCTGGCGCAGTTCGGGCAGTGCATCCTGATCGACTGCCACTCCATGCCCTCCATCGCGTTGCCGGTGGCCGGGCGCAGGGTTGGTGACAGGCCGGATATCGTGCTGGGTGACCGGTTCGGGACTTCCTGCCACCGCGATCTGACCGACAGGGTCGAGACCGAACTCAGCGCCCTCGGCTATCGCGTCGGTCGCAACGCGCCCTATGCCGGCGGTTTCACCACCGCACACTACGGACGTCCCGCCATGGGACTGCATGCGCTGCAGATCGAGATCAACCGCGCCCTCTACATGGATGAGGCCCGGTTCACCCGCCGCCCGGAACTGCATAGGATCAGTCAGGACATGGCGGAAATGGTGCGGCGCATCATGTCCAGCATCTCGTTCACCTGACATTCGGATACCGGCACCAGGCAAAAAAAATAGGCCGCCCCGTTGCCGGGACGGCCCAAGTCTAGGGAGGAAACGCCCAATCAGGGCCACGGCAGAGAGCAGACTCTCATGCCGCAGGAGCGAGCATATCTCGCAATTGCGAAAAGAAACAAGGGAAAAATTTCCGTCAGGGAATTCGCGCCCGTTTCCGTCTGCCCGAACTGGCCTGGTGCTTGCTTTTCAGAAACCCATGAAAATATTCAGCCACATCCCCGACCGCGCCCCCCTGGCCCTGTTCTGCGGCCTCATCATGCTCGCGCTTGCCGTGCCTGTTGCGGCGAAACCCGTGGAAACAGAGACCCGTGCGTCCATCTGCCGTGACGCGGCGCTGGCGGCGGAGCGTCGCCACAATATCCCCAGCGGACTGCTGGCTGCGGTCGCCGTGGTCGAATCAGGCCGGGCAATTCATGCCGGGGCGGACATTTCTGCCTGGCCCTGGACGATCCATGCCGAGGGTCGGGGCCGCTGGCACGACGCGAAGTCCGAAGCGGTTGCCGCTGTGCAGGCGCTGAAGGCGAAGGGCGTGAAGAACATTGATGTCGGCTGCATGCAGGTGAACCTGCGCTATCACCCGGAAGCCTTCGACGATCTGGAAGGCGCGTTCGACCCGGCGACGAACGTCGAGTATGCCGCGACCTTCGTGAAACAGCTCTTTGCGGAGACCCGGTCGTGGTCACGGGCGATCTCCTTCTACCACAACCGCGAGCCGCAGCGCGCCAATGCCTACCGCCGCAAGGTCATGGCCGCCTGGGCCGGGGAACGTCAGCACGCCGTGAACCAGATCCGGCTGGCCAGCAAGCCCGCCACCGGCATCAGGTTCCGCACCAGTTCGAGCCAGGTGCGCAACCTGCGCCTGCGCCCGTCACCCTATATCAGTGTGAAATCCGGCCAGCCGCGCATTCGCGGCTATTGAGTGTCCCACAGGCTGCCAGGTCAGGCTGTGATCCAACCGTCGCCACGGCATATCTGCCCCTGATTGCAGGAAGATGACACTGTCTTCGTTCTGAAATACTGCCGCGCCATAAGACACCCGTATGTTCCGCCAGCGGGAGGGTGCCATGGCTGATCCGAAACCCTACAACGTGCTGTTCCTGTGCACGGGCAATTCAGCGCGAAGCATCATCGCGGAAGCGATACTCGCCCGGGAAGGCATGGGGCGGTTCAATGCCTACTCGGCGGGCAGCAACCCTGCGGGCAAGGTCCATCCCTACGCAGAGGAACTGCTGCGCAATCTCAATCACGACGTGAGCGGGCTCCGGTCCAAGAACTGGGACGAATTCGGCGCACCGGACGCACCACAGCTCGATTTCGTCTTCACGGTCTGTGACAACGCGGCGCAGGAGGTGTGTCCGATCTGGCCCGGGCAGCCGATGACAGCCCATTGGGGTCTGCCGGACCCGGCAGGCGTCGAAGGGGTGGAGGCCGTCAAGCGACAGGCATTCACCGAGACCTACCGCATGCTGAACAACAGGATCTCGATCTTCGTCAACCTGCCGCTGAGCAGTCTGGACCGGACGCGGCTGCAGTCCAGGCTCACCGAAATCGGCAAGGACAAGACGAAGACCGCCTGAGGGACAGCGACTGACATGACAGCTACGACCGGCAAGCGCCTCGTGGCGGAGGCCCTGGGGACCGCGATCCTGCTGGCGACCGTCGTCGGGTCCGGAATCATGGGCCAGACCCTGGCCCAGGGAAACGACGCCATTGCCCTGCTTGGCAATACGATCGCCACGGGCGCAATTCTCGTGGTGCTGATCGTGATGTTCGGTCCGCTGTCCGGTGCGCATTTCAACCCTGCCGTCACCCTGGTGTTCCTGTTGCGGGGGGAAATCACGGCGCTCATCGCGGCGGTCTACGTCGTGTTCCAGGTGGCGGGCGGCATTGCCGGCGTGATGGCAGCGCACGTCATGTTCGAGATGGACATGATCAGCGCCTTTGCCCGCCCCCGTACCGGCATCGGACAGTGGTTCGCGGAGGGCGTGGCAACCTTCGGACTGGTGCTGACGATCCTTGGCACCGTGCGCCATCGGCCGGCCTGGGTGGGACCGGCAGTCGGCCTCTACATCACCGCCGGGTACTGGTTCACCGCCTCCACCAGCTTCGCCAATCCCGCCGTCACCATTGCCCGCAGCCTGACCGACAGCTTTGCCGGCATCGGTGCCGCCGATGTTCCGGGGTTCATCCTGTCACAGGTTGCCGGAGCGGCCATTGCCTGGGCCGTGGGCAGGTATCTCTTCGACGACGACTGAGACCAGCCGGACGGTGACGCGCGGTGCCGTCACGGGTCCGGACACTGCCGGAGCCGGATCAGGAGGCGTCCGACCGGCTGCGCTCCAGCTCTGCCTTGAACTCCGGCACCAGTTCCTTCAGCAGGGTCAGGGTGCGATCCGTCCGCCGGGCATGGGCATGGGACCTGAGTTCGTCCAGGGCACGACGCAGGATGGCGAGATCGACCGCGCGCGGGGAGGCAAGGAAGACACCCTCCACGGCGGTCGCATCATCGGTCTCGGAGTTGTGCAACAGCTCCTCGTAGAGCTTCTCGCCGGGACGCAGGCCGGTGAAGGCGATCTCCACATCCCGGTCCGGCCTGAGACCGGCGAGGCGGATCATCATCCGCGCCAGGTCCTGGATGCGTACCGGGTCCCCCATGTCGAGCACATGAATCCGCCCCGTCTCCGTGCTGCCGGTGCCCCGGTGCGCGGCCGCTGCCAGCACCAGTTCCACCGCCTCGCGGATGGTCATGAAATAGCGGGTGATCTCCGGATGGGTGACGGTCAGGGGCCCGCCCGCCGCAAGCTGGCGCTGAAACAGCGGCACCACGGAACCGGTGGACCCCAGGACATTGCCGAAGCGAACCGTGACGAAGCGCGGCGTACCGCCGGCGCCGGCGCATTCGATATCCAGAGCCTGCGCATAGGCCTCGGCCAGCCGTTTCGTCGCGCCCATCACATTTGCCGGATTCACCGCCTTGTCGGACGAAATCAGCACCACCACGCCAACGCCATGCGCGCGACAGGCATCGGCCACATTCCGCGTGCCGATGACGTTTGTCAGCACACCTTCCTCGACATTGGCTTCCACCAGCGGCACATGCTTCAGCGCGGCGGCGTGAAACACGATATCCGGCCTGAAACCGGCGATGACGCCGTTCATCCGCTCGGAATCGCGCACATCGGCAAGCGTCATGTGGCGGCGCAGCTCCGGCCAGCGCTCGGACACCTCCATGTCGATGGTATAGAGCGCGAACTCCGACAGATCGACCAGCGACAGTTCTGACGGGCCGAGTTCCGCAACCTGTCGCACCAGTTCGCTGCCGATCGAGCCCCCCGCGCCGGTCACCAGCACGCGCTTGCCCGTGATCAGCCCCTGCATCGCCGCGCGATCCAGCCGCTTCTGCGGTCGGCCCAGCAGATCCTCCACCTGGACCTGGCGGACTTCGATCCGGTTGACGCCGACCCCGGTCTCCAGCGCGCCCATGTCCGGCACCCGGCTGAGCGGCAGACCGATCTTCTCCGTCCGTTCCAGCAGATCGTGCAGCAGGTCCGGGTTCAGTTCGCGCTTGGTGACGATGGCGCGCTGCGGACGGCGGTGCCTGGCCTCCAGCGTGGAGACGACGGAGGCCATGTCGTCCAGCCCGCCCATCACCGGCACCCCGCGAATGGCCCGCCCGACCCGCTTTCCCGACTCGTCCAGGATGGCGACGGGGCGATAGCTGGTCGTGCCGCGATCCACCTCCCGCAGGAAAAGCTCCGTCCCTGATCCGGCGCCGATCAGCAGCACGGGGACGGCCTCCCCACGCGCCTTGCGCGCCAGGCCGAGGGAGCCGAGTCCCCCCTCCACCCGCAGGCGCAGCAGCAGCCGCGGTCCGACAAGCAGCGCCACCAGCAGGATATAGTTGATGAACGGCACCGTGCGCGGCAGCGTGTCGAGCCGGTTGTAGGCGAACAGCGCGAGATAGGAGAAGAGCACCACGATGGCGGTCGCCTGCAGGATCCTCACCAGATCCCGCATCGAGACATAGCGCCAGACCCCGCGGTGCAGCCCGAACAGGGCGAAGACAACCAGCGACAGGGGCACGAGGACCAGCGTCGCCTCCAGCCACATGTGCGACGTGATCTCGTACCCGCCCAGACCGTAGCGCAGGATCATCGCCCCGATGAAGGCCATCGGCGCGGCGGCCACATCCCAGGCCAGACTCATGTAGGGTTTGAAACGCAGACGCATCAGCGCGGATATCCCGGAAAAGGGGCGATTCACGCTTCTTATCACGCGAAATGTGATTGGTGAAACATCAGCCACATGGTGCAGCGCGTCGACGGAGGCCAAACGCCGCATCGCTTGCCGCCTTTCTGTCCCGATGATAGGTACACCGCGCGTCGGCACTGTTCCGGCGCAGGCCTGATTTCATGACCGGGAAGAGAATGCCATGTCGCTAGACAAGGACACCGTGCGGCGCGTCGCCAGACTGGCGCGGATCGAGGTGGCGGAGGATCGGCTGGAGGCCCTGGGCCAGGAGCTGAACCAGATCATCGGCTTTGTCGAGCAACTGGACGAAGTCGACACGTCCGCGGTCGCGCCCATGACGTCGGTCGCGAAGCAGAAACTGCGCTGGCGGGCCGATGAGGTCACCAGCGGCGGACAGGCGGAAAAGGTGACGGCGAATGCACCGTCATCCGACATGAATTTCTTCGTTGTGCCGAAGGTGGTCGAGTAATGGCAGCGAACAGTGAACTGACCGGCCTGACACTGGCCCAGGCGCGCGATGCGCTGGCGAAGGGCGAGACGACCAGTGTCGAACTGACCGAGGCCTATATCGACGCCGTCGCCGCTGCGCGGTCGCTGAATGCCTTCGTCACCGAGACACCGGAGAAGGCGATGGAGATGGCGAAGGCCTCCGACGCGCGGCGTGCGTCGGGCACGGTCGGCGCCATGGAGGGCCTGCCGCTGGGCATCAAGGACCTGTTCTGCACGAAGGACGTGCTGAGCACCGCCAGCAGCCACATCCTCGACGGGTTTCAGCCGCCCTATGAGTCCACCGTGACCACGAACCTGTGGAACGCAGGCGCGGTGATGCTGGGCAAGCTGAACATGGATGAATTCGCCATGGGCTCGTCCAACGAGACCAGCTACTACGGCCCCGTCGCCAATCCCTGGCGGCCGGAGGGCGACAACCGCACCTTCGTGCCCGGTGGCTCGTCCGGCGGATCGGCCAGTTCGGTCGCGGCGGAGATCGTGGTGGCGGCAACCGGTACGGACACCGGCGGTTCCATCCGCCAGCCCGCGTCCTTCACCGGCATCGTTGGTGCGAAACCGACCTATGGCCGCTGTTCACGCTTCGGCGTCGTGGCCTTTGCCTCTTCGCTGGATCAGGCCGGACCGATGACACGCACCGTGCGGGATGCGGCGATCATGATGGGATCCATGGTCGGGTTCGACCCGATGGATTCCACCTCCGTCGACATGCCCGTCCCGGATTTCGAGAGCGCCCTGACCGGGGACATCCGCGGCCTGAAGATCGGCGTTCCGGCGGAATACCGCATCGACGGCATGCCCCCGGAGATCGAGAAACTGTGGCAGCAGGGTGAAGCCTGGCTGCGGGACGCGGGCGCGGAGATCGTGCCGATCAGCCTGCCGCACACGAAGTATGCCCTGCCGGCCTATTACATCGTCGCCCCGGCGGAAGCCTCCTCGAACCTGGCGCGATACGACGGGATGCGGTTCGGCCTGCGCGTCGATGGCCAGGACCTGACGGAGACCTACGAGAAGACGCGGGCGGAGGGCTTCGGGGCGGAGGTCCAGCGCCGCATCATGATCGGCACCTATGTGCTGTCGGCGGGATACTACGACGCCTATTACCTGAAGGCGCAGAAGGTCCGGACCCTGATCGGACAGGATTTCGAGCAGGCCTTCGGGCAGGTGGATGCGATCCTGACCCCAACCGCACCCTCCGCCGCCTTCGCGGCAGGGGAGAAATCAGGTGACCCGATCGCCATGTACCTGAACGACGTGTTCACGGTCCCTGCCTCCATGGCCGGGCTGCCGGGCATGTCGGTACCGGCGGGCCTGTCGGACAACGGCATGCCGCTGGGGCTGCAGGTGCTGGCCCCGGCATTCGACGAGATGACCATGTTCCGTGTGGGGGGTGTGCTGGAAAGTGCCGCCGCCTTCTCCGCACGGCCCAACAAGTGGTGGCTGGCATGAGAGACATCCCGACCAATCCCGACAACCTGATTGCGGGCGAGACCGGTGACTGGGAAATCGTCATGGGTCTGGAGATCCATGCCCAGGTATCCTCGAACGCCAAGCTGTTCTCCGGCGCCTCGACCGAGTTCGGTGCCGATCCCAACAGCCAGGTCAGCTTCGTCGACGCGGGCCTGCCCGGCATGCTGCCGACCATCAACGAACGCTGCGTCGAGCAGGCCGTGCGCACCGGCATGGGCCTGAATGCGGAGATCAATCTCTATTCCGTGTTCGACCGGAAGAACTATTTCTATCCCGACCTGCCGCAGGGCTATCAGATCAGCCAGTTCAAGCAGCCCATCGTCGGGCGTGGTTCCGTCACGATCGAGCTGTCGGACGGCACCACCAAGGAAATCGGCGTGGAGCGGCTGCATCTGGAGCAGGATGCGGGCAAGAGCCTGCACGACCAGCATCCTTCGCAGACCTATGTCGACCTGAACCGCTGCGGCGTGGCGCTGATGGAGATCGTCTCCGACCCCGACATGCGCTCGGCGGAGGAAGCCTCCGCCTATGTGGAGAAGGTGCAGCGCATCGTGCGCTATGTCGGTTCCTGCGATGGCGTCATGGCGGAAGGGTCCCTGCGCGCGGACGTCAATGTCTCCGTGCGCCGTCCGGGCGGCCCGCTGGGCACGCGCTGCGAGATCAAGAACGTCAATTCCATGCGTTTCATCCGCCAGGCCATCGAACATGAGGCCCGCCGCCAGATCGAGATCCTGGAGGATGGTGGCACCATCGACCAGGAAACCCGGCTCTACGACCCGAACAAGGGTGTCACCCGCTCCATGCGGTCGAAGGAGGAAGCGCACGACTATCGCTACTTCCCCGATCCCGACCTGCTGCCGCTGGAAATGGAACAGGAATGGGTGGACGCGATCCGCGCCAGCCTGCCGGAACTGCCGGACGCAAAGAAGGCCCGCTTCATGGCCGACTTCGGCCTGTCCGAATATGACGCCCGGACGCTGGTCTCGGACCGGGAATCCGCCGACTACTACGAAGCCGTGGCCAGCGGGCGTGACCCGAAGCTGTCGGCCAACTGGGTGACGACGGACCTGTTCGGATATCTGAACCGTACCGGCATCAACATCGCCGAAAGCCCCATCAAGGCAACGCAGCTCGGCCAGTTGATCGACCGCATCGTCGACAAGACCATTTCCGGCCGCATCGCCAAGGAAGTGTTCGAGGTGATGTGCGAAACCCATCAGGACCCGGACGCGATCATCGAGGAAAAGGGGCTGAAGCAGGTCACCGACGAAGGCGCGATCACGGCGGTCGTCGATCAGGTGATCGCGGAGAACCCGGACAAGGTGGCGGACGTGCAGGGCGGCAAGGAGAAGCTGCTCGGCTGGTTCACCGGTCAGGTCATGAAGCTGTCAGGCGGCAAGGCCAACCCGCAGGCCGTCAACAAGATCCTGCGCGAGAAGATCCTGGGCGACTGACCCGTACCTCTGTCGATGCCGTGCCCGGGCTTGCCCCGGGTACCCAGCGGTGCCGCACGCCGGGCTCGCAGATCAGGTCTGCGAGTAGCGTGAACAGGCAGATCGCGGTCCGTTGCGCGACCGCTGTCACCTCATTCGCTGGTGGTCGGGGTGGCGGCGGCCTTCTCCTCGAACTTCACCTTCGGCTCGGGAAGGCTGCAGTCCTTCCTGGCCGCGACTTCGCGCAGCCAGAGATTGCGGCGGCGATAGGAGTCGATCTCGATCCGCTCCGCGTCCTTGAAGTCCATGAAGAAGAGCGGCACCAGGAGGAAGGCGCCCGCAATACCGAGAGCGACGTTCTTGCCGGTTGCATCCTCACCAGGCAGCCGACGGATGATCTCGGCCTCGTTCGCGGCGATCTCGTGGCGCAGTCCCTCGCAGGTCCGCCCCTCGTCACCCGGCTGGTACTGAACAACCGGATTCGGCGACGAACCACCACAGGCTGCCAGCAGGAGTGACGAAGCAACGACCGTCGAGACCGCAAAGGATGCGCGCATTTTTGATTCCAGTACCCGTAATGTTGAATATCAGGCACCGGAATACAGGAGAAAGTCAGGCAGAGAGCAAAAAACATCACCTGACGCGCGCATTCTTTCCGAACCAGCTACGTGTCGGGCACCTCGTGTGCGATACGGCTACCCCGCTGCCTTCGTCTTGTCGCGATAGAGCTGGTAGAGCTTCTGCACCTTGGGTGCTGCCAGATAGGCGATATAGGGCTGGGTCGGATTCCGGGCTGCGTAGTTCTGGTGGTAGTCCTCCCCGTCGAAGAAGGTGTCCAGCGGCTCCAGCACCGTGGCGATGGGCTTGTCGAAGACACCGGCTTCGTTGATCTGGGCGATATAGGCCTCCGCCACGCGCTTCTGCTCCTCGTCCAGCCAGAAGATGGCGGAGCGGTACTGACGGCCGATGTCGTTGCCCTGCCGGTCCTTCTGGGTCGGGTCGTGGGCCACGGCGAAGAAGATCTTCAGCAGTTCGCCATAGCTGATCAGGTTCGGGTCGTAGCGCACCTCGATCACTTCCGCATGGTCGGTGCGGCCGGTGCAGACGCTGCGGTAGTCGGCGGTTTCCGCCGTGCCGCCCGCATAGCCGGAGACCACCGAATGCACGCCCTTCAGTTCCAGATAGACCGCCTCCACGCACCAGAAGCAGCCACCGGCGAGGATCGCGATCTGCTCCTCCTCAGTCGGTGCGACATCGATCGCGGGATCCGGAAAGTCCTTCGACACCACACCAAAGGCACCGTCGTCGCGCTTGCTGCCGAATAGAGCCATGATCCGTTCCTCCGTTGGCGTTTCCGTGTCCCCTGCAGGTGGTCCCCGCCGGGTTGATTGTCAAACCGTTCCGTCGTCCAGCAGCTTCCTGAGTTCACCCTTCTGGATCTTGCCCGTGGCTGTCATGGCGAACTCGGTCACGAAGCGGACAAGGCGCGGGGTCTTGTAGCCGGCCATGTTGGCGCGGCAATGTTCCTGCACCGCTTCCACGGTCAGGGACGCGCCCGGCCTGCACAGGATGAAGGCGCCCACTTCCTCCCCGAACAGCCTGTCGGGCACACCGATGACGGCACAGAGTGACACCTCCGGCAGCATGTAGAGAACGTCCTCGACCTCGGTGGAGTATATGTTCTCCCCGCCGCGGATGATCATGTCCTTGGCCCTGTCCACCAGGAACAGGTAACCGTCCGGGTCGCGATAGCCCAGGTCGCCGGTATGCAGCCAGCCACCGCGCAGGGTCTCCTCCGTCGCTTCCGGTCGGTTGAGGTAGCCGACCATGTTCTGCGGCCCCCGGCTGACCAGTTCACCCACCGTACCATGCGGCACCTCGCGGTCCAGTTCATCGACCACACGCAGTTCGCTGCCCGGGATCGCGACACCGACGGACCCGATCTTCCTGAAGGCTTCCGCCGAGGAGAGCGCCACCAGCATCCCCGTACTCTCCGTCTGGCCCATGCAGTGGACCAGCCCGGCATTCGGATACATGTCCTGCACCGCCTGCAGCCGGTCCATGGCCATCGGCGCTGCACCGAATCCGATCATCCGCACATGACTGAAGTCCAGTTCCTGCTTCAGCGGGTGCTGTTCCATCATCAGTAACTGGCTCGGCACGGCGAAGAAGGCGTCGATCCGCTCTTCGGCGATCACCCGCATCGTCTGTTCTGTCTGATAGCTGTCGATGACCAGGGTCGCACCCAGGGTCAGGGTCACCAGAAAGAAGACGTGGCTGGCGATATGAAACATGGGTGTGCAGGCGAGGAACCGCATGTCGGTGCCCGGATACTCCCAGGCCTCCGGCATCATCAGCGCACCGGCGATCAGGCTGTGATGGGTATGAATGACGCCCTTGGGGGTGCCCGTGGTGCCGGAGGTGTAATAAATCGCGGCATGGTCATGCACATCGATGCCACTGCTCGGCTGCCAGTCACCGGCATCGGGCGGCGGCGGGTCACGGTCCACCACGAAGCGCGGCGGAGACCGCTCCGCCAGCACCAGCGCCGCATCGATCAGATCGTCGAAGCGGCTTTCCTGAACGAACAGCACCGGTGCCGAGTCCTGCACCATGAAGGCCAGTTCGCGCGGTACCAGTTTCGGGTTGATCGGCACCGCGACCGCCCCCGCGCCAAGGATCGCCAGGTACCAGACCGCATAGTGATCCGAATTGTCGACCAGCAGTTCCACCCGATCACCGGGCCGCACGCCGTATTGGTCGGTCAGCAGCGCGCGTGTGGCCTGGATCCGGCGCATCATCGCGCCATAGCTGGTCTTCCGCCCCTGGAACTCCATCGCGGTCCGGTCCGGGGCATGTGCCGCCGCGCGCGCGACCAGGTCGGTGAAGGTCAGGTCACCGTTGATGCCATAGCGATCCCGCATCTCGGCCACGAAATCATCCGGGGTGACGTCATAGCGACGCGACCGGGCTTGCAGCAGCGGGAAACGGGCCGCCCCGTCTCCACCCGTCATGCCGCGGGCCGCCAGGCGCCACCGGCCTGTTCCATGCCGCCCAGTGCCTGATAGACCGCGTCCACCAGCCCCTGACCGCGCTCGTTGAGCAACAGCCCCTCTCCCATCCGGTTCATGGTGTAGCCGAAACTGATGCCGGTCTCGGGATCGGCGAACCCGAGGGAGCCACCCGCGCCGACATGGCCGAAGGCGCGCCGCCCGATGATCGCGCCTTCGATCCCCAGCGCGCGATTGTCCATGGACTTCATGAAGCCCGGTGCAAAGCGGGTCGGGATCTGCAGGGTGGCATCACGACCGGTGGCCATGGAAATGGCCTCCATGTCCGCCAGCGTTGCCGCATCCACCAGATCCACGCCGTCCCATGAGCCGCCATTGGCGAAGGGTCGATACATACCCTCCAGCCCCCGGCCATTGGTGATGCCTCCCGCGCCGCCGAGCTCCGCCACATGTCCCTCGCGGCTGTTGCAGCCCTTCGACAGGAACCCGCCGGAATTGAACAGGAACAGGTGCGGGATGGAACCGGGCTGGTTCAGCCCGACCTCCAGGAACGGCGGCTGGGCATCGCCCGGTTCGTGCCTGCGGAAGATCATCGGCGCCACGCGCGGTTCGATCTCCTCCGGCAGGCCGATCCAGAAGTCGAGGCCAAGGGGTTCGGCGATCACGTCCCGGAAATACTCGCCCAGCGACTTGCCCGACGCCCGACGCACCAGTTCGCCGACCGTCCAGCCGAAGGTCAGCCCGTGATAGCCGTTGCGGTCACCCGGTCGCCAGAACGGTTCCTCCGCCGCCAGGCGCTCGCACATGTAGTCCCAGTCATAGATGCCGTCGGTCTTCAGCTTCTCCCGCAGCACCGGCACCCCGACCGAATGGTCCAGCATCATGCGCACGGTGGCATCCTGCTTGTTGCCCGCCGCGAACTCCGGCCAGATATCGCCCACGGGCGTGGCCAGGTCGAAGGCCCCCTGGCTGATCAGCGTGTGGGCGCAGATCGCCGTGGCCCCCTTGGTGCAGGAAAAGACCACGGATACCGTGTCTTCCTGCCAGGGTGCCTGCGTCTTCTGATTGGCGATCCCGCCCCACAGGTCCGCCACGATCTCTCCGTGCAGGGCCACGCGCAGGCTGGCGCCGACCTCTCCGAACTCGGAGAAATTGCGCGCGAACGCTTCCCTGACAGGCGCGAACTGGTCCGCCACCTGCCCATGAACAGCCGTATCCGACATCCGGTTCCCTCCCCCGAAACGCATGAGCGAACAGTCTACAGCGCTCCGGTGCCAGATGAAATCACGCTGAGATCACTGCAGGAATCACTGCGGCTCCTGCGTCTGGCAGATCACCAATGCCACAGACGTGTCACAGGTGTACCACGCCACGACCATCGCCGGAGGTTCATCCTGTCCAGGTTTGCCATGCCGCACGGGCGTTTCCCGGGCGGTGGGCCAGATCGGGGGATCAAGAGATGCAAGACAATCGAATGACTGTTTCATCGGGCAGGCTGCCGACCATGGCTGCCGCCCTGTTCGCGGCCGTCTTCGTGGCTACGGGCCCGGGCCTTGCCGCATCCTGGGGCGGGGCACCGATACCGTCGCCCTATGCGAGTTATGACTCCGCGCTGACAACCCGTTATGCCGCGTTGTCTGATATGGAATCCGCCGACGGTGACAGCAGCGACGAATGGCACTTCTGGTACAAGTCCCGTGATGCCGACGGCGGCTATCTGGTGCTGCCGGAGGATCCGGCCCGCCGCGAACTGGCAGAGGGCGACCGGGACTATGCGCGCACGGCCTACCGTCGGCTGCTGCGGGCCTACAGCTCGGGCATGCCGCTCACCCGCACCACGACGCTGGCCGATGCCCAGGCCAACTTCGATTGCTGGCTGAACGATACCGAGGAAGGCAGGAACCCGGCACGCGCCGACGCCTGCCGCCAGCGTTTCGAGGATTCGATGGCCAAGATCGATCCGCAGATCTGGCCGGCACCGGCACCGAAACCGGTCCCGAAGCCGGTCAAGCAGGTCGCGGCGATCAACGCGACGACGACCACCGACACACCGGCGCGACAGCCGCAGCGTGTGGCTGCCGCTGCCCTGCCTTTACGTCACCTGCTCTTCTTCCGGCTGAACAGCGCCGAGCTGACGCCGGAAGCGCTGGAAGTCCTGGACTCCGCGGCCCGCGACGCTGCAGCCTTCCCGTCTGCGGACATCCGGGTTGCCGGATTCACGGACCGGACCGGCGACGACGAGTACAACCGGAAACTCTCCCTGCGCCGGACGGCTGCCGTCTCGCTTGCGCTGCGTGAGCGGGGGATCGACGTCCTTCGCGTCGATGAGGTGGCGATCGGCGAAACCGCACAGGCCTACCCGACGGCTGACAATGTCGCGGAACCCCGCAACCGGCGCGTCGAGATCGAGATCGGCCTCGGATACTGAACAGCGGTCACACGCCCGTCCTCACCCGACACGACTCGGTCACAGTGACATCACTGACGGGTCATTCGGGATGCCCCAGCTTGGGAGGACGGGCGCAGGAGCATGCGGCCCGACAGAGCAACCGCAAGGAGATCGATCATGACCACGACCCGGATCCGTACGCTTCTGATGAGTGGTGTCGCGACGGCCTGTGTGCTGGCAGTGACTGGTGGGGCAAGTGCAGCGGGCTATGGCGGTGCACCGATCAAGTCACCCTATGCCAACTATGACGCGGCGCTGCAGCTTCGCTATGAGGCGCTGTCCGATATGGAAGCCCGTGAGAACGACTCGACCGACGAATGGGCCTACTGGAACAAGGCGGTCGATGCCCGCGACGGCTACCTGGTGCTGCCTGATGATCCCGCAGGCCGCGACCTGAAGCCGGAAGACATGGCCTTTGCGCAGCGGGTCTACACCCGTCTGCTGAAGGCCTATCGGGCCGGTGTGCCTGGCAGTGCCGCGAGCGAACTGGCCGATGCGCAGGTCAACTTCGACTGCTGGATGAATGACGTGGAAGAGGGCACGAACCTGCGCCGTGCCGAGATCTGCAAGGCACGCGTGACAGAGACCCTGGCACGCATGTCCGGCCCTGAGACCGGCGTTGCGCCTGTCGCCAGTTCCGGTGACCGCCGCGTCGCGACCGCCTCCGATGCCGCGGCACCGGTTGCCAAGGCTGTTCCCGTGCTGCCCGTCAGCCATCGCCTGCTGTTCGGTTTCGACAGCGCCGAGCTGGACAATGACGCACATGCGAAGCTGGACGAGATCGCGCGCCAGGCGGCGGCCTATCCCCAGGCCGATATCCGGGTAACGGGCCACACGGACCGGGCAGGTGACGCCACCTACAACCGAATACTGGCGGAGAAGCGCGCCGCCAATGTTGCCGAGGCACTGCGCCTTCGCGGTCTCAACCTTGCCCGCATCGACGAGATTCCGGCTGGCGAGAGCGATCCGGCCATCGCGACCCCCGATGGTGTTGCCGAACCGCAGAACCGTCGGGTCGAGATCATGATCGACGATCGCTGATCCGCGACCGCCACGTAAATCCCGACGAACAGGCCCGCTCCGTGCATTCACGGGGCGGGCCTTCGCTTTTCCGGCGGGGCCGGAACCGGGTTCGTCAGTCTTCCGTATTGGGCAGGGCGTCGGACGTGGTCTCGGGCGTACCGCCTTCGCGCCGCTGTACCAGTCCCCGCTCCTCCAGCTGGGTCACCAGACGGTCCAGCGAGGAGTAGATCTGCAGGAAACCCTGCGGGCTGCTGACCAGGCGCTGGGAGAACTGACGTGCCGGCTTGCCCTCCGCGTCCCGCTGGGTCGGAGAATGGGTGAAGAAGTCGATGCGAACGGCACCGTCCTGGATCCCGACATTGAAGACGCCGTCGACGAAGACCTGATTCTGGTCAGCCATATGCTGTTTCCCCTTGGTTCCCGGGAGCCATGCCCCGACTGAAAGACCATTGAGGAATAGCGGAAATTCAGGATCCCAGGCAATCAATTCGGGTGCCGGGCGGCGGAATCAGCCGCCGCGGCCCGACGCATCTGCCTGCGGGTCTGCGCTTCGCGATGGGCGATATAGGTCGCCGAGCCGACAATGATCGCACCGCCGATCCAGGTGCCGAGTGCCGGATCCTCGCCGAACATGTAGATACCGATCAGGGAGGCCCAGACGAGTTGCAGGAACTCCACCGGCTGGGTCACCGACAGGTCCGCCGCGCGCCACGCCTTGGTCATGCAGATGTGGGCCAGGGTGGCCAGCCCGGCCACTGCCGCCAGGGAGAGCACCTCCTCCAGTGTCGGTGTCCGCCAGACCATCGCCGCCGGGATGGCGAGCACGATGGTCACCAGCATTGAAAGCCAGGCAACAATGGCCGTCGTTGTTTCCGTATCCGTCAGGCGTTTGGTGATGATCTTCGACGCCGCGAACAGTGGCGCCGCCAGCAGCATCGCCGCCTGCCCGTATCCTAGCGCACTGAAGTTCGATTGCAGCTCCGCCATTGACCCCGGCAGGCCGAACAGCACCACCAGCGCGCCGGTGAAACCCAGCACCACGGCCACGATGCGGCGCAGCTTCACCACCTCGCCCAGGATCAGGATCGCCCCGAGCGTGGCCCAGACAGGCGAGGTGAAGCCCAGCGCCGTGACCTCCGCCAGCGAGATCTTGGAGATGGCGTAGAACCACAGCATGACCCCGCAGCCGTGCACCAACCCACGGAACAGGTGCATGACCGGACGCTTGGTCCGCAACTCGCTGCGCCGCGCGCCGAGGAAGATCGGCAGGATGAACAGGAACCCGAAGAAATAGCGGATGAACGCCGTCTCCGCCGGGTGCAGGTCACTGGAGACATAACGAATGATACCCGTGAAGATCGCGAAGATGACGCCGGATGCCGCCAGCCAGGCCATGCCGATCAGCGCACCGTCACTGATGACCTTTCCCGACGGACCACCGGAAGGTTCCGGCCCGCCGGGCGCGATCTCGCTTTCTGCCACATTTGTCATGTGCGGACACTACGACTGCATTCGTGGATATTCCATGATGATCCTCAACAACCCGGCCATGCTGCAAGCCACGCTGCCGGGCTGGCCCCTTGACAGGGTGACGGCTGTTTCTGACTGTAGGTCAGCAGTTGCGTGTTCGCCGGGCGGATACGATCACGCCCGAAACAGGATACAGATGCCGGATACAGCGATACATTCTGGAACAGCGCCACGCCGCGCAAGGGGCGCCGCCGACAAGGCCGCGCGTCGACAGACCATCCTTGCCGCAGCGGGGGAACTGTTCGATGAGACCGGGGGTGAACTGCCGTCGGTCGATCAGGTCGCCCGCCGCGCCGGACTGGCCAAGGGCACCGTCTATCTCTACTTCCGCGCCAAGGAGGAGATGTTCCTGGCTCTGCTGACGCAGGAGCTCGGCGGCTGGTTTCAGGCCCTGACGGGCATCATGCAGGACGAGGCACTGGTGCGTTCCGGTGCCGCCGCCGTCTCGAAGTCACTTGTCCGGGACCTGGCACAACGGCGCAACATGCTGCGTCTGGCGGTGCAGTGCCACGGCACCCTGGAACGCAATGTGGCGGAGGACGCCGTACTGGCCTTCAAGCAGGTGACCGCAGGCGGGCTGGTCGAACTGGGCGGCATGGTGGAGGACCGGTTTCCCGGTGTGAAACCCGGCGACGGGCCGACCCTGCTGCTTCAGCTCTACGCCCTGATCGTCGGTCTCTGGCAACTGGCAGAACCGCCGAAGTCCGCGCGCGCCATTCTGGAGCGCCCGGAATTCAGCAATCTGAAGCCGGATTTCGAGCATGCGCTGACCGGCGGAAT